>JAHEZH010000153.1 GCA_023251155.1 Flammeovirgaceae bacterium | reverse complement strand
TCATAAACCCTGAGTCCTCGATCAACAGGGTTTTTATTTTAGCACCTGACTTCATGCACTGTCAATCAGAGCTTATCCACCTCGGCCAGCAACTGCTCCGAGGTAAACGGTTTTACGATATACGCCTTGGCTCCCAGGCTTAATCCTTCCTGAATTACGGATTCCTGACCGACCGCACTAATCATGATTACTTTGGACAATAGCCCTTCTTCCGTGTACACTTTCAGAATGTCCGTGCCAATCATATCGGGAAGAATATTATCAAGGGTGATAATATCGGGTTGAAGTTCAAATGCCAGATCAATGGCTTCTTCTCCATTAGCGGCCTGCCCAACAATCCGGTAGCCAGCTTGCTCCAGGGCGTCCTTAATCACGGTACGCATGTAAAGCGAATCGTCAACTACTAATACATTCTTTGACATGTTCTATTGTTATCGTTTACTCTTATTCAATTTTATCGTTCACCCTGCCTGTTTTACAGGTAATAGGTCTTTTTCTCAGAAGTAGAAATTTCTAATTCGCCAGTCACACTGTTGAATCGGGCTGTTCGTGAAATGCTTCCTCCCACATCTTTCGCTGCGATGTAAACTTTATTAATGACCAACTTATCCAGCACAATGCTGGCGTTTTGCTCACCGATGTTAGAAGAACTTTGATACACATGTGCCCCGCCGGCCACTTTGGCACGCAGTGACTTCAAGTCACTACCCAATGCACTCATGGCGTTGAGGAGTTCGTGGATGAGTTGCGTTGCACCAAGAAATACTCCGGTATCAGGAGAAAACGGCAGTGGAATATGTGCAGCTCCCGACAATCCTTTTGTTCGGTCGGTAATAAATAAACCGATACAAGAGCCCAAGCCATAGCACGTGTACAATACCGGCTTATCGGATACCTCTACTTCGTTGATGTTTAACGTTCGTCTTCTCATACTTCCACCTGTGTATTTTGCTTTCTGAAAAGTTGTTGTGCTTCCTGATCATTGATGACCTTGAAAATGTCAATCATGATAATCAAGCGCTTCTCCAGCTTGACAATGCCAGTGATGTATGCTTGTTCTGACTGGTGGTCACCCGTGAATACAGTATCCTCAATGCTGGATGAAGAAATAGAAAGTGTGTTGGGTACTTCCCGAACAAGAACCCCCATCTTATATTCATTGCTTTCAATAACCAGTGTAAAATTATTTCCATGTACACCGGATTCCTGATTGCGTACCAGTCCGAATTTTTCTTCCAGGTCGAGCAACGCAATCACATTGCCTCGGATGTTGGCAACACCTTTCACAAAGGGAGGTGTCTGTGGCATCCGGGTAATGGCCGGTGTGATCACTACTTCTTTGATCTGATCGATGTGCAGTCCGTATTCTTCCTGTCCCAGTTTGAATACAACGATCTGCATGGTGGTTACCTGCCTGGAGGATTCACTATTCTTTGTTTTTGATTCGTTCATGGCATTGTTTATTCCTAGTTGTTCCTGTTGTTTGATCGATGTTCTGTCGGTATTCCCGAACAGCTTACCCTCAACTTACTTTACTTCTTCAGCTTAAACTGTGTAACACCCGCCTGCAACTCGGCAGCCACCGCCGATAGCTCATCACCGGCTTTGGCAATCTCCATCATGCCGTTACTCATCTGTGTGCTGGAGCTTGCTACTTGTTGCGTACCCGCCGCCGTTTCCTCAGAGACCACCACAATCTGCTCGATATTCTTGACCACACTTCCGATGGATTCTTTTTGCGTTAAAGTGGCTGCCTGTATTTCTTTTGATGCACCGAAGGTCTCATCGGTCGATTTTGCGATCTCCTGAAATATTTTTTCCGCTTCCACACTCGACTTGTTTCCTTCTTTTACACTGGCCTCCATGGTATCAATGGCTTTACCCGCAGCTACGGTGTCTTTCTGCACATCACCAATGATCTTCTCAATCTCTACAGCCGACTTTCTTGAATCTTCGGCCAGCTTGCGGATCTCTTCAGCCACCACTGCAAAGCCTCTCCCGGCATCGCCAGCACGTGCGGCTTCAATAGCAGCATTCAGGGCCAGCAGGTTGGTCTGCCCAGCGATGTCGGTAATCACATTCAGTGTGCGTCCAATTTCTTCTGTACGCTTGGTAAGCACTCCAATGGACTGCGCTGTCTGGCCTGCTGATTCTTTTATGCCCGTCATATTTTCAACCAGCACTTTTACGGTCTTGAGTCCTTGAGTGGAACTTTCTAATCCACGCTCTGCCGCCTTATTGATCAGGTTGGCTCTTTTCTCCATTTCATTGGCGGAGGTCATTACATGATTTACCAGTTTGGAAGATTCATCCGTCTTGGCGGCCTGGTCTTGCGCACCTTTCGCCATCTGCGCAATGGCCGTAGCTACTTCGGCCGTATTGCGCTTCATATCTTCCACTTTCTTCTGCAACAGGTTGGATGATTTAGCGACTACATCCGAGCCCTGATTGATTTGCCCTAAAACAGCGTTCAGGTTTTCAAGTGCTTTATTAATTTCAGCGGTTAATCCTCCATTGTCAACTGATTCATCACAGCGAATGCTTAAATCACCCGATGCCATACCTTTGATGGCACGAATCACCTCAGTCATATCGAGTGCGTATTTCACCACTTTAAAAGGCTTTCCATTCAAGTCAAGAATGGGATTGTAGGATGCCTGGATATACACTTCTTTACCCCGTTTATCAATGCGCGTGTAGGTACCCACGAAGAACTCCCCATTGTTTAGCTTTCTCCAGAAGTCCGCATACTCTGCACTACGTGCGTAGGCGGGTTCCACAAACATGCGATGGTGTTTACCTTTCACTTCATTAAGTGAATAACCACCCAGTGCATTGAGAAAATTATCGTTGGCGGTAATGACGGTGCCATCCATATCAAACTCAATTACCGCATTGGATTTGCCAATGGCTGCCAACTGTCCCTCGTAATCCGAATTTTTTATTTTCTGCTCCGTCACATCGGTAGCAAACTTCACCACTTTGAAAGGCTTTCCATTTAAGTCAAGAATGGGATTATAGGAAGCCTGTATCCAAACTTGCTTTCCTCCTTTGCCAATGCGTTTAAACTCTTCTGCTACAAATTCACCACGATTCAGCTTTGCCCAAAATTCGGAATAGGCCGTGCTGCGACCGTAACTTTCTTCCACAAAAATCCGGTGATGTTTCCCCTGCACTTCCGATCGTTGATAGCCCATCGGGTTGAGGAAATTATCATTCGCTTCAATGATGGTACCGTCCATTTCAAATGAGATGACCGCTTGTGATTTTCTAATGGCATCGATCTGGCCTTTATAATCGGCATTCAGCAATTTGGATTCAGTGATGTTGGTGGCGAGCTTAATCACTTTTACGGCCTTTCCATCTTCATCTGTAACGGGAGTATACGAAGCTAACAACCACACGACTTCTCCGTTTTTGGCGACACGGCTAAACTCGCCAGACTGTGATTCGCCTCTGCGTAAGTCATTCCAGAATTTCTTGTACTCGTTGCTGCGAGCATAGGTAGCCTCTAAAAACATGCTGTGGTGCTTCCCTTTGATCTCACTGAACTTATACCCCAGGGTATCAAGGAAGATATCATTGGCACTCAGGATATTTCCTTGTGTGTCAAATTCGATAAATGCAAAAGCCTGGTTGATCGCATCAAGCTGACCTTTAATGTCCAACATCTGGTCGTTGGCATGACCATTGCCACTGGACTTTGCTTTTACAGCCGTAGGCATTTCTGTTTGAGTTTCCATCATTTCTTTGTTTTCGGTGATTCGTTCTTTTTGATTTTCAAGCATACCGTTGGGTATGAGTTTTACTTTTTTAAGATTATTGCCAAGGGCCATAGCTAAAGATTTAGAGATTTATTGGATGCCGGTTGCGATAAGCTGTTTCTTCGATTTGAAGCATCTCTGAAACCAGTTTTTTATAATCCATGGCAGTGGTGGAGAGCGGAGCATGAGCCACCACACTTTTTCCAAAGGAAGGGGCTTCCGCTGCCTTTACACTGCTGCGGATCACGTTCTCGAAAATCCGCACGTCATAATGAGTTTGAATGTGTCTTAAGATCTCCTGATAAATATTTTTCCGCGGCTCGACCATAACAGGCAACACACCCAATACTTCGATATGCTTGTTAATTAAGTTTATCTTTTTCAGGATGTCCAGCATGGAGTCAAGGCCACGCAGTGCCAACACATCCATCTGCATGGGAATAATCACAAAGTCAGAGCCTGCCAGCGCATTGAGTGTTAACAATGAAAGTGTGGGTGGACAATCGATCAGCACATACTCATAACCGGATAACGTCACCAGGATGTTTTTCAGGTGCGACAAGTGCTCTTCCGACTTTGCCATGGCCAGCTCCACATCCGCCAATGTGGAGTTGGCAGCCAGTACATCCATTCCTTCCCGTTGCTGCATGACCTCCTGCATCGTACAGTCACCCGTTAACACATCAGCAATGGTGAGTGACTGATCTGCCAGGCCAAGGGAATACGATAAACTACCTTGCGGATCAAAGTCAATTAACAGTACGCGCTTACCGGCAGCAGCAAGCCCACTACCCAAATTAACCGTTGTTGTTGTTTTGCCGGTTCCTCCTTTATGATTGACTACTGATAGTATCATCTGAAGTGTTCGTTTATATCTTCGGTCTGCATGGTCAAAAGTAGACTCAAGACTTGCTTTACCTTTTCAGGTTTATTGTGTAGGTAACCATCAATTAAATACTGAATTCCCGTTCCGTATTTTTACTTAGATAAATAAAAGCAGGGAATGCAGAACGAAAACGTTTGATCTTGAGTGATACTCCTATCGGTCCCTGTTTCAGGTCCATCAGAGTAAGGCGGCACATACAAATGAACTTGCGTGATCTTTTTGAACTATGCTCCGCAAGGCAATTCGCTTCCACTACAGCAGGTACGCCCATCGAGCAGGTCATGACGATTAAGCGAACGTGTTCTCCGTATAAATAAGGAGCCAATGCGGAGGTGATAAAGGAAGCGGAGGTAATAAGGCCATTGCTTTCAGTGTCGGTATTTCATCGACATTTTTTTTATCATCAGTCTGCCCTTGTCTGTATTGGGAAACTCGATACGAATAGTGGTTCCTATACCATAATCCGAGTTTAAAGTGATGGTTCCCCCGAGACGAATCACTGCATCATGTGCAGTATATAGCCCCATGCCTGAACCTGTCGACAACTCACTGCCACGGTAAAACATGCTAAAGACTTTTTCCTTGTGCACGGGAGCTATGCCTATACCATTATCCACTATTTCAATGACTGCCTTCTCAGGCAGGGTTCTGATCTGAATAGCAATAATTGGGTTGTGTTTTTTCTCATCCGAGTAATCAAAGGCATTTTTAAGGACATTGTATAATACGATTCGCAGGCGAAACCTATCGGTAAAAAAAGGAATGCGGTTGTCCACTTCGCTGAAGACGGAAACTTTCGGGAATGAAAGATGCTGCTTTAATTGATTCAAAACCGTATCCAGTATTTCCTGAAAATCAATATGCGTCAGTTTAATTTCTTGTTTTGAATTTTGCGCAAAAGTGACGATGGCTTTCACAAAACGATCAAGTCTGTTAATGCTGACCGACATTAAATCAACAAGATTCATGGCATTCATATCCTGAAACTCCATTTTCATAATATTGATCAACCCCTGGATAGAACTGATCGGAGAGCGTATGTCATGAGAGGCGCTGTAGATGAACCGTTCAAACTCTAAGGTTAATTTCTCCGATGCCCTTTTTGTTTCGGCCAGGGTTTCCTCTGCTTTCACTAACTCAGAGATGTCCTGAATACTGCCTTCAAGCATTGGCTCACCATTACGGGTCAATAGTTTACACGTCAATAACCCCCAGAATTGGCGGCCATTTTTCCTTTTGTATAAAACACGATGGTCAATGATTAATTTTTCTTTCAGAATTTTATCCATTAAGTACTCGTACGTCTCTCCATGGACATACAATGCACGATGAGGAATGGATTGAATCTCTGCCAGGGAGGCATATCCATGCATATCCATCAGTGCGTTATTGGCATACAAAATACCGTCTGTCAGAGAAGTTCTGAAAATCCCATTCCGCAAGTGAGTATGAAGCGAATCGATGATCTCGTGCCCACAGTTTTCAGATTCGAATTTACTATCCATGGTTGCCCATTACTTTTTTCACAAAGCAAACAAGCAAATACGTGATTCGCCATGTAGAAAAATACGGCTTCTCTTCTCCGTAATTTTACTCAGAGTGAACATATATTCTCATGCCCGAAACAATATCTATTTTGAATTATTGTATTCTTGCAAATGGAAAATTCATGAACAGTAATATTCTTATGGATAGTTTTGAATTGCGCAGTACATGTAATTTACTAACGAAGGAGTTGAATGGCCTGGTGGATAAGACCAATATTCTCCGACTTAGTATTGATATTGAATTACCTGATGTATTTCAGGGTGAGCCAGGTTCGCTATTGAAGGCAATCAAAGAGGTAACACGTCACGTTTCCACCACCTTGATCAATGGAGTTATTGACATTGAATTATTATTGCAAGGTCTTTCCGGACAGGCAGTAGCCCTCCGGGTTGCCATCTGCGGTCAGGGATTCTGGAAATCAAAGGCATACGGACAGAATAAACTGAGTCACCCTTTTTCTTATCCCGGGTTAGTAATACACGAGAAGATAAAGGAGGATGAGTTGCGCTATGAATGGATCGAATACTTAACTCCGTTAAAGGGAGTGGATTTGCTGAGGGAGTTTCCTTTTAGCGGAAAAAAAACATTGATAGTGGAAGACAACGAAATCAATGCATTGGTCTTTTCTTCCTTCCTGGAAGAGTGGGGATGTGAAACAACCGTAGTTCAAAACGGAGCCAAGGCAATATCTCAAATGTACGAAGTGCGTTACGATATTATCTTAATGGATATTCACATGCCCATACTGAATGGCAATCTGGCTACAAAGAAAATCAGGGAATTTAGTGAGGTCCCCATTATTGCCCTGACTGGCTCCCTGGAGGAAAAAGATATGCAAGATGCCATTGAAGCCGGCGCCAATGATTTCCTGGTCAAGCCGGTGAGCAGCACACAGCTTTTTCACATTTTGGAAAAATACTTATGAAGAAGATCGTGCATTGAACTTGAAATGCACGCAAGACGGGTAAGCTATTTTACAGTAGGCGAATGGTAAATCACGAGGCGCGCGTTTCCCCACAAATGAATATCGTTCATTTCAATTTGGGTTTGAAGTGTGGAATAGATTAGTATTGGTTAGCACCAAGCCCTGAGGGAGAGTAACAATAACGCAAGTGCCGTGGCCTTCCTCGCTCTCAATCTCAATAGTTCCACCATGTCGCTCCACAAAATCTTTGCATATAATTAGTCCCATACCCGCTCCTATTTCATCCAGAGTGCCAACCGAAGATTGTTCATACGTAAATAATCTATTTTTCCGGTGTAGCGAAATACCGGTACCAGTATCTATCACAATGATTTCCACATGGTTTTGCCCCTGATTTGCATCCAGCAAGATATCACCACCTTGCAGTGTAAATTTAATTGCATTGTACACCAGATTAAGCAAAATACAACTCAGCATATTTCGGTCGGCAAGCAATTCAATGTCTTCTTCCAGAAGGGATTTTATTCGGATATTTTTCACGCTCCCGGCTAGCTGATACTGGCCGATCACTTTTTCAAACTGTTCCTTCATCAGAAGTTTTTCAGGATTAAAAGGAAGCTGACCCGTGCCCAGACGTGCCCACAACAACATATTTTCAAAAGTGGCGTTCACCTGCATAGCTGAACGTTTCGCCAGATTCAAAACGGATTGCATTTTCTCATCTCCGATCGCTTCAATTTTCCTTTCGAGAAGTTCGAGGCTGCCCAGCACTTGATTAAACATATTTTTTATATCATGTCCGATGATGGCAAGGAACCGGTTTCGTAAAGCAAGTTCTTTTTTTAGTTCAAGTATCAATGATGACTCATCCGTGTCTTCGGCTTTTCTTATAAATTCCATGAACAGTTCTTGTCTGGACACAATTCCTTCAAACATTCCCTGATGAACCACCGGAAGAAAGTCATAATTAGTCTTAAACATGGTCAGTAAGGCGGGGAACAGTTCATTTTCCGAATCCAAGCTTGGTCTTTGTACCATACAATCAATGATCAGATTATGTGGTCGTAGCAGCAGATCCTGAGCGGTTACCAGACCTATGAACTCCTCTTTTTCTTTTACAATTACAGCTATGCCTTCCCGAATTCGACTTTGGAATTTATGTATACCTTCATAACAAGAGGCAACGACATAGTTTTCACTCAGTTTTTCACTAATCTTCATTGTTCTGCAGCAATCTCAACTGCATTATAAATAGTTGTAATTTTAAAGTCAACCTTCAACACATCTCCTTCATTTAAAAATGGGAATACCCTTTCTTTGAGAATTTTCAACACCAGATAATCAGGCATTCGTTTTAAAATCTTTTTATGAATGAATACGGCCTGCACCACTTCATGCTCTACATCGAAGACTTCAAAAGCCTCCGGAATCAGCATTTCCAATGATTTGAGTATACCGATTTTACCGTGTGGAGAATTTTTCCCAAGAACCAATATCTCCTGAGTGGATGGCAACTTGATTTCTTCAAAACGAATGTCAATACAATAATTGCCTGTTTTTTGCATAGTGATTAAAAGTGTAAAATTTATTTATAATCAAATGGCTATAAAAAAAATGAATTTGTTCCGATTACGCCAACATTCAACACCAACCTTTTGTTAGCCATATCCGGTTTCTTAATTCCCTGTTAACTTACCTTCATTTAAACAATATTTTTTTCTCTTGGTTATGTATCAGGCATGCCTTAGAGGAAATGAATATAAAAAAAAGGAAGAATGGCGTACCCGATTTGATTTACCACTGACCGATTGACCGATCAAATGAATCGATTAACTCACTAATTAGGATACAGGCATATTGATTGGGATCTTTCCTTAGGGTTATCCCATCGCCTCTCAACCAGAGAGCTGACAAGTAGAGTGTGGTAATTATCGGGCCGTATCCAGAAAGTCGGTGGCTTTCTTCTTAAATACACTATACTCGGAAAGTAATCCCTTCGAATACGCGAAAACAATTTCTTTGGTGTAGCCTAACTTGATAGCCAGGTGCTCACAAAAGAGAATTTCCTTAGGATGAACCACAGCGTCTGCATGCATCAATTTCAACGCCCAGTATAACAATTCTGCTTTACCCTCACTTTTCGAAAAATCGCTGAACCGCACGGGGTAGGTTTTCTGATCAAGGCTGTTCGCTCTCAGGCCTTTCTCTTTAATGAACTGATTAAGAAGTTCATGTTCTGATTTCTCAAACTTACCGTCTATACCGGCCAGGTGAACCAACAAGTTCAGTTGTCTTTTTGCCAATTCATTCATATTGATTTTGATTATGGGTCTTATTAGTAATCCAACTTCCTCAATTTGTTTAAGAGCCGGGTGGTTAATTTCCGACTTTCTTTAACCGCTGAATTTACTTCTGGTGTATATTGGTCGTAAAGCCGGAAGATGTTCAGCTGGTCCGTAAGATCATAGTAGCGTAAATTCTTCACAATGGGTTTTATCTTGTGTACTTCGCTTCGGATACTGATCACGTCTTTCACTTTATTATTCTTAGCGAGATTTTTATCGAAACGCATCAATTCATCAATTAACGATTTGGTAAATTTCTTTAGATATTTCCTGTCGTTATTAAACGTCTCTTCATAAAAAGCAAAAGAGAAAAACGAATCAGAGGCGTTGCTCGTATTGGCATATTTCCGGATGCTCTCAATCAGCAGGTCGGCATCAAAGGGTTTTGAGATAACGTATTGCATTTGATTACGAATTATTTTATTCTTCAATTCTGACGAATACGGTTCGGCCGTAAATGCAATAACGGCTGTTTTTCTGTTTTTTCCGTTCTCCTGATGGCGGATCTTTTGAGTAGCCTGGTAGCCATCCATACCCGGCATTTGAATATCCATCAAAATCAAATCGAATCTTCTTGACGCAGTAAGACGTAACGCAGCTCTACCCGAAGATACGGCTATGCATTTTATGTTATTGTCTTTCAATAAGCTTTCTATGAGAAAACGATTGGATTCCACATCCTCAACATATAAGACCTCAATGATCTTTTTACTTAATTGAATATGATTCGCGTCAATTGTTTTATCGGGGAATGCTTTATCGTCTGCTTTCTGGAGTTTAATTTCGAGACTAAAAACAGAACCCTTTCCGGGTACGCTTTCCAGACTCAATTTTCCGTTCATCAATTCTACTAAAGACTTTACAATGGAAAGGCCAAGTCCTGTACCCCCATACTGTCTTGAAATATTGGCATCCGATTGAAGGAAAGGCTGAAAAATAATTTCCTGCTTATCTTCAGGAATACCCACACCCGTATCGGCAATCCGAAATGTAATTGTACACGCTTCCCTTGTTTCTTCCTTTAAGGAGACATTCATTTTTACCTGACCTTGTAGGGTAAATTTGAGCGCATTGGTTAACAGGTTAGTAAACACCTGGTTTAATCGCACGGTATCCCCTTTCAGTCTGCCAGGGATTTTAGGATCCACTTGCAGCAACAGATTCAAATTCTTGTCCAGTGCAGCCAGTTTATATCCGGCATGGATTTGCTTTAAGAAGTCGTGCAGGCTAAAGGAGGTGATAACGAGCTGCACTTTGCCCGATCTGATTTTATTAAAATCCAAAATATCGTTGACCAGATGCATGAGATTATCTGCAGAAGTCTTCAATGTCTTTACCACTTCAATTTGATCGGGTCGCGGATCTCTTCGGATCAATACATTGCTTAACCCAATTACTGAATTAAGAGGGGTTCTGATCTCATGACTCATAATCGAAAGAAAGTTTTCTTTTGCCTCAGAAGCCTCCTTCAATTCCGCCAATGTTTTTTCCAGTTGATCGTTGGTCTCTTTCAGCCGGTTCTCAAACTCAACCTGTGAGTCAATATTTCTGGTAAGGGATCGGAAAGACACCACTTTTCCGTTCTGATCCAGCATAGCCCTTACATTTTTTTCACACCACAGGTAGCGGCCTTGTTTACTTCTGAAGCGAATCCGGGCCGTTACGATATCGCCTTTCTTTTGGGTAGCATCGGCCATCAATTGATTAAACGTAGAATGATCCTCCGGATGAATCAGATCAATGGATTTAAGGGATGAGGGGATCTTGTTAGGATCGTAACCCAGCAATAGTTTAAGGGATGGAGAGGCATACAGAAAATGGCCATCAAGCGAGTGAAGACAAATCAGTTCCTGACCTGACTCCGCCAGAAGCTGATATTTATTTTTGCTGATCGAAAGTTCTTCTGCAGAACGTTTTGCCGCTGTTATCTCTCGCACAATGCCGTACATTTCAATCGCTTTACCATCCCGATTACGTACCGCATTGCCCTTTTCAAGCATCCACTTTATTTTACCATTACTACCTACTATCCTGTGTTCCACTTCGAATGGTTTACCATTGACCAGGCACTCCCTTTTCTGAGTTAATAGCTTCTCTCTGTCGTCCGGGTGGACGATCTTCATAAAATTATCATGCGAGATTTTATCGGATTTTTTAAAACCGAAAAGTTTGTAAATGCTATCCGACCAAAATAATTCCCCTGATTCAATTGTCCATCGCCAGCTTCCAATACCTGTAAATTGTTGCGCCTGGTCAAATACTTTTTGCGTTTCCCTTAGTGTCCTTTCCAGGTTCAGACGATCGGTCAGGTCAGTAAGAATTGCCATCCGGTAGGATTCATTGGCAATCTTGACGGTCTTGCCTTGCACCTCCAACGTTTTGAGTGCGCCTTTTTTTGTATAATAATTTCCGATAAACACCTTATCGGTTTTCTTTCCACGATGAATAGACTCCAATCTTTTTACAAGAATGGGTTTGGTCTCTTCAGAAGCAAAATCGAGCCAATTGAAATTGCCCAAATCCTCAGAGTCTGAAAATTCAAACATGGAAAAGAAAGCCTTATTGGCATATACTACTTTTTCATCCTTGGAGAAAGTAATGCCCAAGTGTGCATTCTCCACCAGGTGTCGGTATCGTTCTTCAATTTCTAAACGTTTGATCTCCTCTCTTTTTGATTCATTGATATCCTGAATCTGAGTTAATACAAATTTTTGTCCCGTTTCCGAATCGGTAATTAAGCTGGCCGTGGTAATCACAAAAATAATCTCTCCACCCTTTCTGATGTACCGTTTTTCTGAGGTGGAATGCTCCAGGCTCCCCTTTAGCAAAGCCTCACTATCGTCTACTCCACGTTTCGCATCGCCCGGATGACTAATCTGAGCAAGTGTGAGTTGAAGTAATTCGTTCTCACTATAACCGATGATCGTACATAGTGCTTGATTCACTTCCATTATTTTTCCATCGGTATTGGTGAGCGCCATACCTACACCGGAATACTTAAACAGGTGCTCAAATTTCTTTCGCTCTTTATCTGCAAAAACCTGGGCGGCAACGATTTTCGAAATGTCCTGCACTTGTGCAATCATATTACCGATCTGCCCCATTTCATCACGGATGGAGTTTACCGTAAGCAGACCAAAAACAATTTTACCTGATTTATGAACATACCTCTTCTCCTCGGTAAAGCCGTTGATTTCTCCGGTAATCATTTTCCGGATGTTGTTGGAGTCTTGTTGTACATCATCCGGATGTGAAATACCGGCCAGTCCTTTTTGTAATAACTCCTTTCTGGAATAACCTAAAAAATGACAGAGCGCATCATTCACTTCCGTAAAGTTCCCATCGATTTTGCCCACCATCATACCAACGGACGAGCCATGAAATGCGGAAATAAATTTCTGCTGATACTCAACTACCTTTCTTTCGGAATTTACTTTCTCTGTAATGTCATGTATTTGTAAAACGACAAGCAGATTATTGATGGAATAGCGGATCACAGTAGCAGTGGTAATCACCCAGCGCATTTGACCGTCTTTTCTCATCAATCGATGCTCGAACTGAAAAGTCTCCTTGCTCTGATTGAACATCGCCATCCATTTCGAATTGAATTCGTTGAAGTCGTTGGGATGAACGATCTGTTCTACGGTTACCTGAATAAACTCGCTTTCCGAGTATCCTAATAAGCTTTGCAATGAAAAATTAACATCCTGAATATGGCCGGAAGGTGTGCAAATAGCTTTGCCTATAGCTGAGTTCTTAAATACACTGGAGAATCGTTCTTCAGACTCTAATAGCTGCTCATAAGCCATCCGTGAGCTGTTTCCGTCATGCACTATTCCCATGATTTCCGTCAGCCGGCCTCCATGGAAGACAGGCCTGGCAATTATCCTGAACAGTTGATATCGTTTTTCTGAGGTCAGCAAACGCAGATTGAATTCTTCTTCCTGTGTGTGCTGGCCCCTGTAGAGATGATACATCTCACCGAGTTTTTTAGCATCATCAGGATGGATACGAGTAAGGAGTTCGTGGATGTGGTGGGGTGCTCCACCCGTGACACTGGTAAGTAAATCGTGGAAAGTATCGGAATAGAAAATACGCTTCTGCGCGACCTGATATATCCAACTTACCTTTAACGACCAGTGTCGAGCACCGATCAGGTCATCAGTGAGTTGATTTTGATCTTCCTTGTTCCAACTGCCCATTTTTGCGCTGAGCTTACTGCTACTCCGCTTTTGTGTCGGGTCGAATTGTACACCAGAACAATCCGTTAAATCTTGTGTCACCCCTCTTAGTTTGGTGAGTCGCCCCTTTACATAGACAGGAATGAGCTTTGTAGCGATTACTTTCGTTCTTCCCTTTGGCGTTATGATTCTGAATCGATTTACCGTTGGTTCCTTGCGGCTGGACAAGTAGGTGATAACAAGCGACTCCATCATATGCCGATCTTCCGGATGGATGAATTGGATAAAGTCTGAAAACGTAGCCGGTGGCTTTGTTACCTCATAATGTGCAAATTCTCCCGGATACCAGAAAAGGGATTGAGTTACTACGTCCATTTCCCATCCACCTGTCTTGGCAAAATTTTGAGTTTCTACGAGTAGCTCATTTATCTGGTTTTCCCTCGCTACTTGTGCTGTTATATTTTGGCTAATTCCTTTGTAACCTCGAATTTGATTGCGCTCACGTACACGCACAACATGTGATCGTACGTATTTTAACTCCCCTGATTTCCTTCCAATGATCCGGTGAGTGATTTCAATTTTATCTTCCGTGAGCAGACGCAATGGAAATTCATGAATGAACAAATGCCTGTCATCGGGATGCACCAGATGCAATAATTCCTTCATGGACTTGGGAACTTCGTCCGGCCCGATTTCATAAATTCGCTGCTGGCCTAACGACCAGGTGTGAACATTATTGATCCGATC
>JAHEZH010000269.1 GCA_023251155.1 Flammeovirgaceae bacterium | reverse complement strand
TCGTTGTTTTGCAAAGCATGAATACTGATAATGGATTCAAGCACGCCCGCAGCACCTAAGGTGTGCCCCACGTATCCTTTCAAACTGTTTAATGGTATATTCTCCATCCCGGCAAGGGAAAAGGCTTTTGCTTCCATCTCATCGTTATAGCGTGTAGCCGTTCCATGTGCGGAAATGAAATCAACCTCTTCTTTGCGGATACCTGCTTCCCGCAGGGCTTGTTGAATAGCGGCATTCAATTCTTCTCCCGTTCGTGACGGCCCGGAGATATGGTTGGCATCGTTGCTCAGGCCTCCTCCTGTGATTCTGATTTTGTTTTTTAAAGAATCAATCGGTTCGGAAGAAAGCAGGATGGTGCTTGCTGCTTCGCCCAGGTTCACGCCGTTCCTTTTTTTATCGAATGGCTTGCAGGTTTCCGCGCTCATCGCCTGCAGTGACTGAAACCCTGAAATGACAAAGTAGGAGAGTACATCCGCACCAATCACCACCGCATGTTCGTAGTGGTTGTTTTCCAGGAGATACTTTGCTGTGAGCATTGCCATGACGCCGGAGATACACGCACTTGATACCACTACTGGCGTGTTGGTATTACCAAAAAAACGGGCTATGGCTTTCGCTGCTTCGTGCAGGTGTATTCGCTTATCGTCACCGTATCCTTGCTCCAGCAACTCGATGTTCCCTTTGGTGGAAGATAGAATAAAGATCGTCCGATCTGACTTCGGATCTACGGATGTTTTCCTGATGGCTTGTTCAGCGGATTGCACCGCCAGTTTTTCAAAGCGCGTTAATGCGGAGTGTCGTTCATCAGCGATCTCGGAGTCGGTTATCTTGCCTAGCGGCCACTTTTCGCTCATGCCCTGGTATTGAATTGGGGTAATGCCAGACTTCCCCTCGCGCACAGCACGGTAGTTCTCTTCGGTGGTTGCTCCCAGTGCAGAAATGATGTTGTCCGAAATGACCCAGGCGGCTCTCATGGGTTAGTCAAGGTTCCATTTTTGTTTCCATACTTCGAAGAAGGAAGGATTGGTAAGATGCAGTTGAAAGGAGTTCACATCTACAAAAACCTGCGTAGTAGTGCCGGTGGCAACCAGTTCCTTTGTTTCAGCTTCAAATATCTGATACTCAAAGATGAGTTTGGCGGCCGGCGAATTGATATGCGTTACCTGTACAATCACACGTTCTCCATAGCGCAATGGCTTTTTATAATCACAATGAACCGATACTACAGGTACGGCAAAGCCGTGCGAATAGACGTCCAGGTAAGAGATGCCAAAATGGTTGCCGAAGGCTTCGCGGCCATCTTCAAAATAGCGGATGTAATGCCCGTGCCACACTATTCCCAGTGGATCAGCTTCGTTGAATCGTACAGTAACTTCAGTTTGATGTTGGAGCAAGGGGTACAGTTAAAAAAGTAGGAGTTAAGAACTTTTGCGATAGTATTTTTTACGCCATCGCTGGTAATCACTTTTGTTGATGTCTTTAATGATTTTATAGATGGCACCCGCCCAGTAGTTACGAAGACCAAAACCGCCGGGAGATTGTGTCATTTTTTCAGTGAACAGTACTTCGTTGGTATTCATGTTGACAAAGGTGATCCAAACGATGGCTTGCTCGCTGGGTTTGTTGAATGATTCGATGTTGAACATTAACCCTACGCCTTGCAGGCCTTTGAAGTCATAGTGGCGTACGATTTCCTGTATATCGGATGCATTAAGGATATGATCGGTCATCGAATCTGAAATGCGATCCATCAGATTCAGCTTTCCATTATGGATAATGGTGATTCTTGGTTCGTTTTCTACCTGAGGTTTATCAATGGCGGCAGCAATAGCGTACTTGTCGCGCTCCTTGATCATGAGGTGGTTCATGGCTTCAAGCGTTTCATGCATACGGCTTTCATCTTTCCACGCCTCACGATCACCTACAAAACGGGCTTGCGTAAAATCGAGCCCCAACCAGGTAATGGAGGTATCGTAATGAAATATATCGTTCTTCGTCTGTGCGCTTACCGCTGGTGCGATGGTCAGGCTTATGAGGAATAAAAGTATTTTGAATTTCATTTCTGTTCATCGGGGTTAAGCAAAAACTACTTGGCGGCCTTCTTTCGCATGAAGATAAAATCTCCTCCTTCATCCCCGGCTTCAGCAATGACGCCTTCCTGTGGCACAGTAGCACTGTTGTTGATGACGGCCAGGCGCAAACTGCTGAAGAGTTGTTGTGCCGGAAGGAATTGCTCCTGGTTCTGAGTCAGTCGCTTTACCAGGTATTCTACGAACACCGAACGATCGGGTACCGCAGTCAGTGTTCCGCTGGTAATGGCTCTGCGGCTTGGCATTTTGTAAAGCAATTGATAATCAATAGAAGCCGTTTTAATCGCACTGGCATCTCGCGTACGGAAAATACCTCCGCTGAAACACGCATCGCTCACCAGCAATGTGTGAGCAGAGTTGATGCCGCGCAGTTGTTCCCTCAGGTCACTGTTCGAAAGCCAGTTGGAGGGGTCTTCAGTAGAGGCATCTTTTGGCCACCAATAGCCTTGTTTGATTTTCTCATCCCAGAATCCATGCCCGGCATAAAACAAAAGTAAGTTGTCATTGGTCGTTACACGGGAGCGAAGCTTGTACAAGGCAGAGAAAATTTCTCCGCGTGTCGGATTTTCCAACAGCAGAATGTTGCCCGGTTCGAAATCATAAAATTGGCCCAGTGTCTCCTTCATTTTACGTGCATCCGACACCGGGTGGTCCAGATTGAGACGTGGATCATTGTACTTGGACACGCCAATCAGCAAAGCAAAATACTGACCTCCCGGCTTCACGGATTTGTTTTCGGTGGAAGTAGTTGCAGGGGTAGTTGTTGTTTTCGTCTCTTTCTTGGTGGCATCGCGTGTAGAAACAGGAGCAGGGGTAGTGGGTTTCGTAGTGGTGACTTTCGGGTTGTTATCGGCAATTTGTTTGTTGGTGGCCACCGGAGCGATGACAACAGGAGTACTTTTGCGTTTGCTCCATACCGGATATTCCTTCTTCTCAATTCTCTCCAGCATCAGAAATACAGTGCTTCCCCAATAGTTGCGAACACCTCTACCCGCAGGAGGTGCCGTCATCTGCTCGGTAAAGAGTAATTCTTTCGTATCCATATTCACAAAGGTGAACCAGATCGTTGCTTTATCAGCAGGTTTACTAAAGCGCTCTACATTAAGCATTAACCCGATTCCATTCAGGCTGCCAAAGTCATAACTCTGTATAATATCATTGATAACGCCCGTATTAAAATCACCCTCATCGGTTGGATTGTCCACCAGCACTGCACTGAGATCAAGCGCTTCGTTATGACTGATTACCGGTGAGAAGTCGGTGGTTACCTGCTCTTTGTGAAACGCCTTTTTTACGTTGTACTTCGATGCCTCTTTGATCATCAGCTCATTCCAGGCAGCGATCATGTCTTTCAGCTGCGTGTCGGTAGCGATACGCTCGCGTTCTCCAATTACTTTGGCTTGTGAAAAATCGATACCCAACCAGGTAAATGGAGTTTTGGGATCGAATAAATCACTTGTCTGCGCCTTCGCCGAAAATAGGATCAGCGCAACGCTAACGGTCAGGAAAAATCGGATGTGCTTTTTCATAGTTAAATGAAATTTATTCTTTTATAAAAACCCGCATCTCACAAGTGGCAACCTGTTGATCATGACACTTGACCTCGGCCGAAACCAGTACCACATTCATCACATTGTTGATCACTTCAACGCGGGTGGTGAGTTCCTGGTTTACTTCGGGTAAATAATTGATCGTGAGATTTTTCACCGCTGCAATATACCCAACCGGAACATTTTTTCCTGCTTTAATAAAACCATAACCCGCCTGCAGTGCAATGGACTGGGCAATGTGTTCTACAATACCCGGCTCGGTGAACAGCGAATGGTCAACGAACAGGTTTTGATCCTCAATACGCAAACCGGTAAGGGCTGATTTTTCATCGGCGTGATGCAGGTCGCTCACCATCACCATGGGCGCTCGCTGAGGGATATATTTCAGGATTTCTTCACCAGTGGCTATCACTTCCAAAAGTTATAATAATTAAACCATTGTTCAGGATATTTGCGCATCATTCGTTCCAGATTTCCGACAAACGTCTCCATCAGGGAGTCCATCATTTTGCTGCGGTTTTCTCCTGCAGGGAAAGTGATCGGCTTGCTTCCGTACAGGTGATAATGGGTAGCGGATTCTTTGAATGCAAATACAAAGGATACCGGTACTTTGAATGTGCTGACCATGGCGAATGGGCCGATCGGAAACGAAGCTTCTTTGCCAAGGAAATTTATTGTTTTGATTTTATTACCAGGAAGAAAACGGTCGGCATGTAAGCACACAATTTCATTTTTCTGCAGGGCCTCACCAATGGCGTACACATGTGAGATGTCATCGCGTACTACAATCACGTTAAAATTACGTCCACCGGTCACTTCTTTCAGGTAGTTTTTTATCTGCTGATGCTCCCCATCAAACATCACGATGTTGATTCGGGTATGAAGGTGTTCCAGTAAATGGCCAGCCGCTTCCCAGTTGCCCACATGAGCACTGATTAGTATTCCGCCCTTGCCTTCGCTTACGATCTGATGAAGATTTTCAACGCCATCGAAATGAAAGGTGAAATCATTTTTGATGCCGGCCATGATAATGATCTTGTCCAGTAAAGTCTGCGCAAAAACATAATAGTTGCGATACAGTTTCCGCAGCGATTGGAATACATTGAAGCCGTGCCTTTCTCTGAAATAACGATAGATCGCACGGGATGAGGAGAAAGAGAACAGGAAATAATAAAAAGCCACGAACCGAAGCAGCAGGTATGCCGGCCGTACACCCAGCTTGCTGCAAATAGAAAATACAATCCGGTAGCCTAACTTAGTACCCTTAGACTTGCCTTGCCACTCCGACATGTGTTTAGGAAATTACCGTCTCGCCAGTGTGTTTTTGCTCAATACGGCCAATCACGTAATCATAAAAATCCTGGAAGGTAGAAATGGAGGTAAAGTCTTCCGGCTTTACTTTAAAACCAAAATTACTTTCGATAACAACAACAAGGTCAATGTAATCCAGGCTGTCCAGTGCGAGTGTTTCGCGCAGGTTGCCTTCAGGAACAATTTTCTCTGCATCAACTTCAAATTCTTCCACTAAAAAACCATTGATTTTTTCAATGATACCTTGTCTGTTCATCGCTATTTTTTCCATTTTTTAACAATCAGCGTGGAGTTTGTGCCTCCAAACCCAAAAGAGTTTGACAAAAATACATCAATATTTTTTTCTGTTGTCTTTTCGACAATATTAAGCTTGCGCGAATCCTCATCGGGTGTTTCAAAGTTGATGTTGGGCGCCATAAAAGAGTGCTGCATCATCAAAGAAGAGTACACGATTTCGCTTGCACCGGCCATCCAGCACTCATGGCCCGTCATCGATTTAGTTGAGCTCACCGGTGTTTTACTTTCTCCAAACACAGCATCGATGGCTCGTGCTTCACTGGCATCCCCGGCAAGGGTGGA
>JAHEZH010000152.1 GCA_023251155.1 Flammeovirgaceae bacterium | reverse complement strand
GATCACATCCACTCCGGCACTATCGGCACGCTCTGCAGCAAATAGCCAGTTGTATTCTTCAACGCGATACTCGCTACCCACATCTTCGGTAACATACAAATGAAAGCTGGCTTTGTATGCTCCTCCTGTAAACGTATTTTCGCTGTACGCTCCTATCACCGAAAGTACTTCTGTACCGTGCTCATCATACTTAAAAACGTTGCCTGACTGGGTAATGAAATCATACGAATCGATCAACCGCCCTTCCTGAAAGATATGCTGAAAGGCCGATGCTGTATTTACTCCCGGAAAACCACTGTCGAATACGGCAATATGAATTCCCTCTCCCCTATATCCATCAGCTTGCATTTCGGTTAATCCAATTTGCTGTAACTGGCTGATCGTAGCCGCGGCTATGGCCGTCTCTTTTATATTCCGCTCTTTCTTGACGCGCGCAGATGATAATTTTTTATTGGGTGCCACAAACTCAATACGTGATACAGTGGGAAGTAACCTTACCTGTTCAATAATGGCAGCACTTGTTTCTACTAACACGCAATTCATCCATCGTGATGAGAAGTAAGTTTTAGCGCCAGTCGCTTTTACCTGGTTGATGTAAGCAGCGTTGACCGGAAAATCTTCTTCCGTAATCATGATGCCTTGCTTCGCTCTGCGGACAATGGCCTTCTCCGACAAGAATTGACTTGGAGCAGAGACGGAATAGGATGTACCGGCTTTGTCTTTAAAAAAAACGATGTAGCGATTAATCGTCTGAGCCGGAAGTGTATAGGCTATACTTACGAACAGCAGAAGACTCGCTAATTTACTTTTCCACTCCACTCTGCTTCAGCGTTTGCGTGTACTTATATCCGGTATCCACATATTGAGTTCCATAGCAGGCAGGTGGAGTAGTGCAATAATTGAGTACCGTCTTGCTGACATAAACCAATCCGACTCCAGCTGCATACACTTGCTTGCGAACATCGTTTTTGACTAGTAGATCCGGATCATTGTGTTCGGTTACCGTCAGTGCGTCATCATAGGTAGTAGCGGCTGCACTAAAAGCTTCCTTCAGTGACGTAATCTCATAGGTATCACAGGAATAGGTTGTTCCAGTGCCGCAGCGATCCGGCCCACCTGTTGAATTCAGTTCATTGCCGTTCCATTTTTGTCCCTTTACGAGTGGTAAGGTGATACGCACATACGAGATGTTGCCTTCACCCACGATGAGTTGCCTGCCATTCACACGTGCCGACCAGGTGGCCAGAAATGACCAGGGTTTGGTACTATCCATTCGTTTAAAGCGGTTGATGGTGTAGGTGTAACCGCCCTCTTCATTGATAAACGAATCGACAACTATTGTCTTCAGTTCATATACCGAATGTGTCTGTACGTTTTGCTGATACTGAATCTCATCCACATCGTAAATGGAAAACGAACCCACTTTCAATGGAAAGTAACCCGAAAATGCATCGGTGGCAATTGCCTCTTCCTGCTCTCCACAGGAAATGGTAATCAATAACAGCAATACCCCAACTAACCTGCGCATTTCGTAACAAACTTTTTCTAAAACGTATTATCTGTAAAGGTATTTCTTCTTTTTGATCAATATTCACAAAAAACTGAGAAATCACGTCCTATATTTGCGCCATGGCATTAAAAACGAAAGTAAAAGTAGGTAACATCACCAACCTGAGTGACGCCCGCTATTGTGCAGGCATGGGTGTCGATCTTCTCGGGTTTTCAGTAAGCGGCCCTGAAGGAATATCAATAGAGAAATTTAAAGAAATCAATGGCTGGATCACTGGCCCTGAATTAGTTATCGAAATTGATTCGGAAGAAAATGCCGAAGCATTAATCGAACAGTTTTATGGAAATCATCTAGAGCTTGATCTGGCCTTACTCTCATCACTTTCTAATCTAAAGGACCGCTCACTGATCGTACGTGTTGAACTGGATAACTGGAGAAAGATTGCCGAACAGCTTCTTCCCTTCAAGAGTCAGATCAAATACCTGCTGATCAAAGAGGTGCTGGATACATCAATCAAAACATTGAAAGATGCGGCTCAGCATTATGATCTTCTGCTGGAATACGATGGCAAAGCAGAACTGGAAGACCTCCTTGACTTACCAATGACCGGACTGGCTTTAAAAGGTGGAAATGAATTGAAACCCGGCCTGAAAGAATACGATCAGATTTCTTCTGTGCTTGAGAAGCTCGAAGCGACCGATTAATGTTTCCTTAGACGGTAGCGCCCTTCTCCCAGTGGAACGATCCAGTTCTTCCCCAGTTTTTTCGACAGGTTTTCGATGTACACTTCAATGGATTTGGCTACCGAGTAAATCTCCGAACCCCAGATATTGCCTAAAAGATTTTCGGCCGTGATGATCTTTCCGGGGTTCTGTACAAAGAAGAAAAGCAGATCTACTTCCGGTGGCGAAAGCTTGATCTCCTCTGTACCTATTTTCGCTATACCGCTTCTTCTGTTCAGGTACAATTTTCCGGCATGAATGACCAGATCGCGTTTTCGGATTACGAAATTTCGTTTGAGAACGGAAATCACCTTATTGGTTAGTGCGCGCAGCCCCACTACTTTTTCAATGAAATCATCACCACCTGTTTCAATGGCCGCCTGCTGGTAATAAAACTCTGACCGCGCGGTGAGAAAAAAGATGTAGGTATCTTTGAATCCGGGAAGCTGGCGGATGAGCCTGCACAGTTCAATGCCATTTACATGCGGCATCATGATATCGAGAATGATGAGTTCCGGATTGAAATCGACCACTGCGTCAATGGCTTTCGCACTGTCTTCTATACTTTTTACCTGGAAGTTTTCTTTTTCCAGATTATACTTTAACAATTCAAGTATATCATGATCGTCATCTACTACGAGCACTCTGTGTTTTTTTACTATTCGCACAGATGTAAAGTAGAACCCGGATATTATTCAAAGTTTACCGACGGATTACGCTTTTATAACGAAGTGGATGAGAAGAGCAAACCGGAGGAGTTGCTATAACATGCATCGATAAAGCACAAAAGAAGAAGCCGGTGTGAAAGGCAAAGAACGGTGTACCTGTCCACCGTACCATTATCTTTTAACGATTAATCATCACTTTAATCTCCGCCAAACTTATCAATCAATCGTTCTACCGCTTTGCCCGCGATATCCGGAAATTCAATATTCAACACCTTATTGCTCTCGATCCACTTCTCGATCTTTTTCAGGTTTTTCTTTTTCACTTTTTTCAGCACCGGCACACCCAGGTTTTTCAATGAAGCCGCATTGCAATGTTGTTCGTACTGACTCTTCATGGGAACGACCAACAGTTTTTTATTGAGATGCAATACTTCGGCAGGAGTCTCAAACCCTGCTCCGCACAACACTCCGGTGCATGATACGACACTCTCCACAAAATCCTGCCCACTGATCGGGTAAACCGAGATGCGACCGATATGGTACGGATTAGTCGCATGCTTGGAAAAGATGTGCCACTTCACTTTGGGCAACTTCATAAACAAGGCCACCAGTTTTTTATCATCATACGCAGGAAGATAAACGGTATAATGACCATCATCGCGCACCCGTGCCTCACGTATGGCCGACCGGATTACAGGTGTAAATATATTTTTATCGTATTCTTCAAAATGAAAGCCCACATACTTCTTAATGGGCGCATAGTTTTTCAGCATCCACTCCCCGAAAGGATCAACAAATTTGGGACGTGGCGACTTCTTGGATAACAATGCCGACTGATGGCTCAGTCCCACGATACGTACCTCCTTCTTTCGGGCTGCCCAGGCCGTAATGGGTTCGAAATCATTTACAATCAGGTCATACTTTTGCACAGGGAAGTGACTGATTTCTTTCATCACATCGCGCGAGCTGTTGTTGTGAAATGTTTTGTAGAAGTTGATCCCGCCTGATTTGCCAAAGTAAAAACTCAGTCCTTTTGATTTGTACTTTACCGGATAAGGCAACGCAATTTCTGCCTGGGCACCGCTTACAAAAAGATCCAGCTCCCCGTGCTTTTTCAGTTCAGGAATGATATCCACAGCACGGCTCAAATGACCGTTTCCTGTTCCTTGTATAGCATAGAGTATTTTCATAATGCGAATGTCATCATCAGCCCGGTTTTGCGATTTGCTAATATAACTAACCGCGGGAATACGAACGTATCCGACACCATTTATTTCAGGAAGTACGAAGTATTTATAAAGGCGGACCGTTTTTCTTCACGGTCATAAATTCATTTACCAATCCCTTGAATATCTCTTCATTATTGAGATTGTTTTGAAACCGTTTCGAAATTTTGAGCGATTGCGCATACAGATCATCCGCATAGCGGTAAATGCGCCATTCCCCCTGGTTGTATTCCAATGAAGTGAGGTTCTCAATCCAGTCGCCCGAATTGAGGTACATGACTTCGCCTTTATCAGTCGTAATTTTTCTCATCTCCGGATGATGAATGTGACCACATACCACATAATCATAGCCGTTTGATATAGCAATATCAGCAGCAGTCTGTTCGAAATTGTTAATAAACTTCACTGCTTGTTTCACACTGTCTTTTACTCTTTTGCTCAACGAAATTTTTCCTCTTCCGAGTAATCGTAAAATAAAATTCACGAACGTATTAATGATAATGAGCGTATCATAACCTACTGCACCCAATTTGGCCAGCCATTTGGAATGCTGCATCGTTACATCAAATACATCGCCATGAAATATCCAGGCACGTTTTCCATTCAGGGAAATGGTCTTCTTATTGTCCAGTTGAAAAGCACCTAAGCGTAACCCGGCAAACTTGCGTAGCATCTCATCATGATTGCCGGTGAGGTACGTAATCTTCGTTCCCTTGGCTAACAATCCGGTAATGTGTTTGACAATCTGCATGTGCGACTGTGGCCAGTAGCGCTTGCTGAATTGCCACATATCAATGATATCGCCATTGAGAATAATACGGTTCGGCTTAATCGACTTCAGATAGCGAAGCAACTCTTCGGCATGGCAGCCATAGGTGCCCAGGTGAATATCCGAGATAACAACCAGCTCAATCTCTCTTTTTCTTCGTTTACCCATAGAACGGGGTTATCGGCACTGGGAATAGGTTTCACAAAACTACCTAAAAGGTACAAACTGGCAGCGAAAGCTACATTATTAAAATGTTAAAAGCAGGCGGTATACCTGATGCGTGGATTTTAGCGTATCCGGTTATTCATGTTTGAATTTGAAGCGCAGGTATTTGATGATTTCACCTTTGGCGGTAAACATTTCCTCGAAGCGGGTTTTGATGTCGAAGCACTCTGCCCGTAGCGGTGAATGGTATAAATCGTAGGTCACTTCCAGCTCTTTGATATCATTACGCGATTGAAGTTCTTCGATGGTATAATCAAACAACGGAGTATTGTCTGTTTTAAAACGAAATACACCTTCGGGTTTCAGTATCTTCTTATACATGTCCAGAAAGCGCGAGTTCGTCAGTCTTCGTTTGACATCCCGCTTGCGATGTCTCGGATCAGGAAAAGTAAGCCAGATTTCGTCTAACTCCGCTTCTACAAAGAACGCTTCAATCATTAAAATCTGTGTACGAAGAAAAGCTACGTTAGTTATGTTTTGCTCTACGGCGATAGAGCTTCCTTTCCAGAGGCGGTCGCCTTTTACATCAACCCCTACGTAGTTGCGCTCAGGAAATAGTTGAGCAAGATGAATCGAATACTCTCCCCTTCCACAGGCAAACTCGGCGGTGATGGGATGATCATTTTTGAAATAGTCGGTGTTCCATTTCCCTTTGATCTGGTGGTAAATTTCTTTACCCGGCTCCAATACATTATCCCTCTGGGCAATAACTGCAAACTTCTTTAGCTTACTCTTCAAGAATGGTAATTTTTAAATAGGACAGAATCAAATTTCGTTTATCTCAGCTACCACAAAGGTACTGCCGCCAATGAAAATAAGATCGTTTGCTTTCGCTGAGGCTTTCGCCTTGGCTATGGCCTCATTAACATCGGCGATGACCTCCCCCTTCAAACCTGCTGCTGCTGCCCTTTGTGAAAGTTCAACCGCCTCCATAGCACGGGGAATTTTAGCCTGGCAAAAGTAGTACACCGCATTTTTTGGCAAAAGCTGAAGCACGCTGGTTATGTCTTTATCTTTTACCATGCCAATCACCATGTGCAGCTGGTCAAATGAAAGTGTCTGAATCTGCTTGATCACTTCGGCGACACCGGCTTCATTGTGCCCGGTATCGCACATCATCAGCGGATGCTCACCTAATTTCTGCCATCTTCCCTTCAATCCCGTTAAGGTAGTTACCTGCTCTATACCTTTTCGGATATGCGCATCGGTGATGGTGAATCCCCTTTGTTTCAACTTCTCGATGGTCAGTATCACGCCGGGAATGTTTTTGGCCTGATATCCTCCCTTTAGTTCGGGAGTCAGATCCGTGAAGCGAACAGCATTTCCATCGTACACCTTTTTTTCCTCCAATCGAAAACGCGCAGAAGCCATTTCTACCGTTGTGTTTTCTTTCTGTGCTTTATCTGTAAAAACAGCCGCTACCTCCTGTTGGTACTCACTTACTACAACAGGTACCTGTGGCTTGATAATACCTGCTTTCTCTGCGGCAATGGCCGGCAAGGTATCCCCTAATAAATCTTTATGATCGTAGCTAATGTTCGTAATGAGCGACACCAACGGAGTAATTACATTGGTCGAATCCAGCCGGCCGCCAAGACCAACTTCAATCACAGCAATATCCACCTGTTCTTTGGCAAAGTAATCAAAGGCCATCGCCACTGTGATCTCGAAAAAGGAAGGCTGAATCTTTTCAATGGCGGGTCGGATTCGATGAACAAAATCAACTACCGATGCCTGGTCAATTTCTTTACCATCAATGCGAATGCGCTCTGTAAATTCTTTGAGATGCGGTGAAGTGTACAAGCCCGTTTTATACCCCGCACTTTGCAGGATGGCGGCCATCATGTGCGATGAACTTCCTTTTCCATTCGTGCCCGCCACGTGTACCGATTTAAACTGGTGCTGCGGGTTTCCAATAGCTTCACACAGCAATAAGGTATTCGTTAAGTCTGCCTTATAAGCCACTGCCCCTACACGCTGAAAAATGGGAAGTACTTCGTAGAGGTACTTGAGGGTGGCTGGATAATCGGGATGTGTAATCACAAAAAAAGCTGCCCCAAAATTAATGGAGCAGCTTTAATTAAAAATTGTATCAGCGGTTTATTTGCCGAATTTTATCAATTTATACCCAGCAGAAATTTGGAAGACCTGATTTTTAGTGTTGTTGGTATTCGCGCCATCATTAATTTTAGATAAGCCCAGATTGTAACGGGCATCGATCGTCAAGCCAAACGGAAGGTCCCAGCCAGCCCCAAAAGAGGCGGCAACATCTGAACTTTTATAAAAGTCCTTTGCGTCCTGGGTGCTGGAGATATTACCCACTTTTGATTTTATTTCGCTTGTTGTCAAAAATCCAAATTGCGGACCGGCTTGAAGGTTAAGTCCTAACGGGAGGTAAAATTTAACCATGATAGGCACATTAATGTAATCGAAGTTTGCCTCATAGTCAGTTGTATTAACGGTGTATTTGGTTCCTTGTTTAGAGAAAAGTATTTCGGGTTGAATACCTATCGAAGCTACCTTAATAAGTGCAAATGCACCTGCATGATAACCTGTTCTGTTATTGTAATTGCTCGATACTGATCCCTTCACATCCAGGTTGGCAAAATTAAGACCTCCTTTGATACCCAGAGCAAATTGAGCTTGCGCCATTGCAAAGTTGGCAGCTCCTACCAAAGCAAAAGTAAGAATGGTGATTTTTAGTTTATTCATAATCATGGGTTTTAACTTTCTGTGTTGTAAATATCGTGCCTGCTATCTTAAACAGCGAATTTATTTTTTGCCCAGATAAATCTGGAAGCCTACGTTGACGAAAAGACCTCCATTAATGGTTTTATTATCGCTCCCTTTAGGCTTATCTGTATCAGATCTATAACCTACCATGGGCTCAATTGCTACATTGTTATTCAAAAACAGAGCATATCCGGCAGCAAGCGACCAGTTCGTTGTATTGTACTTATCAGTGTATGGTGTATTTCCGTAGTAATATTTCGACTTGCTTGATCCCACTCCAAATTGCCCCTGGAAAAAAATACCTTGTTTCAGGTAATATCTTACAAATGGATCGATCGCAATAGATGATCCTGTAGATTTATGAGTTGCTCCCTCTTGCTTGTAACTTGAAACTCCTAAATCAAGACCGGCACCAACCGCAAGATTATTGATGATAAAGTAACCTGCCTTCGGATTGAAATTGAAAGAAGCTGATTTTGAATTGGTTGTGGTGGTGTTATTGACTTTTGATTTGTTTGTGTTGGTGGAGAAGCCAATACTCCCGCCTGCCAGTATGCGGCCTTGCTCAAACTGAGCTAACGAAATTCCTGTAAAAGTGAAAAGGGTGAGGGCAACTAAAATTATTTTTTTCATGAGGTTTTAAATTAGTTCGTGCGAAAATACTAAAACCTCATCATACACTACTCCGGTAAAGAATTTGTGTAATTATAGCAGACAAACGGTAGATATTACCCGTCTAACTGATTCCCAGAGCGGGATTTTTGCCTCCGATCGAGCGATAAAACTGCATCATCGTCGCCATGTCCTTTTCGATATTTCCTGAGGCATAGAAAGGAGTGCCTAACCGCACCTCACGCCTGGTAAAATCAAACCCGGCAGGTAGAACAGGGACGTTCGCTTTTAATGCGATGTAATAGAAACCCGTTTTCAGTCTTTCTACTTTTCGTCGGGTACCTTCCGGTGCTACAGCCAGGATAAATTCACTATGCTGGTTAAAGATTTCAGCCACCTGATCCGTGACATCATTACTCTCTTTTCGCTCTACCGGAATGCCGCCCAATAATTTAAAAATCCATCCGTAAGGGGGTTGGAAGAGCTGACTCTTGCCCAGAAACTTCGCTTTTTTAATCTGGAGAATGCTGCGTGCCGCTACTCCTATAATAAAATCCCAATTGCTGGTATGTGGCCCCACTGCAATGATGTACTTCTTCAATTCTTTGGGAATGAACCCCACTATCTTCCACCCAAATAAACGAAACAGCAACAGGTAAACAGGACGTAGCATGAATTCAAATTACGATGTGCGAATCAACAGTAGCATTCCATTTCTATATTAGCTGATCAAGCCACTGATCATCGACCAGAAAAGGAATGGTGACTTGTAATTGTTCATTCTCTTTTTGGGCACGGTCAATCGCACTCAAAGCTCCTGCGTTTCGTGCCCAGGCCCTTCGCGCAATCCCGTTGTTCACATCAAAGTGAAGCATATTTTTCAGCTTACGATCGGCCTCTGTTGATCCATCGAGCAGCATACCAAAGCCTCCATTAATCACTTCCCCCCATCCTACTCCGCCACCATTGTGCAGCGATACCCAGGTAGCTCCGCGAAACGAGTCACCGATAACATTATGCACTGCCATGTCAGCAGTGAAGCGTGAGCCATCATAAATGTTTGATGTCTCCCGGAAGGGACTATCGGTTCCGGATACATCGTGATGATCTCTTCCTAATACCACCGCACCAATCCTGCCTTCACGCACGGCCTTATTAAAAGCTCCCGCAATCTTCATTCTTCCCTCGGCATCCGCATAAAGTATGCGTGCTTTCGAGCCCACCACCAGTTTATTTTCACTGGCCGCTTTTATCCAGTTGATATTATCAGTTAACTGTGAGTGGATTTCATCGGGTGCCGTTTCCAGGAGTTCTTCCAGCATTTGCGCAGCTAAATGATCCGTATAATCCAGATCTTCCTGCTTGCCTGATATACATACCCATCGGAAAGGACCGAATCCAAAATCAAAACACATGGGCCCCATAATGTCCTGCACGTACGAGGGATACCTGAAATGGATTCCGTCACTACTCATTACTTCCGCTCCGGCACGCGAAGCTTCCAGTAAAAATGCATTTCCGTAGTCAAAAAAGTACGTCCCTTTTGCGGTATGTTGATTTACCGCCGAAGCATGCCTGCGCAGTGATTCCTGAACTTTCACCTTAAACAACTCGGGTTGTTCTGCCATCATCCGGTTCGATTCTTCATAAGACATTCCCACCGGGTAGTATCCCCCTGCCCACGGATTGTGTAATGAAGTCTGATCCGAACCTAAATCAATAAAAATATTCTCTTTATGAAAATGTTCCCATACCTCTACGATGTTTCCTGCATAGGCAATGGAAACCACTTCTTTGTTTTCTTTCGCTCTGCGAACACGTTGCACTAATACACCTAAATCGTCCGTACTTCATCTACCCACCCCTGGCTATGGCGCTTATTCGTGGCTTTGCTATTTACTTCGGCAATCACAGTGATACATCCTGAGATAGTACCTGCTTTTGGCTGTGCCCCGCTCATACCGCCCAGGCCTGAGGTAACAAACACTTTTCCGGCAAGTCCTTCACCCGCTTTGGATATCTTTCGTCCGGCATTCAATACGGTGATGGTTGTGCCGTGAACAATACCCTGCGGACCGATGTACATATAGGATCCGGCCGTCATTTGTCCGTATTGTGTTACACCCAGTGCATTGTATTTTTCCCAATCATCCTGTTTCGAATAATTAGGAATCATCATTCCATTGGTGACGACTACCCGTGGTGCTTCGGGTGATGAAGGGAATAAACCCATGGGGTGACCGGAGTACATGTGAAGGGTCTGCTCATTGGTCATCGTAGCAAGGTACTTCATGGTCAGCAGATACTGTGCCCAGTTTTGAAATACGGCCCCATTGCCACCATAGGTAATCAACTCATGTGGATGTTGTGCCACTGCGGGATCCAGATTATTCTGAATCATGAGCATGATCGCTGCTGCGTGCAGGGATTGACAGGGGTATTCCTGCACTGGCCGCGCATACATTTCATAATCCGGCCGGAAGCGATACATATAGATCCGTCCGTATTGCTTTAGTTCTTCATAAAACTCCGGAGCTAACTCCGCATGATGTTGTGGATGAAAGTAACGCAAGGCGTTTCGTACCGCCAGTTTTTTTTCTTCGGGGGTGAGAACATCTTTACGCTGAGGGGCGTGATTGAGAGAAGGATCAAATTTCTTTTTCGCAGGCAATACATCAGGAATACCTTGAAGAATCTGTTCTTTAAAACTGAGCGTACTCATCAGGCTTTATATTCGCGTTGAAAATGGTGAGGCAGGAAATTGGCCTTGGTAAACTGATACCCGGCATCATAAATCTCTTGTGCCCGTGCAATATCCATTACCCCAAACCGATCCAGATTAGGGGGATCGATGAATACATCACACATGCTACGGCTTATTTGTGTGTTCGCATTGATCGCCAGTAACAAGCTTCGCTCAATCATCTTCTTCACATTACCTATGGCAAAATGAGCGCTGATATTATTGCAATGAAGTCCTACGATGAAATCACATTGCTTTTTGATCGGCTTCACCGGAAGGTTATCCAATAAACCGCCATCGATATAAACGCCACCATTAAACGTAACCGGGCTAAATACCGCAGGAATACTGCTTGAACAGATCACCGCGGGAATCAATTCTCCTTCGGTGAAATAATGAATCTGTCCCTTTTGTACTTCGGTAGCCGCAATCGTTAAAGGCAACTTCAGAGCACTGAAGTTATTTTCGGGAATGTGTTTGAGTAACAAATCACGAATGCCATCAATGGTGAGGAGCCCTGCCCACGTCCATGCAGGGCGAACGGTTTTGAAAATACTGAGGTACTTTACAATGTCGAATATCTCTTTGGGTTTGTATCCATAGGCATACATGGCACCCACGATCGAACCAGCACTTGTTCCTGATACAACGGAGAATTCAATTTGCATTTCTTCCAATGCCTGCAATGCGCCAATGTGAGCGATGCCCCGCGCCCCACCTCCGGATAATACCAATCCTAACTTCATACAATCTCCTGCAATGAAAATGTCTGATCCAATCTAATTCCTTTTTCGGTTTGTTTTACGGTGCAGCATTCATTTACGGGATCATGTTCCAGAAAAAGAATGTAATTCTTCTCCGCTGCCTCGGTTAAGAAACGTTCCTTCTCCTCCAGTGTCAGTAACGGTCGTGTATCATATCCCATTACATACGGCAAAGGGATATGCCCCACGGAAGGAAGAAGGTCGGCCATAAAGCAAATGGTTTTGTCTTTGTACCGGATCATCGGTATCATCATCTTATCGGTATGCCCGGAAGCATAGAAGATATCGAATTGGGAGAAGGGTGAGGCTTCGTTCAGTGAAGTGAACTTCAATTGTCCGCTTTCCTGTATGGGCAATATGTTCTCTTTTAGAAAACTGGCCTTCTCTCTGGCATTCGGTATCGTTGCCCATTTCCAGTGTTCTTCATTCGACCAGTAGTGTGCATTCTTAAAAGCGAGTTTACTTTTTCCGTTTTCCACTACCACTCCGCCACCGCAGTGGTCAAAGTGCAGGTGGGTTAAGAACATATCGGTCACATCGTCCTGCGAGAAGCCAGCCTTGTTCAACGACTTACTTAATGTATCGTCTCCATTTAAAAAATAGAAGCTGAAAAACCTTGCATCCTGTTTGGTGCCAATACCGTTGTCAATAAGTACGAGTTGATTGCCATCTTCGATCAGCAAACAGCGCATGGCCCAGTTACAAAGGTTATTTTCATCGGCCGGATTGGTTCTTTGCCATATCCCTTTGGGCACCACGCCAAACATGGCACCTCCATCCAATTTAAAAAATCCAGTATTGATGGTATGAAGTTTCATGATCAGCAGATAAATAGTGGAACAACGGCAGGATCAAATCTCTGAATTCATTTCTAAAAAAGAAAGGTCGCTGTTATACGACCTTCTGTTTCATTCCTGATTCACCTGATTTTATTCTTTTACTACTCCCATGGAGCAAAATTTATCAATACGCTGATCGATCAGTTGGTCAGCAGGAAGCTTACTAAGTTCTTTGAACGTAGTAAGAATGGTCTTCTTTACTTCCTGTGCCATCCATTTGATATCGGTATGTGCACCGCCCAAGGGCTCTTTAATTATTCCATCGATAAGCTTCAATGAAAGCATGTCTTTTCCGGTAAGCTTCAATAGTTCGGCGGCCTGCTCTTTGAAATCCCAGCTTCTCCACAAAATAGTGGAACAGTTTTCAGGAGAAATAACCGAGTACCAGGAATTCTCCAACATCAACACACGATCTCCGATAGCAATACCCAATGCTCCACCAGAAGCTCCTTCACCAATGACAATACAGATGACGGGTACTTTCAGTTTGAACATTTCTTTCAGGTTACGCGCAATGGCCTCACCTTGCCCACGCTCTTCTGCTTCCAAGCCAGGGAATGCTCCGGGAGTATCAATAAACGTAACGATCGGCTTGTTGAATTTTTCCGCCAGCTTCATCAGGCGAAGTGCTTTGCGGTACCCTTCCGGATTGGCCATACCGAAATTGCGCATCTGCCGCTGTTTGGTATTGCGCCCTTTCTGTTGCCCGATCAGCATAAAAGTCTGACCATCGATAGTGCCCAGACCACCAACCATGGCTTTATCATCTGCTACGGTGCGGTCACCAAAAAGCTCGATGAAGTCAGTCGTGATTTCGTAAATATAATCCAGTGTATACGGGCGATCAGGATGACGTGAAAGTTGTACACGCTGCCATCCGGTCAGGTTTTCAAAAGTCTCTTTTTTGAGGTCAAGGATTTTTTTTTCCAGCGCATCAATAGCCTTTTTTACTGATTCATCACTGCCATCCGCCAGATGTTTCATGTCATCCAGTTTGGTCTCCAGTTGAGCAATTGGCTTTTCAAAATCTAAGAGCATAATCTATAATAGTACTGTTCCGTTTAAATCAATTAACAATTTCATCATCCACCTGTCACATAGTGGCTCAGAAGTGGCAAATATAGAGAAAAAGATATTGGAGCAATCCTATTGAAAAAGCGGGTGGAAAAATGTAGTGCGCCACTGTTTCAAAAGAAATATAAATAATTTGAAATCAGTTACTTACATTCTATTCAAATCCAAAATCTACAGGCAAGGCACATGTACGGTAAAATAAACTCCTGCGTAGAGTGCGTGGATAAAGCTTTACACTACCACCCTTTTTTGAATGGCATTGCGGATAATAGTATTGTCCTGATTCATAGGCGGTGGAACACGTACCGGCCCTGAAGTATATCTCAGAAATTCGAGTGGATGGGAAAATCTCCCTTCCGGACAGCGAGCAAGCTAAATCTTTAGGTAATGCGATGGATTGGATGGAGATCAACGGTTAACCTGCTAAAGAGGCGAACAAGAGTGAGACCACCACACAAAAAATACTTGCCACAGCAGCAATCAGTTGATAAACGGGCAATGGCTCGTCTGCACTCAGGCCAAGTAGTAGCTTGATCAGATGAAGTAATTCCTTTTGAAGAGTAGCCACCAATTATCGGATTTTGAAGTCATTAATGTA
>JAHEZH010000037.1 GCA_023251155.1 Flammeovirgaceae bacterium | reverse complement strand
GGCCAGCTCGGTTATTTTTTTTAAGTAGTGGATACTTTCCTTTCCTTCCGCCTTTTCAAGATCGCTGATGGATTGATCGAAATACGAAATGGCATTGCTATAATCTTCTTGCTCCCAGTAAGTTGCTCCTTTGGTATAGAGGTCGTTCCAATGTTGAGTGTGGGCAACATGGATTACGAAAAGAAAGAAAAAGAAAAGGAGCAGATTTTTCATGGGGTAAAATAACGAGTGGCAGGGGGATTTGCCATCACTATTATTTAAGCAGAACACAAAAGATGTGGAATAATTACCGCTCTCGGGCCCACCGATGGGTCAATTTGTCTTTCCTGTAGAAAGGTGAATTTCAGCGATGATAACGCCTCTACATCGATTTTTAAAGCGATTATAATGTTTAAATCAGGTAAAGTATTTGCTATGGCATAACTTTGTCGTGTATAATTGCGTTTTATAAAAAATTCTTAATTTATCTACAATGAAAAGAACAGTTCAAGTTTTATTTGCCGCCCTGATGATCTTTGTTGCCTATGGCGCATCAGCTCAGGTAAAATACGGAAAGGGCGATGTTTTGCTCAATGCTGGCTTGGGTGCCGGTTATTATTATGCAGGTGGTGTATCCGGTATAGCTTCAGCAGAATTCTTTGTAAATGACGCCATTAGCGTTGGTCCTTACCTGGGTTTCACTACCTATAATTATGATTACAATTTTAACAACAACAGATATAAGTACACCTTTATTGACTTTGGAGGCCGTGCTTCGTATCACTTCAGCAAACACTTGAATTTAAATACGGACAAACTGGATTTATATGGTGGAGCATTATTAGGATTTGTTGCCTCCAGCTATAATGGAAATAATAATGGTCCTTACAACGATCCTTATAGTGGCGCAGTAAGAGCTGGTATCTTTGCAGGTGCCCGTTATTTCTTCACTCCTGTATTTGGTGTGAATGGTGAAGTAGGTTATGGTATTACTCCTCTTTTGTTAGGCGTTTCTTTCAAACTCTAACAATCGATATTTTATATTTTACTGAGACATCTCCGCAAGGAGGTGTCTTTTTTGTTTTTACACCTGGAAAAGATCCACCAGGGGAATGGTAAAATGTCTGATTTTGTAGTACACTTGCACCCCAATTTTTCAAATCCCCTCTTAGTATGGCCACCACCTCCTGCGGAATAGATTTCGGTACATCCAATTCGAGTGTGGCAGTAGCCAGAAACGGCCACATTTCATTGGTGCCGGTAGAGGGCGATCACCTGACTACACCCAGTGCCATCTTTTTTCAGCGTAAAGGCAATCTTCCTTTCTATGGTCGCAAGGCAGTGGACCTGTTCTTCGATCGGCAGGATGGTCGCTTTATGCGAAGCCTGAAGCGTGTGCTCGGTACTTCACTCATGAAACAAGGTACTGCTGTGAATGGTAAACCCATGCGGTTTGAGCGCATTATCGCTCCCTTTCTGAAGAACCTGAAAGACAAGACCGATGTATACTGTGGAGAAGAGGTGGAACATGTAGTGATGGGCAGACCGGTTCATTTTATTGACAATGACCCGGATGCCGATCGGCAGGCGCAGCTGGAGCTAAAAACCATAGCAGAACAAGTTGGGTTTAAGCATATTGAATTTCAATTCGAACCCATTGCAGCAGCTTTTGCCCATGAGATCAATATCCGTGGCGAGAAGCTGGCCATTGTGGTTGACTTGGGTGGTGGTACGTCCGACTTTACGGTAATCCGATTATCGAATCAATACATCAATAAGAAAGACCGCGCTTCAGATATCCTTGCCAACACCGGTGTGCGGGTAGGAGGTAATGATTTTGATAAGGACCTGAGCTTGGCAGCAGTAATGCCGGAGATCGGTTACCAAACAACGTATGGAGAAAAAGACCTGGAAGTACCACTAAAGCCCTATCACGATCTGGCCGAATGGAGTAAAGTGAATTTTTTGTACACGACTAAAATCATTTCGCAGACGCGGCAGATTCTTTATCAATCACACGACAAGACCAGGTACGAGCGCCTGCTGAAAGTACTGGAGAAGGAGATGGGCCACACCCTGTTATCGGCCACAGAGGAAACCAAGATAGCACTCACGTTGCAGGAAGAGTACCAGACTCCTTTTGATTTTATTGAAGAAGGCCTACATATTCATGTAAAGCGAACTCAGTTTGAAGCGGCGATTCAAAACCGAATTGAAAAAATTTCTGCGTCAGCTACCGAGTGCCTTCAGAAAGCACAGGTGAAAAGTGAAGATATACAGTTGGTGATTCTCACAGGTGGTTCCACTGAAGTGCCGGCAGTGCAAACCGAATTCAAACGACTATTCCCGAATGCGGCAGTAGCCGATGAGAATAAACTTTCCAGTGTGGGCCTGGGGCTGGCGTACGATAGTCAGAATAAGTTTGGGAAATGATCAGCGTCACAGTATCGATCTGTAATATCACGGATATAAAAATTAAATAGTCCACTTCCGGAGGTGACCTGTTTAACATGAAATGGCGGCACCTTTCTGGTTGATGATAACGAACAGGCTATGGTAATTTTACAACTACCATGGAATGATTCCCTGGAGATAGAATAATTCCTATATTTAATTCAATAATAAAAACATCATGGCATCTGTTGATTGGGCAAAAGAAATTCAGCCGCTCCTTAAAAAATACAAAGGAAAGAAACACCCGCTCAATTACGGCAATACGTATGAGTTGCTGGTAATGGTGGTCCTCTCGGCACAGGACTCGGATGCACACATCAATAAGATCGCTCCTGACTTTTTTAAAGCCTTTCCGGATATGAAAGCGTTGGCAAAAGCCGATGCCGATTCATTATTCCCTCTCATAGGCAAGGTTCGTAATTTCGGGAACAAGACAAAGTGGTTGCTGGAAATAGCCGCGCAAGTCAAGCAGGATAAAAACATTCCTACCACACTGGAGACGTTAACCGCTCTTCCGGGCATAGGAAGAAAGTCAGCTAACGTAATCCTGCGTGAGTCCGGTTTGACTGCAGAAGGAATTATTGTCGATCTGCATGTAGTGCGCGTGGCTCCTCGTCTTGGTATTGCTACAGGTGCTGATCCCAAGAAGATCGAAAAGCAAATGATGGAAGTGCTTGCTCCTAAAGACTGGGGCGAGGCGGGTATGGCTATTTCTTTTTTAGGAAGAGAAACCTGCCGGCCTACTAATCCAAAGCATGCAGAGTGTGTGATGAAAAACGTTTGTAATCACTACAACGAATTAAAATAGATAGGCTCATTCATTCGCTTCGTTTCTTTTACATGGGATGATGCGGTCCTCCATCATCGTTTTTGCGTTTGAATAAGAATTGCCATATTGAAGCCCGATTTTAAAGCAACCGCATATGGCAGCAAGCAGTCTGAATGAAAAAATGAGAACCTACCACCGTTATCTTGGCTTTTTCCTTGCCGGGATTATGGCCATGTATGCCATCAGTGGTGTGGTGTTGATTTTCAGGGACACCGATTTTCTGAAAAGTGAGAAACAGGTAGAAAAGCAACTTAAGCCCAATCTGAGTGGCGAGGAAGTAGGTAAGGAATTGCGGATACGTGATTTTAAGGTTACCAGCGAAACGGCTGATCAGCTTATCTTTGAAAGAGGGACTTACAATAAGCAAACGGGAAATGCGGTAATCACTGTGAAGGAACTTCCTTACGTGATGGACAAGATGACCCATCTTCACAAGGCCAATACCAAGCAGCCTCTTTTCTACCTGAACATATTTTTTGGACTATCCTTACTCTTTTTTGTAGTGTCTTCGTTCTATATGTTTTTGCCACATACCTCCGTTTTTAAGAAAGGATTGTATTTCGCAGGGGCAGGTCTATTGCTCACCCTGATTTTACTTTTTATTTAACATCTACAGCGCCTTTACTCTCACCACATAGAAAGACAACGGCTCCATCGTAAGGCTTACGGTATTGTTGCTTACCTTGATTTCTTTTTCTGAAGGCAGGATGGTAAAAGGATTTTCAATTGAGTTGACCGCTTCTTTTGTGGCCCCTTTCAGTAAGGTAACACGGGCCATGGAACTTGATTTTTTGATTCCATCTATCGTTACATTTGCCTGCTGTAGGGTAGTACCTGTGTTGATGATTTTGAGAATGACCTCACTGGAGTTCTTGTCGCGCACAGCGGAAGCGTAAATTCCCTGCTGTCCGGTGAGTGGTGCATTGCCTGAAAGTACAGCGAGCACATCCGAACCTTTGTTATTGGAAAACAATTTCTGAACGTAGTAGTTGGGAGTACCGTAGGATTGGAGATTATCAAACCAGATCAGATCGGGTGTCCACTGCCATGCATCTACGTGCGCAAACAAGGGAGCATACGAACAAAGATTAACCACTGCCGCATTGCGCTCGAGGCCCGTCATGAAAGCGGCTTCTGCCAATGCCGTCTCCCAGTTGTTTTGATTAAGCGGACTGACCGTGTTTACGCTTTGCGCAGCATATTCGCCGGCAAATACTTTTGGTCCGTTACGGTCATAGTTGTCGTAACGCGTTGCATTTTTCAGGAACCATTCCGGCTTATTATAATAGTGTTCGTCAATAATGTCCGTGTCCAGCGCTCTGAATTCTTTATCCGCATAATCAAAGAGCTCACCTTCCGGAAAAGGACCGTTGCTGGCTACAATTTTGATCTTCGGGTACTTTGCCTTGATGGCTTTGGTAAAGGCGAGGTAGCGCTCAAGATATTGCGGTCCCCACTGTTCATTGCCTACCCCAATCATGGTTAGATTAAAAGGTGCTGCATGGCCCATATCATGGCGTAGCTTACTCCATGCAGTAGTGCCATCACCGTTTGCAAAGTCAATGAGATCAAGTGCATCCTGTATATAAGGATCAAGCTCCTCCATCGGGGTAACTTCGGCACTATTGAACTGGCACGCCATGCCACAACTTAAGATGGGAAGTGGAGCGGCACCTAAATCTTCCGCCAGTTGAAAATACTCAAAGAAGCCAAGTCCAAAGCTTTGATAATAATCGGGAGCAGGCCGGTGGGCGAATTCAGTGTTCCACCGGTTGACGATCAGTTCACGTTTATCCACATCGCCTACCGTTTTTTTCCACTGGTAGCGTGTAGCCAGCTCACGTCCTTCTACAATACATCCACCAGGAAAACGAATAAACCCCGGCTTCAGATCAGCTAACCATTGTACCAGGTCGGCACGCATTCCGTTCGGTCTGTTTTTCCAGGTGGCTGCGGGAAACAATGAAATCATATCCACATCCACCACTCCTTTACCTTCAAACCAGATGTTCAGTTTTGCTTTTGGGTCGGAGTGTGATGCTTTAATGTCGGCACTGTATTTTTTCCAGTCTTCTCCTTGTGGCGAGAGGCTTGCTTTGCCCATGATCTTACCATTGGCGTCTGTTAATTCTATTCTGATTTTCACAGCACTTTCTTTATGCGGACTGGCCAGCATCGTAAAATGATACGTCATCCCTTCTTTAATTCCCATGCCACGAAAGCCTTCATTGCTAAGTCCGTAGCCGCTGTTGCCAATGACGGTAATGCGTGCAAAGCGTGGGTTCGAAGATGACTGCTCACCACGATTGATCACCAAAGCCGAGCCCGATGTGGTGTTGAGGGTGTATTTATTGCTGTTCAATTCTTTCCATCCCATCAAAGGCGCATCAAATTCGAACGACCTGTTCTTGACTAACTCTGCATAAAGCCCGCCATCCGCGGCAAAGTTGATGTCTTCAAAAAATATTCCCCACATGGTGGAAGGTATGGCAGCAATGGATTTATCTGCCTTTACTTTTATCGCTAATGGTGGCTGCGAAAAGGCATGTTGTAAAGCGGGAACGACCAGAAGCAGTACGCTAAAAAGAACTCTTTTCATAAAGTGAAACGGTTAATCGTTCTCAATATACAATAATTGTACAGATGACACTTAATTATTGGTGAAGAATGCACAGGGGAAGAGATAACCGCTGAGGGAAATGGAATAAGGGGTTATCTTATCAGCAAACACCATTATCCCCCTGCTTTACGCTTGCTGTCTGGCTATGCATTCTGATTAAAAATACTCCGTCAGTGGAAACTATTTTCGGTTTCAGGCGTCTTAATGGCGTGAGACGGTGTAACCATTCCCGAAACCGGGAGTACACTCATTCATCCATTAGTCATTCATGTTCCACTTAGAGCTGTAATCCCGTTATGATCAGAAATTACTTTGCCATTGCATGGAGAAGCCTTCGCAAGAATGGCACGTTCTCGTTCATTAATATTTTTGGATTATCCATCGGGCTGGCCTGCTGCCTGCTCATCAGTGCTTATGTGTATTCTGAATTATCGTATGACCGGTATGCTGAAAAAGCGGATCAGATTTCGCGTGTGGAATTACACGTAACCGGCAACGGAGCCGTAGTTGACTATCCGTACGTAGACTGGGCAGTGGGGCCGGGCATAAAGAATGCCTTTCCGGAAGTGATTACCTTCACGCGTTTATCGAAAGGATGGCAGCCCTACCTGAGGTACAAAGATGCTTTGTTTAAGGAAGAGCATCTTGCACTGGCCGACTCCAATTTTCTGCAGGTGTTTTCCATTCCGCTATTGGCCGGAAATGAGAAAACCGCCCTGAAGGAACCGAATAGCATCGTTATCAGTAAAGCATTTGCCCAGCGCTACTTTGGCACCGAAGACCCTATGGGTAAACTACTGACCATGAACAATAGTGGCGAATTTAAAGTAACAGGGCTCATGGATAAGTTGCCGGACAATAGCCATTTCAAATTTGAAGCCTTTGTCAGTATGTCAACGTTGCCACGGCAGCGAGATACATGGAGCAATGTTGGCTATTACACCTACCTCGTTTTGCATCCGCAGGCAAACAAGACTGAGCTCGAAACAAAATTCCGCGACCTGGTTGCCAAATATGTAGTGCCCGAAATACAACAGGATATGGGAGTAAGTTTGGCAGAAGCACAAAAGTCAGTGGATACTTTTGTTTTTTATCTGCAGCCTTTGCAACGCATTCATTTATATAGTCATACCAGTTATGAGATGGAGCCCAGTGGTGACATCAAGTATGTTTACATTTTTAGTGCCCTGGCAGTGTTTATTCTTTTGCTGGCCTGTGTCAATTTTATTAACCTCTCCACAGCGACATCGGCAAAGCGGGCACGCGAAGTAGGTGTACGCAAAGTAATGGGCTCACTGAAGACGCAATTGATTTACCAGTTTCTTACCGAATCCCTATTGGTTGCTTTTTGTGCGATGGTTTTTGCCTATCTTATTGTAGGCGCATCGTTGCCTTACTTTAATTTGCTTACGGGTAAGAGTATGGATTTTGCATTTTTTCTTCAGCCCATCACACTTGCGGTTATCGTTACCGGATTTGTCCTTGTTGGCTTTGCGGCAGGATTGTATCCGGCCTTCTTCCTCTCTTCGTTCAACATGATTTCTGTATTGAAGGGAAATACGTTAGGTAGTGGTAAGAAAGATACACTGCGTAGTGGTCTGGTAGTATTTCAGTTTTCGGTTTCTACTGCGTTGATTATTGCTACACTGATCGTATATCAGCAGTTACATTTTATGCAAAATAAAAACCTGGGGTATGATAAAGATCAGGTGCTGGTCATCAATGATACGCGAATGCTTCGTGGTGATGAACAGGTGTTTAAAGAACAATTGGTGAAAGACAGCCGTGTGATCCATGCCAGTATAGCACGACAAGTTCCCGGTCAGGAGATCGGTGGCACACAAGCATTTTCCAAAGATCAAAAAGAGAATGAAAACAATGCGGAGATTCACATCGATGTTTTTCGTGTGGATTATGATTACATGGCCACCCTGGGAATGGAGGTGAAGGAGGGACGAAATTTCTCTGAAGATTTCCCTTCTGATTCTTCGGCTATTGTAGTGAATGAAACAGCCGTGAAAGAATTTGGATGGGATGCTGATCATGCGGTAGGTAAATCCATCGTGGTATCCGGTCAGGTAGAATATCACGTAGTGGGCGTGGTGAAGGATTTCAACTATGCTTCTGCCCGTCAGAAAATAGGTCCGGCAGTGATGATGTTGCCCTACCACAGTGGTTCTACGCTGGTGAAATTGCATGGTGCGGATATCCCAACTTTTTTAGAAGAGGCGAAGAAGCAATGGAATGCGTTTAGTCCCAATGCACCTTTCAGCTACTATTTTCTCGATGAACGATTCGCAGCACTTTACTTTGCAGAGGAACGCACCGGCCAGGTGTTCACCACGTTTGCGGTGGTAGGCTTGATCATTGCCGGCTTAGGCTTGTTTGGATTGAGTGCGTTCTCTGCACAACAACGCACGAAGGAAATTGGAATCCGTAAAGTATTAGGTGCATCGGCTCAACAGGTACTGCTCATGCTTTCGAAACAGTTTCTGGTATTGGTGCTCATCGCCTTTGTCATCGCAATGCCATTGATCACCTGGGCCATGAATTACTGGCTCGAAGATTTTGCCTACCGCACCACCATCGCCTGGTGGATATTTGTTGTAGCCGCAGGCCTGTCTTTCTTTATCGCTTTTGCTTCCATGTGCTACCAGGTAGTACGTGCAGCCATTGCGAATCCGGTGAATAGTCTGAAGGCAGAATAACCATGAACACTCCTTCATTGTAATTGGTTGATTAGGAATAAAGGGCAAAAACTTCTGTAAGGAGGGTGGCTTAAAAGAGATAAACGGGCTTCATCGCTTGATGTGATGACAGTACGCTTTTCATGAAGCAGATGAACTGCCCGGATTTTTTCTGATAATCAAGATCGGAGTCAAGGCGTTTGAAGCCCTGTTCTTTTCAGAATTCATTCTATTGGAGGTGTGTCCTCTTTGCCGGTTTGCCTTCACTGATGGCCATAAGGAATTCTTTCTTTTTCCTGTGCTGAAAAAGGCATCCGTAGCCTTCCGTTACGCTCACCGGTTTATCCGAAGCATCCCTTAAGGTGGTTCTAAGCAAGTAGAACTGAATTGGGAAAAGCCTGTCCCAGTTTTAATATGCCGGTGAGCTCAATGACGAAGGTTTTCAAGGTGCAAACGTAGGAGGGATGAGCGAAGTGTCTGGTTGGGTTGTTGATAATGTATAAGCGAGAGAAGAACGAAATAATTGAAGGATGATAAATCCCAGTCGATTACTTCAAACGTAGATGATGCTATGAAAAACAAAGAGATAAAATTCAGAAAAGCGTTGGCCAGTGCCGTGAGAAACAACCGTACCAATAACACAACGATTATTCTAAATGTGCTGAGCGGTATTCGCAGGGTGAAAAAACTAAACAACGCTTGCGAATTAGAATAAGGTTGGATGGAGTGACAGTCCATCTTGAGTGATAAGATGCTTTACAAAAAAAATACTACATATGAAATCCCTGAAACTACGTATTTTCTGCTGTAGAAAAATCGCCTATTATTCTATTTGTAGTGGGGAAACTGCTAATTTTATTGATAGCCATTTATAGTCAAAGTTATTTTTAACAAAGGAAGTACGTTCCTGACTTGTTTCACTAAAGATAGCTTAATGAGATGCCGGATGAACAGCTTAAAATTCTATTACTGGAAGACAACGAAGACGATGCACATCTGATTGAGCGTGTTCTCAGAAGAGGCCAGATTACATTTAGTTATCAGCGTGTTGATAAGCGTGATGAATTTATTGTTGCCCTGCGTGACTTTCAGCCCGATGTGATTTTATCTGACCACGGGCTGCCTGGTTTCAGTTCGCATGAAGCCTTGCGGCTGAGTTCGCAGGAGCGATCCGGGGTGCCTTTCATTTTAGTAACGGGTACCGTTTCGGATGAGTATGCCATCTCGTGCCTTCGCCTGGGCATCGATGACTATATTTTAAAATCAAATCTGGCGCGTCTTCCTATCGCTATACGCTCGGCTATCAAAAAACGTGCGCTAGAAAAACTGAAGCGTAATGCACGGCATGAGCTGCGTAGCCAATTCAACGAGTTGCTGAAAGTAAATAAAGAGCTTGATAATTTTGTTTACAGTGTATCGCATAACCTTCGCGGACCGCTGGCTTCCGTAATGGGGCTTCTTCATTTGGCGAAAGGTATCAATAAGGATAAAGAGCTGGCCAGCCTGCACGAAATGATGTCGGAAAGCGTATCCCGACTGGACTTGACGATGCGTGAGATTTTGGATTACTCACGCAATGCACGCAATGAAATCATGCAGGAAGAAGTAAACTGGAAGTCGATCATTGATGACACCTTTACCAAACTGAATTATTTATTGCCTGAGAAAGAAATCACCAGAATTGTCGACCTGCAAACCGATGCTCCTTTCTTTTCGGACCCCGCTCGTATCGCGGTCGTACTCACCAACCTGATTTCCAACTGCATCTTGTATCGCGATCCGCACCGGCCATTAGTGATCGGTGTTGAGGTCACCACTACGGCCCGGGACTGCAGTGTGACCATCACGGATAATGGCACGGGTATCAATGAAAAGGTAATGCCCAAAGTATTTGAGATGTTCTTCCGAGGAACAGAGATCAGCAAGGGCGCGGGGCTGGGCCTTTATATCGTGAGGGAAACCGTCAACCGGCTGAAAGGCAATGTGGAAATCGATGCCATTGAAGGATCAGGAACTACAGTCAGCTTTGCCTTGCCCAATGAGTTTCCGGTCGGGCACTGATCTTCGTGTAAACCCCTCCGTGCTGTGCCAAGATGCGATGAAATTCCGCTTACGAATATCTTTTGCAAAAAGTATATTTGCGCTCTTGAATAGCAAATACTTATGAGATTAGGTCAATTGGCCAGAAAAATTGCCGTGAAGCCATCAGAGCTTGTCGATTTTCTTTCCAGCAAGGGCATTCCTACAGAATCAGGCATCAACACACGCCTGGAATCAGATCAGGTTCGGTTTATCGTGATGGCATTAGCTCCTGAGAAACTGGACGGAATAATGGCCGAACCGGTAGTGGCCGAAGAACCTGAAGTGGTAGTAACGCAGCCCGAAAACGTAGTTGAGAAAGTAACTGTTTTGGTGGAGCCGGAACCCATCGTCATGATGGATGAAGTACCGGTACCAGCACCATCTGTTCACGAAGAGGTGCGGAAGGAAGTAATAACTAAAGAAGAGATAGAAATTATTAAAGCACCCAAGGTAGAATTGCAGGGATTGAAAGTGCTGGGAAAAATTGAACTGCCTGACCTGAAGAAAAAAGAACCGGTGATTGATGCCACAGGGGTAGTGAGTGAGTCGTCAACGAATGAAGGAACTCCTGTTAAAAATACACCGCCATCCGTAAAAAGAAACCCGCCTCATCAACGCAGAGAACAGCGCATCGAGCGATCGGACAGACCAGCAAAAAACCCGATTGCATTGAAACGTGAACAGGAAGCATTGGAAGCGGAAAGAAAAAGAAAAGAACGTGCTGAACTGGAGAAAGAAAAGCGTACACAGAATTACATGAAGCGTGTAAAGTCTGCGCCCACCAAAGCAGTGAAGCACGTAGAAGAAGAGCAGGTAATTGAAGTGATAGAAGACGAAGTAAAGCCACCCAAAACCTGGATCGGCAAATTTTTCCGCTGGTTCAAATCATAGCTTACAATACAAATTAACATCAGGTATGGGCTGTGTCTTTTACACACTTTAGTAAGTGTATAAAACTAAAGTGGAACTCTCTATTAATTTTATAAATTGGGTCGTTATAAAAATTAACACCCAATGATTCATTCGTATTCCAAAGCCACCTTATTGATAAGTGCGTTTGTTGTAGCAAGCTTTGCTTGTCTCGTCTCCTGTAAAAAAGCAAAAGTAGCTTCACCGGAGGCAACACTTTCTTTTCAAAGTATCATCCCCAAGCCGGTTACTGATTCATTGTCAGGCAGCGCATTTGAGTTAAGCAAGAGCACAAAGATCCATGTGCGTGTCGGAGCTGCGGCACAGGAAGTATTGGCCATTGGTCAATACCTTGCCGATCGTCTTAATCCGGCTACCGGTTTTAATCTCAAAGCGGAAACGACCGACAAGGAAGCCTCTACCGGTATTTACATTCAGTTGGCAAGTGATCCTGCTTTGGGTGCTGAAGGATATCAGTTAACCATTACCAGCGAATTGATCACACTGAGTGCAAATCAACCCGCCGGATTGTTTTACGGTGTGCAAACACTGCGTCAGTTGTTACCTGCAGCGATCGAAAGTTCTTCCGTACAAAAGACATCGTGGGAGATCGCCACGGGTTCGATTCGTGATTATCCCCAATATGCCTGGAGAGGTTCGATGCTGGATGTAGCACGTCACTTTTTCAGCGTAGAAGATGTGAAACGTTATATCGATTTGATTGCTGCGTATAAAATGAATGTGCTGCATTTGCATTTAAGTGATGATCAGGGATGGCGGATCGAAATTAAATCATGGCCCAAGCTGACTACTGAAGGTGGCAAGACCCAAGTAGGAGGAGAGAAGGGCGGATTCTATACTCAAGAGCAATACAAAGATATCGTAGCATACGCACAAAGCAGATACATCACTATCGTACCGGAGATTGACATGCCGGGGCACATCAATTCCGCACTGGTATCGTATGCTGAATTAAACTCCGGTATTCCTTTAAAGATGGAGCCGGGAAAAGTAAGACCAACCCCGGGGAAAGTATATACCGGCATTGAGGTTGGCTTCAGTACGTTGCATATAAAGAATGAACGCACGTTTCAATTTGTGGATGATGTATTGCGTGAACTATCTGAAATTACACCTGGACCTTATCTGCATATTGGCGGTGATGAAGCGGCCGTCACCAAGAAGGAAGATTACATCGCATTCATCAATAAGTTCAAGGAAATGGTAGCTGCACATGGCAAGCAAATGATTGGCTGGGAAGAAATAGCACAGGGCAATATCGATTCAACAACGATTGCCCAGTACTGGCATTCGGATAAATATGCACAGATGGCTTCGGCCAAAGGAGCGAAGCTGATCATGTCTCCATCGGTGAAAGTATATCTGGATATGAAGTATGACTCGCTCACCAAGCTGGGCTTGAACTGGGCTGCCTACATTGAAGTGGATGATTCGTATAACTGGACACCGCAGACACTGAGCCCCGAACTGGAGCAAAAAAATATTCTAGGTATCGAAACTCCGCTCTGGTCGGAAACCATTCAGACGATGGACGATATTGAATTCCTGTTGTTTCCCCGTCTTCCCGGTATTGCTGAGGTAGCGTGGTCGCCATCGGCTGGCCGCAGCTGGGATGCTTACAAAGTGCGCCTGGGTAATCAGGCAAAGCGTTTCAAAGCGATGGACATCAACTATTATCGTTCCACAAAAGTGCCCTGGGTGGATTAAATAATCGGTTTTGGATAATCAATAACCCCAACCTTTATTCCGGTTGGGGTTTCTTTTTTTACATGGCATGTGTTTTTACTGAATATAAATTAACCTGACTATATTTAGATTAAGACAAGCCTATGAGGAAGTTTTTGAAGTGGGTAAAATATATCCTCCTCCTGCTGGTACTATTCACCGCTGGTGTCTTTGCGGTGGCTTATTGGAAGCGAGATGAAATACTTGAAAAACTCAATGTGTATCTCAATGACCAGATCAACGGTGAAATTCATATTGGAAGATTGGATTTTACCATCCTTCACCAGTTTCCCGATTTCTCTGTTACGCTACACGATGTATATCTGCGTGGGCCGCAATACGCTGTTTATAATCATGACTTTTTCACTGCCGAAAAAATATTTCTGAATATTGGTGTGTTTGAATTGATCAGCAAGAACGTGAATGTGAATTCGTTTACTCTCGAAAATTCAAAAGCATTCATCTTTAAAACAAAGAACGGCTATAGCAACCTGGATATCTTTAAAAAAGGGATGATGCGCGATTCAGCCGCAATAGACGGAGAGGAGGAGAAAGAGCCCTTCTTCTTCAAGGTAAGGAAAGCCGAATTCCGGAATGTGAGTTTTGTCTTTGCTGATTCGGTCAAGAATAAGTCAATGAGTTTTCAGTTTCTCCGCACCAGTCACTACATCAACGGCACGGACTCTACCATCGCTGTACGCATTAATGGCGCCATGCATTTTGATGGATTGGTTTTTAAAGAAGAAAACGGTCCCTTTCTCAAGGACCGCCTGGCCAATGTTGATCTGAATGCCCGTATTGACCGCATGACCAAACTGCTGACGGTTGATTCTTCCGATCTTCTTTTTGATGAACTGAAAGTAAACCTTACCGGATTCTTTGATTTGACAAAGGGAGGACCGTTTCAACTGAATTTCCATTCTGAAAGCCTGAATGTAGCGAAAGGAAAAGAGTTGCTCGATCAGCACCTGAACTATTCGCTGCGCAAGTTTGAAGTGCAAAAGCCGGTGGCGATTACTGTACACCTGAATGGCAGATCAGTACCCAATGACAGACCTGCTGTAGATGTCAAATTCAGTTCTGTTGATACTAAAGTGAAATTTGGTAAAATGAATTTTACCGGGTTGACTTTTGAAGGCCTATTTACCAATCACCTGGATAGCACGAAGGTCAATGATGATTTCAATTCTAAAGTGGTTGTGTCTCCTTTTCAGGGAAAGATGGACGGCTTCCCGGTGAAGGGCAAGGTAGTCGTAACGGAGCTACGCAATCCATTGGTAGATATGGAAATGGTGACTGAGATGAACCTAACCGAACTCAATCATCACGTTGACTCTTCCCGTTTCAAATTCAGCAAAGGCACCATTCATACAGAAATTAGGTATAAAGGCAGGCTCTCCGAGTATGCGAACCACGCCAGTGTCAAATATTATGGCAAGCTAAATGGCAAATCAGTAATAAAAGACGGAGCCTTCAAGTTTACTTCCCGCAAACTTGATTTCTCGAAGATCAACGGTGTTTTTGAATTCAATGAAAACCAATTTCTGCTCAACACACTTTCATTTGATATGAATGGAAGTCCGCTGAAAATGCATGGCTCATTTAAGAATTTTATCCCGTTCTTCATTCAGCCTAAAAACAAAGGACAGATCCAACTCGAGATTACTTCACCGCATTTTGATCTTACCCCACTGGCCACCTCAAAAGGCACCTCCAGGAAGACGGCGATGCAGGTCACGCAAAACAGAAAAAAAGTATCGGGTCTCGTTGATCAAATTTTTGAGAAACTTGAATTTGATCTGAAAGTAAAGATAGGAGAGCTTACAATGAAACAATTCAAAGCCACTGACTTCACCGGCAAGATTGAGCTGGCCGACCACACCTTAAAAGCTTCACCGGTGACGATGCTGGTGGCAGGTGGATGGATGAACCTGGACTTCAAACTCTTCAACCTGGATGAAGACGTGAATCCGATGAACGTAACGGCACACATCTCCAATGCAGGTATTAAAGATTTCTTTAAGAGTTTTAATAACTTCAACCAGCAAACCATCAGCGATAAAAATCTTTCCGGCTCTATTTCGGCTAATGTCAGGTTTGATGCACAACTGGATAATAACCTGAATGTACTTGCCCCCTCCATGGTGGGTGATATTGATTGCCGTATCCGCGATGGTAATCTTAAAAACTTCGAGCCGATGGAGAATATGAGTAATTTCTTATTCAAGAAACGCGATTTCTCGGATGTGCAATTTGCCGAGCTGAACAGTCACTTCGATCTGCAGGGCACCGATCTCGACATCAGCCGGATGGAAATTCAATCTTCGGTACTTTCGTTGTTCATTCACGGGCGCTACTCGTTTACAGACAGTACCAGTTTAAGCGTGCAGCTCCCGCTCAGTAATCTGAAAAAGCGCGACAAGGATTATACACCGCAAAATGTTGGTGTCGATACAAAGGTTGGGCCCAGCGTTTTCCTTCATGTGTATAAAGACAAAACGGGTAAGATTGCCATCGCGTATGATCCGTTCAAGAAGTACGCGAAGCTAAATTGACAGTTGACAAATAGTGAATTGAGAAAAATCGTTCTGCAAGTTAGTTCTCCTTTGTTAATTGCCCGTTTGTCAAAAATTAAATTCTACTTCTTAAGCTGCTTCTGCGCTTTGAGGTCTTGCGCCATCTTCACTGCTTCGTAGGCATTTATTAATCCACCCGTGTTACTCAGATTACTGAAAAGCGTTCTTCCCCCGCCCGGCTTTTGCACTTCCAATCCATCGAACTTGCGCGTAGATGATCGAAGAACATTCTTCAGTTCGATAGCGGTAAGCTCAGGAAAATAAGACAGTACTAACGCTGCAACACCTGCTGTAGTGGGACTGGCCATACTGGTTCCACTTTCGTCTTTGTAGGTATTGCCAGGATAAGTAGAATAAATATCAACTCCGGGAGCAAACAGATCGACTTGTTTCTTTCCGAAGTTGGAGAAACTGCCTACAAAATCAGCCCCCGTACCCGCTGAGGAAGCACCAATCTCCAGCCAGTTCTTCGCTTCTTTTCCATCCAGGTAAAAACGACTTGGGTAATTTTTATCGACATCAATATCCTCACTCTCATTCCCGGCCGCATGGATTAATAATACTCCTTTTTGCTCAGCATATTTTACCGCTTTGTCTACGGCTTCTTTCTCCGGAGAGAAACTTTTGCCAAAACTCATGTTGATGATCTTCGCTCCGTTGTTCACCGCATAGAGTATAGCATTGGCCACATCTTTATCGCGTTCATCGCCATTCGGTACTGCACGCACCGGCATGATCTTCACATTGTCAGCAATCCCTTTAATACCAATATCATTTTTGCGATCAGCAGCTATAATACCGGCTACGTGGGTTCCATGGGAAGGATCCGGGCCCTTCACATCATTGTTGCCATAATTCTTTTCATAGATGTTGGAGTAGGTATCGCCTACTATTTGCCGTGAATCAAAATTTTCGTTGTAGCCGTATTCTACAATTACTTTATAATAATCATACGCCTCTTTCAGCTGCCCAATCATTTCTTCGAGCGTACCTTCTTCCCCAACATTCTTCAATATGTTCATTACAAAACCCTTTGCAAAAATCAGGGTAGGATCGGAAGGATTGAAAGCCGCGATCGCTTCGGTGGTCAGTGTATCCGTTTTCAATACCGACTTCAGTGTATCGACACTGAGCTTTACATTGATGTACAGATTTCGATACTGGTTATACTCCTGCTCGTTTTTGGCTTTCAGTTTGTGAAATTTGTCTTTGATCTTCAGGTAGGATTGGTACTCGGCTTTTTGTTTTTTGGGAATCTTGCTGAGATTTTCAAATTTTTTATTCAGGCGAATGTATTCACGTGTCAGTTCGTAGGTATCGGCCTCCACATTTCCCTCCTTGCCTCCTATAAAATTCCAGCCGTGTACGTCATCAATGTACCCGTTTTTATCATCGTCCATTCCATTGTTGGGTATTTCGCCTTCGTTCACCCAGATGACACTTTTCAGATCTTCATGCTCAATATCAATACCGGAATCAATGATGGCTACAATCACCGGGCGGGAGGGCTGACCTTTCAATAAAGTGGCATACGCTTTCTCTGCACTTACACCTTGCACCTGATCTGTTTGCGGATCGCGGAGAAACCAATCGTTGGGAACTTCTGCCGGAGGAGTTTGAGCAGCTAAAAGAGAGGGAAGTGCTAAAAACAATACACCACACAAAAGTCGAGCACATGAATTCATACCAAATTATTTTTTGGAAAGATAATACAAAGCACGTTCCACAAGTTCTATTTAGGATCAGCGGACATTTTACCCCCAGGACGGAGGATGAAAATTTTACATAAGTCTGTGAAATATTACTTCTGTGATCTGTTCATTCATTAAAAGAAGTAGGCTAACTGATGTTTGCTGACTTTTGTATCAACAATCACCTTTAAATAACCGCTATATGATCATTTCTACTTTCTATTTGTGTTTGTTGGCTGTGGTTTTATTCCATTCTATTTTCTTCTCGCTGGTGTTGAAAGTACACCGGGAGGCTGCGCTTGAAGAGACCGGCCACCGGTTGGAACTCAAAATATCAGGTCATATTTGAATTCTTCTTTTTTTTAGAAATCTAAAAGCTTTTTATACTTTTGCACCCCCTTCCTCTGCCGAAAGGCCGAGTGTTTGATGCCCAGGTGGTGAAATTGGTAGACACGCTACTTTGAGGGGGTAGTGCCGCAAGGTGTGCTGGTTCGAATCCAGTTCTGGGCACCATCCTTTCAGATTAGAGGTTAATAGTCAGGCTATTAACTTTCCTTTTTGCAAGGGTAATGTGTACGAATGCCGAAGTGGTGAAATTGGTAGACACGCACGTTTCAGGGGCGTGAGCCGTAACAGGTGTGCGGGTTCGAGTCCCGCCTTCGGCACTCAAAAATTGAAAAGTCATCTCAGTCCGGGATGACTTTTTGTTTTTTCTCCGATAAAACGAGGTGATCAACAGAACAAGGGTATCCCTCTGCTCAAATAAGTTATCGATTTCGTTTTATCATTGATAGGTAGAATTAAAGGTAAAAAGTATAAATTGACGATTGTTTTATGCTTTCAAAGAAATGTAAATACGCCATCCATGCACTCGTCTACCTGGGCGAGCGCTATCAGCAAGGTCCTGTGCATATTCAGGAAATTGCCGAAAAGCAGCATATCCCCAAGAAATTTCTGGAGGCCATATTACTGGAGTTGCGCAATGCCAAAATCCTGCACAGCAAAAAAGGAAAGGGAGGAGGCTACTACCTTTATAAAAAACCGGCAGAGGTCAATCTGATTGAAATCATCCGTCTGATGGACGGTGCGATTGCCATGCTTCCCTGTGTCTCACTTAACTATTATGAAGCCTGCGAAGAATGCCGCGATGAAAAGAATTGTGGTATCCGTGATGCTTTTATGGGGGTGCGCGATGAAACCCTTCGAATCTTATCGGAAAGTACGCTGGAGCAGATCATGAAGCGCCAGAAAGTGTAGAAAATAATCGTTTTTTAAATCTACTAATTAAATAGACTATTATATATTTGTTGTTACACAAAACAACATTAAGCTATGTCATTACGATTAGGAGATATTGCACCTGACTTTCAGGCATCCACTACCGAAGGTACCATCGAGTTTCATAAATATCTGGGCAACGGCTGGGGAGTATTGTTCTCTCATCCAGCTGATTTTACACCTGTATGTACTACCGAACTTGGCGCTGTCGCCAGGTTAAGATCAGAATTCGATAAACGCAATGTAAAAGTGCTTGCACTGAGTACGGATGGTTTGGATGCACATGAGAAATGGATTGGTGATATTAACGAAACACAAAAAACAGCCGTTAACTTTCCATTGATTGCCGATCAGGATTTCAAAGTAGCCAAACTATATGATATGATTCACCCGGAGGTGAGCGACAAGTTTACCGTACGTTCTGTCTTTGTAATCGGCCCCGATAAAAAAGTGAAGCTGACCATCACTTACCCTGCAGCTACCGGCAGAAACTTTGACGAGATTCTTCGTGTGATTGACAGCCTTCAATTGACCGCTAACTATAGCGTAGCTACTCCAGCCAACTGGAAGCAGGGAGAGGATGTGATCATCACTGCGGCGGTAAAAGATGAAGACATCGCAGCTAAATTCCCGAAAGGACATACCCGTGTGAAACCTTATTTGCGCACCACACCTCAGCCTGATTTGAACTAATCCGCCTGTTCGTTAACAGCATAATAAAGGGGCCCTAAAAGCCCCTTTATTATTTACATCACTTCTGTTTACTAAACCGCGTCGGATAAACTGGAGAAAGTAAAGTCCCTGATTTTCATGGCAGGGATCAATGAAGCACCACCGCCTCCGGGGCCGCCGCCACTTGCTACGCGCATGGGCTTACCCAGTGTTTCTAGATTGTTCAGCATGATGATCGGACTTTCGTTGAAACGGAAGTTTTTGATCGGGTGCTTGATCTTTCCATTCTCGATATAGAAAGTACTGTCACGTGTCAGGCCGGTGTATAACAGTGTTTGAGGATCAACGGCACGGATATACCAGAACCGCGTAACCAATACCCCCTTCTTGGTGTCCTTGATCATATCTTCAATAGACGCATTGCCACCAAGCATAATACGGTTGCCCGGGAAAGGAGTAGCCTCAACATTTTTCTGCGATGCCCAATAGCGATCGTAAATCAGATTAGATACCACACCGTCCTTAATCAGATCCATTTTCTTACGAGCTAATCCACCACCTGTCCAGTTGGCCGTGGGCACTTCTTCATTCCATGGATCAGTATAGATAGTAACGCGCTCGTCCACAATTTTTTCGCCCAGCTTGGTGCCACCCCCTTTTTTAGAAAGGAAGCTTCGGCCTTCATCGGCCTGCCGTGCATTCATGTTCAGCATAAGGCTGATCAGATCACTGGCCGCATTGGGCTCTAATATTACCGTGTACTTACCCGGTTCGATTGCTTTTGCATTGCGTGATTGTAATGCTTTATCAATAGCAATCTTTGATGCTTCGCCGGTATTGAGTTTGCTTACATCATTGAAGTTACGGGCTACCCATCCCGAACCAGTACCATCGCTGGAGCGCATTGTCACAGTAAAGTCAACACTGGTCGATTTATTGTAGGCAAATAATCCTTTGCTGTTCATCATGGAGTTGAAGCCGCGGCTGTCTTCCAGGTAACCGGCTGCCGTGATGTCTTTCGCACTGGCCGGATTGATACTGTCTGCTGCCGCCTGCGCGCGATAGTCAGGGGTGATTTTGGCAGTCGACTCAATAAATGTTTTTGGCTCGGCACCGTAGGTTTGTGGTCCAAGTGGTTCCTGAAACTCAGGATTCTCAGGAGCAAGCCGGGCAAGCTCTTCTGCACGTCTTACGACTTTTTCAAGCGATGCATCATCAAATTCATTGATGGTGGCAGCACCTGATTTTTTTCCGTAGTACGATTGTACTCCTAAACTTACATTGCTGTCTTCACCTGAAGTAGAAACACTGTTTCGCGCATAGCGAATGTTTCCTCCATCATTACCGTTCAGGTTGGCTTCGATGCCATCGGCTTTAGAGAAGCTGATTACCTTCTCCAAAATCTTCTTAGCGTCTTCTTTTGAAAGTATGGCCATATTGATATTCAATTTTTGATTTACGAATTACGATTTACTTAAATAGTTCTTGCCGTGTTGATGACGTTAACCCCATTGAAGCGGGCAGTAGCTGAGCCGTGTGATACTGCATTCGACTGGCTGGGCTGACCCTTTCCGTCATTGAAAGCACCATTCAAACGATAATCACGCTCGTCACATACCTGCACACACGAGTTCCAGAACTCCTGTGAGTTGGCCTGGTAAGCCACATCTTTCAACATACCGACAATCTTTCCTCCTTTAATTTCAAAGAACAATACCCCTCCAAACTGGAAGTTGTACCGTTGCTGATCGATAGAGAACGATCCGTCCTTCACAATATAAATTCCTTTATCAATACCGGAAATCATTTGTTCTGGTGTAAGACGCTCTTTTCCGGGCTGCAATGAAACATTGGCCATACGCTGGAACTGTACATCGCTCCAGCTTTGTGAATAGCAGCAACCATGCGATTCTTTCTCACCGATGATCGCAGCCTGATCGCGGATAGCCTGGTAGTTAACCAGTACTCCGTTTTTAATCAGATCCCACGATTTGCATTTTACGCCTTCATCATCATACCCCACAGCACCCAGTGAGCCTACCTGTGTTTTATCAGCCACAAAGTTCACTTTATCACTACCAAAGTTGAATTTCTTGGTTTGCCATTTATCCAACGTAAGGAAACTGGTACCTGCAAAGTTGGCTTCATACCCCAGTACGCGATCCAGTTCGGTAGGGTGACCCACCGACTCATGAATGGTGAGCCACATGTGTGAAGGCTCCAATACCAAATCATACTTGCCGGGTTCTACCGATTTGGCAGCAATCATTTGCTTGGCTTGCTCCGCAGCGAAGGTGGCATCTTCTACAATGTCGTACGACTTATTGTAAAGCGTAATACCGCCTGGTCCGGCTACTTTGTCTTCTGCTTTTCCATCGAGGTATTCATAGCCCATACCTACCGGTGAACTAAACGCATCACGGTTTTTGAATGAACCGGATGCACGATCAATCATCGATACGGTAAAGCCTGGCCAGGTACGGTGCACGTCCTGATCAATGTATGAACCTTCCGATGAGGCAAAATATTTCTGCTCATTCACCAGGAACATGCGGCTGTTTACAAAGCTGGCGCCTTTCTCCAGTGCTTTTGCATTCGCATTTAAGAGAAGATCTACTTTATCTTTGATCGGAACTTCAAAACCATTTTTAACGATCGGTGTTTTCCAGCTCACTTCACCGTAGGAAGGAGTGGGGGCCAGCTTTACCGGCTCTTTCTGAAATTTGGAATTGGCTTTGGCGATAGCAACGGCACGCTCGGTGGTTTTCTTGATGCCGTCCGCGGTTACATTGTTGCTGGCAGCGAAGCCCCACGTACCATTGACAATCACCCGAATTCCCGCCCCAAATGATTCGGTGTTTTGTACACCTTGTACTTTCTTTTCGCGGGTGATGACGAACTGATTGAGATAGCGGCCAATACGCACATCGGTGTAAGTGGCGCCCAATGACTTTGCTGTGTTCAAGGCCACATCGGCCAGTTGTTTTTTCTGCGCCACATCCAGAAGCGGGTTGAGCAGGTGTGCTACATCCACTTCATTAGCAAAGGAAGAGAAGGGGAGCATCATTGCTCCGGCACTCATCCCGGCTAATTGCATAAAGTCTCTTCTTTTCATTTATAGGTTAGGTTTAAGTTAAATCGTCCTTCCTGTGTTGATTACATTTACACCATTGAAGCGTGCGGTAGAACTTCCGTGCGATACGGCACTTACCTGTGAAGGCTGACCTTTGCCATCAAAGAAAGATCCGAACAAACGGTAATCTTTTTCATCGCAGATTTTCACACAGCTGTTCCAGAACTCCTGTGTGTTGGATTGATACGCAACATCATTCAGCATACCGGCAATCTTTCCGTCTTTGATCTCATAGAACACGGTTCCGCCAAACTGGAAGTTGTAGCGTTGCTGATCGATGGAATACGACCCACGGCCGGCGATGTAAATTCCTTTCTCTACATCTTTGATCATTTGATCGATGCTGTACGGATCTTTACCCGGAGCCAGCGATACGTTTGGCATACGTTGGAACTGAACATCGCTCCAGCTTTGTGCATAGCAGCATCCGTGCGACTCATTTTGTCCAAGCATATGTACCTGATCACGGATGGCTTCGAAGTTAACCAGGATACCGTCTTTGATCAGATCCCAACGTTTGGCTTTTACGCCTTCATCATCGAACCCTACAGCACCCAATGAACCTGCCTGCGTTTTATCGGCAAAGATGTTCACCTGCTTGCTTCCGTAATTGAATGTGCCCGACTTCAGTTTTTCTATGCTGGCAAAACTTGTTCCGGCATAGTTGGCTTCGTAGCCGAGAATACGATCCAGCTCCAGCGGGTGACCCACGGATTCATGTATGGTCAATCCCAGGTGATTCGGCTCAAGTACCAAATCATATTTACCTGGCTCTACAGACTTAGCCGTGATCATTTCTTTGGCCTGCTTGGCGGCAGTTACTGCATCTTCAATGATGTCGTAGCTGTTGCGATAAAGAATCATTCCGGTTGGTGTTGATAATTTATCTTCTGCTTTTGGAATCAGGTATTCATATCCCATGCCCATGGGTGCACTCATGGCATCGCGTGTTTTGAATTTGCCCGATGCGCGATCAATCATCGATACGGTAAATGTGGGCCAGATGCGATGAATGTCCTGATCAATGTAAGAGCCATCCGTAGAAGCGAAATACTTTTGCTCGTTCACCTGAAATAAATTCGATGAGGCAAAGCTGGCTCCGCCTTTTTGGGCAGCAGCATTCGCGCTAAGCAACAGTTCTACTTTTTCAGAAACGGGAACTTCAAATGCATTTTTCTGAATAGGAGTTTTCCATGTTACTTCTCCGTATCCTTGCACCGGTGCAAGCTTCACCGGTTCTTTTTGAAACTTGGAGTTTGCTTTGGCGATGGCCAATGCTTTTTCGGTGGCTTTCTTTATTCCATCCGCTGTTACATCATTGGTCGATGCAAAACCCCACGTTCCTTTGTTGATCACACGAATGCCTACACCAAAGGATTCGGTGTTGACGATGTTCTGAACCCGCGTCTCACGGGTGTTCAAAAACTGATTGAGGTAACGACCGATACGAACATCCGCATACGTAGCTCCACCAGATCTGGCAGTATTCAGTGCTACATCGGCCAGTTGTTTTTTTTCTCCCACCAATAGTGGTACATCGAGTAAAGCTTCGGCAGCAACGGGATTGCCTAAGCTGGAGAGCGGCAACATCAGGCTGCCTAATCCCATTCCTGACAGCTGAATAAAATCGCGTCTTTTCATTTTCTATAGGGCTGGTTAAATTTCTAATCGTGGTTTCGAAATAGAGCATGTATTATTTCATACTTCACCTCTTTTGCAAAACAACGTTTGGAAAAGTACCTTAAAAAACAAAAAAGGATACCGAAATTGGTATCCTTAGATGCATAATTATATGAGTGGTTGCTTTAACCCTTAATCTTTGGGCAACTGCGAAAAATCAAATGATGTTTCCAGGAAGCTGGTATTGAACTTGCCAGAACGGAAGATGGCATTGTCCATCAAGGCAAGATGAAAAGGAATGGTCGTCTTCACACCCTGAATGACAAACTCACTCAACGCACGTTTCATACGAGTGATCACCTCTTCGCGTGATTGTCCGCTGACGATCAGTTTGGCAATCATGGAGTCATAGTTAGGAGGGATCGTATAACCGGCATACACATGGCTATCGATACGCACACCATGACCACCCGGGAAATGCAGGTTGGTAATCTTGCCCGGTGACGGGCGGAATCCGTTCGCAGGGTCTTCCGCATTGATACGGCACTCCATCGCAAACAAATTAGGGAAATAGTTCTTTCCGGAAATAGGTACACCGGCAGCCACTTTGATCTGTTCTTTAATCAAATCGTAGTCCGTTACCTCTTCTGTAATCGGATGTTCTACCTGTATACGGGTGTTCATTTCCATGAAGTAGAATTCTCCATACTTGTCTACCAGAAACTCGATGGTACCTACACCTTCATAGTTGATCGCCATTGCCCCTTTGATTGCCGCAGCACCCATACGTTCACGCAGCTCCTGGCTTACTACCGGTGAAGGAGTTTCTTCTACCAGCTTCTGGTGTCTGCGCTGGATAGAGCAATCCCGTTCCGAAAGGTGACAGGCCTTACCGTATTGATCACCGACCAATTGTATTTCAATATGACGTGGTTCTTCAATGTATTTCTCCAGATACAATCCATCGTTTCCAAAAGAAGCGGCGGCTTCGCGCTTGGCATCGTCCCATGCTTTTTGAAATTCGGATTCTTCCTTAATGATGCGCATTCCCTTACCACCGCCACCTGCTGTCGCTTTCACGATCACAGGGTATTTCACCTTCTTGGCCAGCTTCATTCCTTCTTCTACTGAAGAAAGCAAACCATCTGATCCAGGAATAACAGGTACACCGGCTTTCTTCATGGTATCTTTTGCCGTGGCTTTATCTCCCATGGCGTTGATCATGGCAGGCGAGGGGCCGATGAATTTGATTCCATACTCATGGCAGATAGCAGAAAACTCGGCACGCTCGGACAAGAATCCATAGCCAGGGTGAATTGCATCGGCTCCGGTAATCTCAGCCGCAGAAATCAGGCGTGGAATATTCAAATACGACTCTTTGCTAGGCGCATCACCGATACATACGGCTTCATCGGCAAAGCGTACATGGAGACTTTCACGATCGGCGGTAGAGTAAACGGCTACGGTTTTGATATCCATCTCCTTGCACGTACGAATAACGCGTAGCGCAATTTCTCCACGATTGGCAATCAATATTTTTTTAAACATGCTTTTTAGAGTTTAAATGTTATTTGTTAAAAGCTAATCGTGCATCCAATTCACAGCGAACGAAATCACGTTGCCCGCTGGTGACGATTAACTTTTAACGATTAACGAAGACCTAGTCAGGCTCTACTACAAATAGTACCTGATCGTATTCTACCGGTGTAGCATTCTCAGCCATCACCTTCACAATGGTACCTGATACTTCTGATTCGATTTCATTGAAAAGCTTCATGGCTTCAATGATGCATACGGTCTGGCCTTTAGTTACTTTATCACCTACGGATACAAAGGGAGGAGTATCCGGATTAGTAGAGCGGTAGAAGGTACCGATCATTGGCGATTTGATATCGGCTGTGTTTCGGGAAGCGGCTACTGGCTTTTCTGTTTTAACGGCTGCTGGCAATTGAGCGGCTACGGGTTGTGTAGCAGCCACTTGTTGCTGTTGTGCGGGTGCTGCAATCATTGCCGGAGCTGCTGCCGTCTGCACAATGTTCTGGTCACGCTCACGCTTCACGTGAATTTTCAATTCTTTCGTTTCAATATCTACTTCATTAAGCCCTGATTGAGCAATGAAATCGATGAGGTCTCTGATCTCAGAAGTTTTCATTTCAGAATTGGTTTGGATTTTAGTAGAGCCACCGTTAGCTGCCTTTTTTGGTGCTGCCGATGAAGTGCTTTTTTTATTGGTTGCCATAACTTATTCTTTCACGCGTTCAACATACTCACCTGTAGCCGTCTTGATTTTGATATTGTCACCCGTGTTGACAAACAAAGGCACTTTTACTTCAGCACCGGTTTCAATGGTAGCCGACTTCAAAGTACGTGTAGCCGTATCACCCGCCAAACCAGGTTCGGTGTAGGTGACTACAAAATTTACATGTGCGGGTGCTTCAGCGGTAATGGGGTTGGTGCCATCTTCAAAAGCAATCAATAGGGTTACCCCTTCTTTGATGAAGTTAACCGATTCGCCCAGCAAGGCCTTGTCAATGTATACTTGTTCAAAGCTTTCATTATCCATCACCACAAGGCTATCGCCATCGGCATACAGATATTGATACTCTCTCGTTTCTACACGGAGAATCTCTGCCGAATCCCCCGGGCGGAATCGGTTCTCTACAATTTTACCGGTACGTACGCTACGCATCTTTACCTGGTAAAATGCACGAAGGTTTCCCGGAGTGCGGTGTTGCAATTCTTCTACCTGTACTACTTCACCATTGTAGCGCATGTAGTTGCCTTTGCTGAGATCAGAAATGGAAGCCATGATTTGAGTTAGTCGTTATTAGTTAATTGTTATAGTAAGTCGTCAAAGAAAGCGAAGGTTAAAGGGCACGAAATTAAACTTTTTTAACCATTCGGCTTTTTTTAACTGTTATAAGCCCATTTCACATAAACTGCTCCCCAGGTAAATCCTCCTCCGAAAGCAGCCAATAGCAGGTTATCGCCTTTTTTCAATTGTTTTTCATAATCCCACAGAAGCAGGGGAATAGTACCCCCTGTGGTATTTCCATAGCGCTCGATGTTCATCATCACTTTGTCTTCCGATATCCCCACACGGCTGGCAGTAGCATCAATGATGCGCTTGTTCGCCTGGTGCGGAACCAGCCAGGTGATGTTATCGGCAGTCAGGTGATTACGTTCGGCCACCTGAGCAGACACATCAGCCATATTGGTCACGGCAAATTTGAATACGGCAGATCCTTCCTGGTACACAAAGTGCTGGCGGTTGGCAATGGTTGCGTTCGATGCCGGCATACGGCTTCCTCCTGCCTTCATGTGCAGGTAAGTTTCGCCAGCGCCATCGCTTTTGAGTAACGTATCCATCACACCCAATTCTTCGGTAGTGGGCTCCAGCAGTACGCATCCGGCACCATCGCCAAAGATGATACAGGTAGAACGATCGGTGTAGTCCATAATGGCCGACATTTTATCTCCACCAATGACGACTACCTTTTTGTACATACCAGACTGGATGTAACCCGCACCTGCAGACAGTGCATAGATGAAGCCGGAGCAGGCAGCACCCATATCAAAGCTGAATGCATTGGTAGCTCCCACGGCTGTGGCTACAATGTTGGCCGTAGCCGGAAAAGTCATATCTGCCGTTACCGTAGCAAAAATGACGCAGTCAATTTCCTTGGGATCGATTTTGGTTTTTGCCAGCATGTCTTTTACTGCTGCAATACCCATAACAGATACCCCCTGATTTTCGCCTTTTAAAATTCTGCGTTCTTTAATTCCTGTTCGCGTAGTGATCCACTCATCAGTGGTTTCCACCATCGTTTCGAGCTCTTTGTTAGTAAGGATGTAGTCGGGTACATAACCACCTACACCTGTAATTGCCGCTCTTAATTTGCTCATAGTATTCGTATTCGTTTGCCCCATTTTACTGTGGCTGAGTCCCTTCCATAAAAACAAATACCCGACTGTATGAACAATCGGGTTATTTCTAAACGTACGTTATGCAGCTTGTTTGCCTTTAGAGCAAGCAATGATTGATAATGAGCACGTTACCTTAAACGATGAAAATCGCATGGCAGAATTTACGCCAGGACTTCTTTCTCCATTAGCACGTTGCCATTGAAATACAACTTGCCTTCGTGCCAGTAAGCACGGTGCTGCAAGTGGTGCTCTCCTGTAGTAGCATCTACAGCAAATTGTTTGGCAGTCGCTTTATAGTGCGTTCTTCTTTTATCTCTGCGCGTTTTCGAGGTTTTTCGTTTTGGATTTGGCATAACCTGACTAGTTTATTTTAGCTTTTTTAATTGTTCCCATCTTGGATCGATATCATCTTCCCCATCCGAATTACCGTCATCGGTGGAGGAGCTATAGATCAGTTTTCCATTGAATTCATCTTCGTCTTCACTTTCCTCATTTTCTTCTTCCTGGAAGCGGGGGTGCAGTTTTTTTATTGGAATTTCAATTCCAATAAATTCGTAGATGAACTGTCCCAGATCCAGGCTCACCGTTTCGTGAGTGATGGTGATGACATCGTCACTTAGTTCAGCTTCTTCCTGCCCGTATTTAAATACTACCAGTTGTCGGGTAGCCAATGGGTAATCGAAAGTATCCAGGCTGCGGTCGCACGTTAATGCGGCCTGCCCTTTTATACTGAATTCAGCTTCAATGAACGTCTCATGTTTATTCAGGATTACCTGAGCCTCAAATTTTCCACCTTCTACCAAATCCTTACCGTACCGGGCAAAAAACTCATCGCCAAACTGGTAGTCGAACTGATGCGCTTTGTTGCTCAGACCGATGATATTGACACTGTAGGGGTTCAAACTCATGGCTTTAAAAATGAGCGGGCAAAATTACTCCAAAATGTCGGATTCTGTCACCCATTTTCGGGAATATTGCATTAGAGTGACAATAATTGGGTTTTTAGCCCTTTTTAGAGGGGTTTTTAGGTAAGCAGAAACTCCTGGAAGACCTTACTTTTCAGTGTTTCTTCGGTCTCCTTGTCAAAATTTTCCACCAGGTATTCAATCACCGTTTTCTTGAAGCCTAGTTTGATGGCGATGCCTTTACAGAAAATGAGCTCACTTTCAAAAATCTTATGGTCAGCAAAAATCAGGCGTATGCAGGCAAGCAGGTAGTCCAGTTTCTGATCAGAAGACAGGGCTCCCAGTGTTTCGATCGGCTCAGGGTTGCGAATGAGCTGGTTCACATCCTCATCAGAATAATTTCGTTCTTTCGCGATTTTGAATATCATTTCGCGCTCTGCTTTAGCAAAGTGCTTGTCGGCTTCTGCCAACTGGATTAGAATGTTGAGTTGTTTTTTGGTAACGATGTCCATTCTTCGTTTATGGATTCAATTAAAACTACTGATAATTGTTTAAAATAAGCCGTTCTTCCGTTGATAATTGTTTAAAACAGGCCGTTCTCCGGTTGAAATGCCGGAATTAGCTTATGAACGGTAATATTTGGTCTATAGATTACCGGCTCTGGCTTTGATGATGGCTGCTGCAGTATAGATCGCCTGGCGAAGTGAACTCTCATCGGCCAGGTTTTTACCAGCAATGGCGTAAGCCGTTCCATGATCGGGCGAGGTACGCACTATCGGCAACCCGGCGGTGTAGTTCACCCCGGTATCAAAAGCAATGTTTTTAAACGGTACCAGCCCCTGATCATGGTACATGGCCAATACGGCATCGTACTTGGTATACATGGAGGCAGCAAAGAATCCATCGGCCGGAAATGGTCCGAATATCAGTTTGCCTTTTGTCTTCAGATCCTGAATCACCGGCTTGATCACGTTGATCTCTTCATCACCAATCAACCCTTCATCGCCAGAGTGGGGGTTAAGGCCCAGCACCGCAATTTTTGGTTTTGTGATTCCAAAATCTTTCTTCAATGAAAGCTCCAGCAACCGGATTTTCAGCTCCACCCGTTCTTTCGTAATGTACTGGCTGATCTCCTTAACCGGAACGTGCTCTGTCACCAGCCCCACGCGCAAATCATCGCTGACCATCAGCATCAGGCTTTCCGTAGCGTTGAATTCTTTGGTGAGGTATTCGGTATGACCGCGAAAAGGAAACTGATCGCTATGAATGGTATTCTTATCGATCGGTGCAGTAACAAATCCATCGATCAATCCTTCTTTGGTTTCTTCAACCACTTTTTGCAGGCTGACGAGCGCAGCATGGGCAGATTGGCGTGAAGCCTGACCGGGATTAATCTCAATCACATCCTCCCAGCAATTGACCACATTGACTGATTTGGGAAAGAACTGCCCTTTGGTTTTCACCTGGCTGTAGTTAAACTCTTCCAGGTTCATGAGCTTGCGGTAGTAAGAGAGTACACGTGTGGAGCCATAAACTACGGGTGTAACCATATTAAGCAGGCGGGTATCGGCTAATGCTTTGATTATCACTTCGGGACCAATGCCATTAAGATCGCCAATGGTGATGCCGATGCGTGGTTTATCGTGGGGCTTTGCTTGCTGTGTAGTACTCATACCTTTCAAACTTTAAATGATAAAGCGTGGCCGCAAGTTAGTTAATGATGGCTTAATATTCCGGTTAAATGAAAACTTACTCTTCCCCATCTCCCCCCAACCGGCAAAAGTTATCCATGCCGATATGCAGCAGTGCATCACCGGCATTGACCACCGGGTTGTTATTGAGTCCCACAGCATAGCCGGTCGTTGGTGATTTTACTTCTTCCTTAAATTCTCCGAATGGATCAGTGAGTGTTCCGATCACCTGGTTTTTATGAATCAGTTCACCGCTTTTAATCGCGTTTTGGAAGAGACCAGCCGTACGCGCACGCACCCAGCTGGAGTTCCATACGATTCTGTTTTCTTCCGAAGGTGCAGGAGCCTCATCAATCATGTTGAGGTACTTCATCAGGCGAAGCGTGCCATTCACTCCTTCTTCAATGGCATGCTGATCGAATCGTACCGATTCACCACCCTCATAGACAATAATATTCTTTCCTTTCTTTGCTGCTGTCTGGCGAAGGGAGTGTGGCCGGAAAGGAGAGTCGATGGTGAAAGGTGCATGGAAGGCGGCAGCGAGCTCAGCGTTTTTTTCTTCCTGCATGACACAGCGCACTTGCGGATAGTTGGTGCGCATGGCGCCTCCTGTATGGAAGTCAACCCCATAATCAATGTAAGGAATCACATCGTGCGTCATGTGGTAGGCCACGCGCGAGGCAAGCGACCCGCTCTTGCTTCCGGGAAACGAGCGGTTGATGTCTTTGCCATCCGGCACTTCGCGCGAATAGTTGAGAAAGCCATACACATTGATTACCGGCATGCATACCACCGTGCCGCGTTTTACTTTATTGTGCCCCAGGTCGAGTATACGCCTCACTATTTCCATCCCATTGATCTCGTCACCATGCATGCCTGCCGTAAGTGCAAGTACGGGCCCGTCTTCCGGTGCCCGATAAACATAAATGGGTGTATTGATCTGCGTACGCGATGGAAGCCGTGCTATGTTAATATTGATTTCCTTGAACTCGCCAGGACGTATGGAATGTTCGGCAATAATCACCTCTTTCATGCAGGATAAAAAATTATGAAATACAATTGACGAAGTGCGAATCTCTTGACGGTGGAGGTACTTCGTGCGGGTGAAGATAATAATTTTGGAAAAGACCAGTGATTTGCGTGGTAGAGCAGGGTACTATAGAACTCAGATAACTTAGTAACTTGGTGCCGTATTTATTTAAGCTATGAAGAGCGGAAAAGAATTGGAGAAGCCGGTGTCGGAAAGAACATTGCCAGGCACGATGGAGCAGCCGGTGATGCCCTCTTCCAAGATGAGGATCCTTGATATCAGAAAAGCGTTGCCATTGAAGAAACAGATCCGCCTTGCGGTGGGAGCCTTCTTTTTTACACAAGGCTTATGCTTTGCTTCGTGGGCGAGCCGCATACCAGACATCAAGAGTATGCTGGGGCTCAGCGATGCGGGGTTGGGGAGTGTGTTGCTGGCGCTTCCGGTAGGATCACTGGCCAGCCTGCCCTTATCCGGATGGATGGTGTCAAAATTTGGCAGTAAGAAGATGGTGATCAATGGTGCAGTGATGTATTCCAGTACATTGGTTGCGATCGGCTTTATCAGTATGACGTGGCAATTGATCGGTGTGCTTTTCTTCTTTGGCCTGTTTGGCAACCTGGTGAACATAGCGGTGAACACGCAGGCAATTGGTGTGGAGAACATGTATAAAAAATCGATCATGGCCTCGTTTCATGGGGCATGGAGCCTGGCTGGATTTACCGGTGCTGCGATCGGTACTTTCCTGGTATCGAAAAACATTATGCCGGCCTATCACTTTACAGCTATCGCATTGCTTTGCTTTTCGCTGATGGCCATATCGTATCGCTTTACGCTGCGTGGGAAAATAAGCAGTGGATCGCAACCCGTTTTTGCAAAGCCCGACAGTGCGCTGCTTCGCCTGGGCCTGATTGGATTTTGTGGAATGGCCTGTGAAGGTGCCATGTTTGACTGGAGTGGAGTGTATTTTCAAAAAGTAGTAGAGGCACCAGCACATTTAACTACACTGGGATATGTGGCTTTCATGAGCACAATGTCAGGCGGGCGATTTGCCGGTGACTGGCTGGCCAATCAACTGGGAAGGAAAAAGATGCTGCAATTGAGTGGTATTCTGATCACATCCGGGTTGTTACTATCTGTAGCATTGCCTTATATCGTACCGGTTGTAATTGGCTTTATGCTGGTGGGCTTTGGTGTATCATCGGTAGTTCCATTAGTATATAGTGCTGCCGGAAAATCGACTACGATGTCGCCAAGTATGGCGCTGGCCGCAGTATCTACCATTTGCTTCTTCGGCTTTTTGGTTGGCCCTCCATTGATCGGGTTTATTGCCGAAGCATTGAATCTTCGCTATTCATTTGCGCTGGTAGCCGTGCTGGGATCTTTTACTGCAATACTTTCTTCGAAGGCGAAGTTGATACAGTAGGATAAGGCATTCACCGGGTAACGGTATCCTCCTGCTTTAGTGTAGAAATTTTATCGGAGACAACACGATTAACGGATCGTCACACCAGGTTTAAGTTATACGCGGAGCAAGGTGTGAAATAGTATCTGCGGGCAGATACTGCTACAGAGAGAATGGAAAAATTTTAACTGAAATCCTTATCACTTCACGGACTGATGCTGTAGTTGGTTCTCGAAGCGAATCTATGCATTGACCTTATCCTTCTGAATTTTTTTCTTACCAGCATGTTTTTCAAGGTATTGATAGATCTGGCCGGCTATGTCTTTTTTGGTAGCACCTTCGATGCCTTCCAAGCCCGGAGAAGAGTTTACTTCAATAATCAATGGCCCACGCTTGGATAAAAGCATATCCACACCCGCTACCCCAAGTCCCATTTTTTTTGCGGCCATTACGGCCGCGTGTTTTTGATGTCGGTCGAGTTTCACTACTTCTGCATAGCCGCCCCGGTGCAGGTTGGAACGAAACTCACCATCACGGGCCTGACGTTTCATGGCACCGACTACTTCCCCGTTTACGACGAAGGCACGTATGTCGGCCCCCTTGGCTTCTTTGATGAACTCCTGTACAATGATTCGGGCATGCACACCGTGAAAAGCTTCAATGACCGACTGTGCTGCTTTTTTATTTTCGGCCAATACCACCCCGATACCCTGTGTGCCTTCCAATAATTTAATGACCACAGGTGCACCACCGACTGCCTCGATTACTCCTTCGGTATCTTTGGAATAGTCCATAAAAATGGTTTTGGGCAGATCGATACCTGCCCGCGAGAGTATCTGCAAGCTTCTGAGCTTATCACGCGAACGGATCAACGCCTGTGATTCAATAGCGGTGAATACTTTCATCATCTCAAACTGACGCACCACGGCCGCACCATAAAAAGTAACGGATGCACCGATACGTGGAATAACGGCATCGAAATAGTCGAGGCGCTTGCCATTGTACCAGACCATCGGATTTTTCTTTTCGATCAGAAGCACACACTTCATGTGGTCGATGATCTCCACATGATGTCCTCTTTGCTCACCTGCTTCTTTTAATCTGCGGGTAGAATATAATTTGGCATCACGTGAAAGTATGGCGATGTTCATGGGATTGCCTGTTTTTTTGGTGTTACTCATTGTTTCAATAACGATGAATGAATAAACTAAACGATAGAACCTAGGAAGAATAATTCCGGTGAAAAATCCAGCACAAAAAAGGAAGAGAAAATGCGGTTCATGTGCCGGTTTGTTTGCTCTGGAAATATAGATCTTTTTTGGTTACGTCAATTAAAAAACGGTTACGTAAAATTTTGCGGCCAAGTAATACGGGAAATTTCAAACTTCCACGATTACTCAGGGAAAATTCAGCACGGATTCTCCGATCGAAGATTTTAATAGTGGTTTTTATAATGTAACGAAGCTCCGATTCTCCGAATGAATTTCTGATTTCGCGTTGCTTGAATTTCCGGAATACGAATTTCATGCCTGTGAACTCCGGATGTTCTTCATCCAGCAGAATAAATTCAAGCTGGCCATTCACTACTTCTGCTTTGGAGCAGTGCAGGCAACAGGTATATGCACCCGTATCCACTTTGGCATGAAGATCATACAAGCCCAGTTTGGGTAAGTCAACACGATCGGAGCGCCCCAGTAGTTGCATGTGGTTTTATAAACGATGACTGAGTTCCTAAATTGAGTTATTCTCTTAAAATAAAAAAGTCTCGCCCACCGGGCGAGACTGTAAATTCCATTATGGTTTTATTACCCCTTAGTTACTTTAAATGCCACTAAGAAGTTTTCCCATGTCAGGGATACGTTATCTTTGTTTACAGCGATTTTGAAGGTTTCAACAAAAGCAGGAGCCTTTTCTGATTTTACCGTTACACGAAGTGCATCATCTTTATCGGTGTAATCAAAAGCGCCGCCCTGATCCCACTTCTTGCTGAAGATGATGACCCATTCTTTTTCTCCAGGGATAGTGAACAGTGCATATTTGCCTGCGGGTAATGCTTTACCTTCAATCTTCACGTTCTTACTTACTTCAAACACGGTAGCTTTGTTAGCACCTGTTCTCCATACTTTTCCATAAGGATCGATACCACCTACCATCTTTCTGCCACGCGCAGAAGGAGCAGAGTAGTTGATGGTGATTTTGGCGCCATCAATGGTGCCTTCTGAAGTAGCTGGCGGGCTCAAGGGTTTCTCCTGTGCAAAAGCAACGGCAGTGATGAAAGCAAGTACAAAAAATAAAAATTGTTTTTTCATAATGTTAATAGTGTTTGTTTGGTGATCTGCTATAAACGCAAAAATGCTCCTGAAAGTTAGGAGCATTTTCGTTGATATAAATCTTAAACCTGTAAACTAATTGTTAAAACGTATTAACAAAAGGAAAGGTTAGGGGTAAAGGGTTTATTTATCACGGAGTGCTGAAAAGGTAGGAAAAGGAGTTGACCATGTTGCTTAATTTGATTTGTTGGTTGAATGAAGAAAGGAGTTGGTCTTAATTTTTAGTTCAGGTTTGGGACGTTTGCGATATTTCAACACAACAATCAGTACCTAAACGATTTGTGTATGAAAAACCGCGGGCTGCAGGAAGCGATGATGAGGTGGAATACGCTTTTAGATACACGTGATTTCGCATTTTCCTTTCATGCATTTCTATTCTTCCTGTTGATCATTGTGACATTGTTTTTTTCCTGCACCGATAGCGAGGATACGGCAGTAGGTTTTGAAACCAGTGGAGTGCAGCGAACAGAAAGTGACAGTACGTACAGCGTACGTATTCATCTGGGCAAAGTAACGGCAGCCACCACAGTAACGATCGACATCTTTGGTACAGCAGCCCTGGATGGTGATTACCAGATGACGGTACCTGTTGATCTTACTTCGTCACTTATTCCGGTTACGGGTTCTTCTTCCGTGTCGTCACAGCAGGTGCTTACGGTGCAGGCGGGCAATTCGTATGTCGATTTGTTTTTTAAAATAATTGATGATCCGTATGTGGAGCCAAGAGTAGAGAATATTTATTTCCGTATCAGCGATATCTCGAATGAATCCATTGCTGCATCCGTAAAGAACCTGGAATATCAGTTTGTGATTGTCGATAATGATAAGCCACCTGCCGATGCCATGCGTGTTGATTTGTCGTGGAGGTTGGGTGATGGCATTAGTATTACGAATGGAAACGTTGATATGTATCTGGCTACAAATGTAGTGGTGAGTAATGGCTTGGTGGTAAGCAGAGATCTGGTAGCGTCGGTAAGCAGTGTGAATGAAACGGGCTTCGAAACCTTCACGATTGGTTCTTCCGTGCCGGATGGTAAGTACTACATCATGGTGCGTTATGTTTCAGGCAGCTACGATGCCGATACCGAACTGGTGATGAGTAAAGGCACCAGTTACACACGGGCTACAGCACGCATCACAGCAGCTAATGTAGGGAAAGATTTTTATTTCGGTCCGTTAACGAAATCAGGTAGTTCGTACTCGCGTGTGGAAGAGAGTGCAGTGGAGGAAGAGCCGAAGTTTATTTATTGATACGGCTGATTGTTCATAAAAAAAGCTGCTTCCTTACGGAAACAGCCTCTTTCTTATTTTAAACGAAATCTTATCTGCCGAACGGATTAAGCGCTGACAGCGCCCGCTTGCCGCCACCCATCTTGTTCATGGTCTTCATCATCTTGCGCATGTCTTCAAACTGCTTCAGCAACTGGTTAACCTGTGGCACCGAGGTGCCACTTCCTTTGGCAATACGGTTCTTACGGCTGCCGTTAATCAGTTCGGGATTCTCGCGTTCCTGCAAAGTCATGGAGCGAATGATCGCTTCAATTGGTTTGAAGGAGTTATCGTCCACGTTCACATCTTTCAGTGCTTTGCCCATACCGGGTATCATGCCCAGCAGGTCTTTCATGTTACCCATCTTTTTGATTTGTTCCAGCTGACCGAGGAAGTCATTAAAATCAAATTGATTCTTGCGGATTTTCTTATTTAAACGTGCGGCTTCATCCGCATCAAAAGTCTGTTGTGCCTTTTCAACCAACGACACCACATCACCCATACCCAGAATACGGCTCGCCATACGATCAGGATAGAAGCGATCAATGGCCTCCATTTTCTCACCCGAGCTGATGAACTTGATTGGCTTGTCGACCACACGTCTGATCGATAGGGCAGCACCACCACGTGTATCACCATCCAGCTTCGTCAATACCACGCCATTGAAATTAAGACGGTCATTGAAAGCCTTTGCTGTGTTCACGGCATCTTGCCCGGTCATCGAGTCAACTACAAACAACGTCTCTGATGGATTGAGTGCCTCTTTCAGTCGGGCGATCTCATTCATCATTTCCTCATCTACGGCAAGGCGACCAGCGGTATCGACAATGACAATGCGGTGATTGTTTTTCTTTGCGTGGTCAATCGCAGCTTTTGCAATTTTAACAGCATCTTTGTTTTCCGGCTCGGCATATACTTCAACACCTACCTGCTCACCCAATACTTTCAACTGGTCAATCGCAGCCGGGCGATAAATATCACAGGCAGTAAGCAACACACTTCTTCCCTGGCGTTTCAGGTAGCTGGCCAGCTTCCCTGAGAAGGTAGTCTTACCCGAACCTTGCAGACCTGCAATTAGTATAATCGCCGGATTGCCTTCAATCCGGATGTCTTCACTTTGTGCACCCATCAGTTGGGTAAGCTCATCGCTGGTAATCTTGGTGAGCAACTGACCTGGCGAGATAGAGGTGAGCACATTCTGGCCCATGGCTTTCTCCTTGATCTCGTCCGTTACTTCCTTGGCTACCTTGTAGTTCACATCGGCATCGATCAGCGCTTTGCGTATTTCCTTGATGGTGGCGGCTACGTTGATCTCGGTGATGCGTCCCTGACCTTTGAGGTTCTGGAATGCCTTATCTAATTTTAAACTTAAACTATCGAACACGGCTGTAATTTTTAGTAGTTGGCGGATTTCATCCGAATCCGGGCAGCAAATTTAACCCATTTTTTATGGTGGGGAAACCATTTGTGCGACTCTTTTGGAGCTGGTTCCGGTACCCGGAGATGGACGGGCGGCAAACTTATAGTCGTATTTCAGAGACCCTTTCACGAAGCAGTGCGGTTGCATTTTTTACCGCCTCTGCGCGTGAAGTAAAAGGATCGGTGAGGGAAATGGTCTGATGGATGCCCATTTTACGTAGTTGTTCTTCGCTCAATTCGCACACACCACAAATGGCTATCATTTTTTTGTGATGTTGCTGTGCCAGCCGGGCAATAGCAGCGACCACTTTGCCGGATAACGTTTGGCGGTCAATCTTCCCTTCCCCGGTGATCACCAGGTCCGCTTGCTTTATTTTTTCTTCCAGCTGAAGAGCATCGATCACGTAATCCATTCCTTTTGTGATGCGTGCATGTAAAAACACACGCGCACCGCTGGCCATGCCGCCACCGGCACCCGCCCCGGGGAAATCTGCAGCTAAGCCCAATGTGTTTTGCACCACTTTTTCATAATTTTTTATTCCTTCTTCCAGCAGGGCAATTGCTTTGTCATCGGCCCCTTTCTGTGGTGCGTAAACATGCGCGGCACCGGTACGTCCATAAAGCGGATTACTCACATCGCACAGCGCAATGAATTCGGTTTCCTTTACGCGCGGATCAATGTACGAAGCATCTATGCTATGGAGATGAATGAGGTGTTCGCCTGTCGGTTTTATTTTTTGCCGATGCTGATTGAAGAACTGCGCCCCCAATGCTTCGGCCATACCCATGCCGGCATCGTTGGTAGCGCTTCCGCCAATACCTAACAGGATCTTCCGGGCACCACGGTCAAGGGCATCTTTGATCAACTGACCGGTGCCATACGTGGTGGTGTAAAGTGGATTTCGTTTCTCCTTTGCGACCAACACCAGCCCTGAGGCTTTTGCCATTTCAATAAAAGCCATCTGCTCCTGTGCAGCATATCCGTAGGTTGCCGTAATGGGTTCAAACAGCGGATTGGAAACAGCTACCTTCACCGTAGTGCCATTAAAGTAGCGTGTCAGCAATTCGCTCGTGCCTTCACCACCATCTGCCAGAGGCACGTTCCGGATGGTAGCATGCGGATATTTTTTAACCAATCCTTCACTCAATGCTGCGCACACCTGCTCTGCGCTAAGCGAGTCTTTGAATTTATCGGGTGCGAGAAGGATATTCAGCATAAATAGAAAAAACTAAAAATAATGGAATACCTGGCTTCCTGCTATAGGCCCTCTGGCGGCAAGCCGGAAGTGCTTCTGTTGTTCGGTATTTTTAATGTTGCGCGATAAAAAGGATGCTGGCTTATCGCCACTACTTTTTTATTCACTATTAGGACATTATGCGTTATATCAGTTAGTCGTAATTGTGGCAGACCGTTTAGCGGATAAAAATGTTTTTGACGATGGAAAGTTTAAATATTGTAGCATTAGTTTTGGGTGGAATGAGTTTCATTATCTCAATTGTAGGATTTGTACTGACACCAATTCTTAATGAAACTGAAAGGCAAAAGCTCACAGTAAAATTTAGTGACTTTTTTTAACCTCTTTTAAGGCGTATAGGAAAGAAATTGCTTTTAGATAAATTACCCTGACAACAGACGTAAAGGGATTAGGTACATTATATAGAGCACTACTATTTATAGCAGTGCTATTGACAATTACCTATTGCTGCCGTTTGTGACACCACCAAAAAGGGGTTGTTATTTACTGGCGCCCGGTTGTATCTTACGACTGCATATTTTTTTATATTTGATTCTATGGATACCTCCAACCGACCACCCGTAAAACATCTTGGTAAAAAGATTGGCCGCATACGTGAGATGCTGGGCATGAAGCAAGAAACGCTAGCCGAAAAGATGGGCATCAGCCAGCAGAGCGTGAGCAAGATGGAACAAAACGAAATCATTGATGAGGCTGCGCTGGAAAGAGTGGCAACCGCACTTGGCATTACAAAAGAGGCAATCAGAAATTTTAATGATGAAGCATTGATTTTTCATATTGAAAATATGAATGACCAGTCATCGGCCTATAATCAAAACTATAATTATCAGTGCACTTTTAATCCCATTGATAAATGGATGGAAGCTATTGATGAAAATAAAAAACTTTATGAAGCATTGCTGAAAGCAGAGCGGGAGAAGGTGGCTTTGCTGGAGCGCATGCTGGACAAGGAAAAATAATGCAGCCCTGTTAATCAAAAAGTAGCCGAATCCCTTTCGTGCAGATGACCTGTATTAATCGTTAGTGGCTATTGCCCTTGGACAAAGTAGTTGTATTTATTATCGATTAATAAAAAATGTGTAAGCGTCCCTTAATCTGGGGTCATAGGAAGCGTTTATACAAATTCAAATTGTGGTCACCGAAATGCATAGTACGCCAGCGCCTCACCCTCTTTAAACTCTGTTCTCTCTTCAGGCAATTCCAGAAAGCCACTCACGTTTTTCAGATTAGCAAAATCACCAGATCCACCTCCGGCATCGGGATAGGCCATTAACTTACCGGACTCATTTACGGTCTTTACCTGCAGGAAATACGTGAGGGGTGGCTTGAAGGAAAAATCCCGGGCAAGGATGGCCTGCTGTTCACCGGCCGGAAGGTGCATGCTCTGTAGCAGCCAGGGTTGTATGTAACGGTAATAGCACATGTAGGTTGATACCGGATTTCCCGGAAGGGCAAATACCGTGTGCTGCGATGATGTTGATGTGCCAAACCAGAAGGGCTTGCCTGGCCGCTGGCTCACCTGGTGAAATTTCTTTTCGATACCTAAGGAGGTCAGCACTTCGGGAATGAAATCGAACTTGCCTTTGGATACGCCACCGCTCAGGATAATCAGCTCATGTGCGGCAACGATTTCTTTTAACTCTTTTTCAAGTACGTGTTTTTCATCGGGTACATGAAAAAGACTGGCTTCGCAGCCAAGAAGAGATAATGCGGATTGGAGGGCATAACTGTTGGATCTTCGGATTTGATGTGGCAACGGTGTAGCGTCAACAGCAACCAATTCATTGCCGGTAGAAATGATGGCCGTTTTAGGAAAGGTATAAACAAGTACGTCTGCCTTCCCAACAGAAGCCATTAATGCAATTTCGGCAGGCGCAATTTTTATTCCGGGTGCCAGGAGCACATCGTTCTGTGCGGCATCCTGCGCTTGAGGATGGGTGCCTTCACCTTTCGAAAGGGTGTCAATCGTGATGTGAGCACTACCATGGGTAATTTCTACATCTTCATAGCGCACTACGGTATCGGTATTGACGGGTAGCATAGCCCCGGTCATGATCTCGATAGCAGCATCTGCATTTTTTAATGGAAAAGAAGGTGCTCCCGCTGGCAATAGTCCCTCTACTGTAAAATGACGCTGACCTTTGGCAAATGCCTGGTGCTGGATAGCGATTCCGTCCATCGATGCACGATGGAAAGGAGGGAAGTCGCGATCGGCAATAATGGGTTCAGCCAGTATGCGACCCGTGGCTTTGGCTAATGCCATCTTTTCGTTGCCCGGCTTGAACAAATGCTGTTGAATTATCGAGGTAGCTTCAGATACGCGGATCATGAATGGTTAGTTTTGAGATGAATGGCGGTTTCCCGCAGCGGAGGCAAAGTTAATGTGCAAAGGAATTTAAAGAATGCCTTAGCTGCCTTTGCATCCTTTCTTCGCGTATTTTGCGTAGCATGAATTTATAAAATGATTCAAATGAAAAAGCAATTTACTCATATCGATGCATCGGGCAACCCGCAAATGGTAGATGTATCGGAAAAGAAAATAACAAAACGGATGGCAAGAGCACAGGCCATTGTTCATCTGGGTAAAACCATTCTTTCTAAAATGAAAGGCGATGAACTGATCACCAAAAAAGGCCCTGTGTTTCAGACGGCAATTATTGCCGGTGTAATGGGGGCCAAGAAAACGTCAGCGCTCATCCCGTTTTGCCATCCCATCGGTATGGAAGATTGCCAGGTCAGAATTACCGTAAAGGGCGGAAGAGCCATTATCGACACTACCGCCATCATTACCTCCAAGACAGGTGTAGAGATGGAGGCACTGACGGCCGCTTCTATTGCCGCACTCACTATCTATGATATGTGCAAAGCCCTGTCGCATGAGATCGTAATTGAAGAGGTGAAGCTGATGGAGAAAGTGGGGGGTAAAAAGGACTTTGTGAGGAAAAAATAATTCCCACTTCGCAGAAGTGGGGTAGTATATTCTGTGCTATCCCACGCCTACTTTACTTTTTTTCGGTATTAACTGAAACTCCCCATAAAAACATACATCGCACTTATAGCTACACCCGGAAGCGACCTGCCATGGTCAGCTTTTTGTAACTATCAATTTACTAGTGGTTTCTGTTTTCCGATGTGAACAAATGCTTTACGAATAAGGCGTGGAATATCGGGAGCGGAAGAGATAAACAAGACACACTTTCATTTGAAAAATCACATCAACAACATTTCTTTTCGATTTTGTGAACTTTAAAAACAAACTCCTGTTACATTTATAGCGTCTAAAACATATTCGTTGGCTATGAAAGTATTAGGTAAGTTTCCCGAAATCCACATCAACCCCATCTATCGCGACTTGTTGCTGGTAATGGTGGCTGGCTTTTTAATCGCAATGGCAATTGTGACCATTGGGTTCATGATCTTCCATTAAGAAAGGCTAGTAAAAACCAGTCGGTTATTTTTTGAACGGGTACCTCCTTTACGCTAAAGACAGCTGAGGGAGTAAGTTTTCCGTTATCGATTGTTTTTAAAGTTTGGCCGAGACCCATTCCTCGCCATCTTCAAATACTTCCTTTTTGAAAATGGGCACTTTTTCTTTCAGTTCGTTCATAATAAACTGACTGGCTTCAAAGCTTTCCTTACGGTGTTTGGTGGCTACTGCTACCGCTACCGCAATTTCACCTGGCTTCAGTATGCCTGTGCGGTGGGCAATGGCCCATCGGATTATCCCCCATTTGCTGGTGGCCTCCTCGAAGATCTTCTGTGTCTCGGCAATGGCCATCTCCTCATAGGCCTCGTATTCCAGCCGCACCACTTTTTTGCTGAGGGCATTATCGCGTACCGTACCGATAAACAGATTGACTGCACCCGCGGTGGTGTCGGTAGCGGCAGCCATTACCTCGTTAATGTTGATAGGTTGATCAGTTATATTTATCACGGCAGTTATCTTCATTCAAATTCACCCGCCACTTACGGGAGGGATCAGTGCAATCTCGTCAGTCTCCGTTAGGGCGATATGGTCTTCGGCATATTTTTTATTAACGGCAATAAACAGCGATTGCAGTT
>JAHEZH010000151.1 GCA_023251155.1 Flammeovirgaceae bacterium | reverse complement strand
TTATCTTTTTTGAAGTGAAGGACGATGGACTTGGATCGAACGCCCAAAAGGTAATGGATGGAAGTTCCAGCGGAGTGGGAATGGCCAATACCGATTTACGGTTGAAAAGCTATTATGGTCAGCTCTCGGGGTTACGTATAAAGGCTACGGAATACGGGTATTCGGTGAGCTTCTACATTGAAGAGATTAAAATTCAATCAATGAGAGAAGGAAAGCCGGAGGCCAGAGAAATCGCCTCGTACGTGTAGACGCACTACGAATGGCACCGTAATTTTAGGTAAAGGTGGATTTGAAGAATGAATCAGATAACCAATTTAAATACATGAAAACAACCTGCATTATTGTAGACGATGAGAAACTGGCAAGAGATCTTCTGCGCGAATACCTCGAATCATTTGATGACATTGAATTGGTTGCTGAATGCTCGAAGGGAAGTGAAGCGGTAGAGAAGATCAACAAGCTCAAGCCCGATATCGTTTTTCTGGATGTGCAAATGCCGGGCATGAGTGGTTTTGATGTGCTGGAGGAAATCGACCAGGAACCCCACGTTATCTTCACCACGGCGTACGATCAGTATGCCATCAAGGCCTTTGAGAAAAATGCAGTAGACTATGTACTCAAACCGTTGGATGAAGAACGTTTTCGCCTGGCGGTGAACCGTGCCCTGAAACGCAAAACACAGGAGAACAGCACCATCGATGATTTGTTGCATAGCCTTCGTGGTGAAACAAAGCGCTCGTCTTACGAATCGCATGTGTTTGTACAAAAATCGGAGAAACTGTTTAATCTTCCGGTAGAGGAAATCATTTTCCTGGAAGCCTCGGGCGACTATACGATCATCACCACCAAAACCGATCAGTTTGTCAGCTCTTCCGGTATTGGCAAGCTGGAAGAAATTCTTAACCCGGAGACCTTTATCCGCGTACACCGAAGCACCATCATCAACTTAAACTCCCTCAAGGAGATAGAGCGCCATTTCAATGGAGGTATGGTGGTGAAAATGCAGAATGGAAAGAGCTTCCCGGTGAGCCGAACCTATGCCAAGCTGATTCGAAAGAAAGTAGTCTAAACAGGTATCTCTTAATCAATAGCCACCTTTTCCATTGTGAGGTAAGATTTTGCAGGAAAACGTATTTTTAAGAACGAAGCTTAAGCTTAGTTTTAAAACTCGTTATACAAGCAAGACGTGGTACTCATGGTGAGGTGGCTTTCTTTTTTTGTTTTTCTTCCGTTAGCGATCTCAGCACAGCCATCTCATACCGTTGTGCTACAAAATGATGATGCGTATGAAGTGAAGGGGAAGCTATTCTATTTTCAGGGAACGGATCATCAGCAAACGATTCGGCAGGTAGTCAGGGAGAAATTCCAGCCGCTTCCGGAAAAAATAACTCCCTCGCTGGGCTTTGATAAAAATAGTCACTGGTTTCGCCTGGATGTGGATAATCAGTCACCACAAAAGGAGTGGCTGATGGAAATTGGATATGCTCCTTTAGACCGACTGGAGATCTATTATCAAAATGAGGCAGGCGAGTGGCATAGCAAAGTATCTGGCGATCGGTTTCCCATTTCTACACGTGAGTTCAAGCACAGAAATATAGTGTTTCCCCTGACTCTCGTGTCAGGAAAGCAATCCATCTATCTTAAATTGGAATCCACATCATCGCTTTACCTTCCCATTACTTTATGGACGAGGGATCTTTTCTATCATGCACAGATCAAACAGGAGTTTGCCCATGGAATTTTTTATGGTATCCTGATCATCATGATTTTTTATAACCTGTTCCTTTATTTTTCTATCCGCGATGTGAACATGCTCTATTATATATTCACGTTACTGGCAGGTATTAATGTGATCGCCACTTTTCAAGGATATGGATTTTATTTTTTATATCCGGAGTATCCGCAGCTCAATCCTTTTTTAACGCTCATAGGCGGAACACTCTTTATCATTGCTTCCGGTTTGCTGGCCCGGTCTTTCCTTAACCTTGGCCGGTTTAATTTCTGGCTCGACCGTATACTGGTTGCCATCACCATTGTGACCATTCTGGCGGCGCTCAATATCACTACATTCACAAAAATACTCTCCTATAAATCAATACACCTGCTGATGGTGTTCAACTGTTTATTGATTCTGATCAGCGCCATCTACTGTTTTTATAAAAAATATCGGCCGGCCAGGTATTTTCTGCTGGCGTGGGTTTCTTTACTGCTGGCGGTAACCTTTTTTTCGTTACGCAACCTGGGCTTTATTCATTCCAACTGGCTTACTGAAAGTTCGCTGTATTTCGGAGGGATCGTGCAGACGCTGTTGATCTCTCTGGCTTTGGGTGACCGTATTAACATACTCACCAAAGAAAATGAGCAGACGAAAACTATCACCTTACGGCAAGAGCAGCTGATGAAAGACCGGCTGGAGAAAATAATCGTCAGCCGTACGGAAGAGATCAGATCCAAGAATGAGCAGCTGGAAGAAATCAATGGAGTAAAAGATAAAATGTTCTCTGTGATTTCACATGACCTGAAAGGCCCCATCAATTCGCTGCGTGGCACACTCTCATTGCTCCAGTTTAATACGCTTTCCCCGGCTGATCTGAAAAAAGTAACGGAAACCATCAGCAGCCAGCTGGAAGATACGTCCAGTTTACTGGATCATCTGTTGCAATGGGGCCGTACACAGATACAGGGTGTCAATTATAACCCGCAGCACATTAGAATAAACGAAGTAATTGAGAATACCGTAACTCATCTGCGACATGAGTTTACGATGAAAGGCGTGCAGATGAATGTAAACCTGTCGCGGGAATGCGAAGTAGTGGCCGATGAGGTCATGCTGAGTACGGTAGTTCGCAATCTCCTGTCAAATGCGTTGAAGTTTACTCCGGAGCAGGGCAAAGTGCACATCGAAACCAGGCTGTACGATTCGATGATTATTGTGATGATTACCGACTCAGGGGTAGGAATACCTTCTGCGTATCGCGATGGACTTTTTACTCTGGCAGGAGTGACTACATTGGGAACACGCGAAGAAAAAGGGACGGGCATCGGCCTGGTGCTTTGCAGAGAGTTTGTGGAGCGCAACGGGGGGGCAATATGGGTAGAGAGTGAAGAAGGGGCAGGAAGCAAATTCAGTTTCTCCGTGCCGTTGAAAAAATAGTTGAAATGATAACAGTGATAATAAATTTACTTTACAATCTAATTTGAAGGGTATGCCAATTGTAGCGGTGGTGGATGATGACCGGATTTATCAGTTTACGGCAACGAAGTCACTTCAGTTGACTAAATCGGTAAAAGAGATACTTCCTTTTTTGGCGGCAGAGGAAGCGCTGGATTTTCTGAAGACCAATGCAGAAAATGTTGCTCTGTTGCCGGACTTTATTTTTCTTGACATCAACATGCCGGTGATGGACGGATGGATGTTTCTGGAGGGGTTTGAAAAAATCGGCCCGCTGCTAAAGAAAGAAGTAATCATTTATATGGTTAGCTCTTCCATTGACCCGAGTGACATCAACCGGGCCAACAGCAATCCATTGATTAAAGAATACATCACCAAGCCGATTTCCATCGATAAGCTTTCAAGCCTGCTCAGCGTAGCTTGATTTACTTTTTATCGAAATAGTTTTCGTTTTCAAGAGCACTCATAATTTGAGTTGAGATTTTTTCCCGGTCACACGGAAAATTGGCGAGCAGAATAAAAAGGACATGCTTATCCGGCACGGAAATAAAGTTGGCGTAAAATCCACCCTGTGTACCGGCATGACTTACTAGTTTGACACCATTTTTTGTGGAGGAGATAAACCACGACCAGCCCAGATTCCATTCCTGGTGTTCTAATGAAGATAAAGCCTTAACAGGAAAATGATTTTTAACCGTGCGCGATTCTTCAATTACTTCTGCATTTAAAAAAGTAGCCGAGCGAATGGCTTTTTCGTAAAGCGCCAACTCTTCCACCGAACTCCACACGCCACCATTACCCGCAGCTGCGAATGTAGGTTCTTCCATGTAATCGTCTTCCGTCCATTGTCCTTTGATCTTAGTATAGCCATGAGCAACTCCGAACGATGGATGAGGCCCATCGGTTATCGTAGTGGTGACCATGCCGGAAGGAGTAAGTATGTTTTTGGTAATGAAATCCTGCCATTTCTGTCCGCTCACCTTCTCAATGATCAATGCAAGTCCATTAAATGCGGGATTGGAATATTCGTAGTTTGTTCCCGGTTCAAAGTTTAATTTATCCACCTTCAGTTCAGGTGCCCAGTTCTCAGCATCTTTTGCTGTCAGGTAGAATACCGTATCATCATTCACCTTCCTGTTGTCAGGAAGACCAGAAGTGTGTGTAAGCAGGTGTTTGATTTTAATTTTCTGAGCAATGGTCTTGTTTCTGAAATCCGGAAAGTATTGGTAAAGACTATCTTCTACGGAAAGCTTTCCTTGCTGTTGAAGAAGCAGGATGGCATGGGCAACAAATGTTTTGGATACAGAGCCCAGGTTGAAACGTGTTTTGGTGGTGATGGGTGCTTGGGTTTTGAGATCGGCCCACCCATAACTTTTAGCGTAAGCTACACAGTCACCTTTCATGATCATGACCACTCCGCCTGGGCCGTCGGTTATCAGTTCTTTATCGAGTAAGTAATTGATGTTATTGGAGAAAGAAGATGTTTCTTTCTTTGGAGTGCACGTAGTAAAGAGTAGTAGAATAAAAACGATTAAGAGGAGGTCTTTCATTCAGTTAGATAATTAAAGATTGGATTTCCGAATAGAGTGGGTAAAAGACTAAGCGATAATCTGTTTCTGGTTTATAAGTGATCAGAATCCTCCTCGAAGTGCTTGGTATAGATCATTTCTTTATGAGATTGTTTCATAAAGAATCGCGCAACTAAGGCATAGCAATGATGTCGCAACCTTCATCTCTTAGATTTAAGATCATGAAGATAACCAAAGAATGGGAAATTTATACCGCAGGCTCCTGCTGGCTCAAACAATGAAACGACCCCAGGCCCCAGATAATATCAGTTGAATCAATACCAATGACTTTACGATCGTTGAAGCACGATTGAAGTATATCCATCGCACGATCATCATTTTTATCTCTGAAGGTAGGGACTACCACATATTTGTTCGCAATGTAGAAGTTGGCATAGGAAGCGGGCAGGCGCAGGTCTTCATAGACCACCGGTGAAGGCATCGGCAGCTCCACAATATTCATCTGCTTGCCATTCTCCAGGCGAAGGGTTTTAAGTTCTTTCAGATTGTCTTGCAGGATGTGGTAGTTTTCATCGCTCTTGTTTTCTTCTACGATGGTCACTACGGTATCTTCATTTACAAAGCGGGTAAGGTCATCAATGTGGCCATCGGTATCATCGCCAATAATTCCATCGCCTAACCAAAGCAGATGATCAACACCATAATAGTTGATCAGGTATTCTTCAATCTGTTGCTGACTGAGATGGGGATTCCGGTTTTCATTGAGCAGACACGCCCGTGTTGTCAGCAATGTTCCTTTGCCATTGAATTCAACGGATCCACCTTCCATTACAATCCCCGGATGTGCTACCGGAATACCGTAATGCTTCGCTATCAATGTGGGAATCACATCATCCAGATCAAACGGAGGATACTTGCCACCCCACGCATTATACCCCCAGTCGACAATCATTTTTTTCTTTTCAGCAGGGTTGATCAGAAAAGCCGGGCCATGATCACGGCACCAAGCATCATTAGTAGGGTGCATGAAGAACTGAATTTGAGTCAGGTCGGCTCCGGCTTCATTGATGTAGCGTGTAGCCTTCTCCATCATCGCTTCATCAGCTACGTTGATGTTGACGGTTTCCCCTTCGGCCACCCGTTTAATGAACTCGGCATAGCGTGGGTAGATGGTTTCTATCTTGCCCGGCCACGATGCTTCCTTGTGCGGCCAGCTTAGCCAGGTAGCGGTGTGTTTGGCAAATTCGGCAGGGAAATGGAAGCCTTGTTCTTTGGGTGTTTTCATGCTTTATAAATTGACAAAGGAACAATTGACAGTTAACAACGTTTTTTTGTCAATTGCTCCTTTGTTTTTTGTCAACTGTTTAATCTTCGTCAATATATCTCTTGGTGATCGGCTGATACGAATCAATTCTTCTGTCGCGGAGGAAAGGCCAGTGGGTGCGGTAGCTGTCGGTCTTTTTCAAGTCGAGCTCCAGTACGTTCACTTCTTCCTGATCGTGCGATGCCTTATACAATATTGTTCCGAATGGGTTGGTGATAAACGAACCGCCCCAGAATTTCATGGCGCCATCCTGCTCGAAGCCTACGCGGTTCACGCTTACCACATGCACCCCGTTGGCTACAGAGTGGCTGCGCTGTATGGTTTGCCACGCATTGTATTGCTCGGTGTTGGTTGCTTCATCCTGTGAAGCAGCCCAGCCGATAGCAGTAGGGTAGAACATGATCTCCGCGCCCATCAATGCCGTGATGCGTGACGCTTCCGGGTACCATTGATCCCAGCAGATCAGAATCCCTATCGTGGCAAATCGGGTTTTGAAAACTTTATAGCCTAAGTCGCCCGGAGTAAAATAGAATTTCTCGTAGTAAGCCGGATCATCCGGGATGTGCATCTTGCGATACTTGCCCAGGTATTTTCCGTCGGCATCCAATACTGCGGTGGTGTTATGGTAAATTCCTTCAGTGCGTTTTTCAAAAAGAGAAGCAATGATCACCACTCCCAGTTCTTTTGCTACCGAGCTTAATGATTCCGTAGACGGGCCGGGTATCGCTTCGGCCAGCTTGAAGTTTTCATAATCTTCCACATCGCAGAAGTAAAGCGAAGTGAAAAGCTCTTGCAGGCAAATAATCTGTGCTCCTTTGGCTGCGGCCTCACGTATTTTTACAATCGCTTTGGCCAGGTTTTCTTTTGGCTCCCTGGTGCAGCTCATCTGCACGGTGCCCACTTTTACTAGTTTGCTCAATGTCTTTATCTTTTGAATTTGCAAAAGTAAAAAACTATTCAGCGATCAGAAAGGTTCCGCTGTAAAAGAGCAGCCGATCCGGCTTCCGGAAGCGGCACACCAGCGCGATGCCTTTTGGTTTTGGCCGGAGTAATCAATGGTCGATTAAAAGGATCACAATGAACCGTAAGTACGTTCTTTACTTCGCCTGCAGGCCAAGCGGTGATTGGCATTCAACCAAATCAAAAATGCGACAACAACAGATAATAGCTAACTTTACTGCGCCTATTTTTCAGCTATGAAATTCGATAGAAAAAAACACTCCGATCAAACGCTCAGGGATTTGTATAAAGCGCTTCTTCAACCTCGTTTGATAGAAGAAAAGATGCTTATTCTTCTTCGGCAGAATAAGATCAGCAAATGGTTTAGTGGCATCGGGCAGGAAGCCATCTCCGTAGGCATCACGCAGGCCCTGGATCAGGATGAATATATTCTTCCCATGCACCGGAACCTGGGGGTGTTTACCGGGCGTCAACTTCCGTTTGCCAAGCTGTTTGCGCAGTGGCAGGGCACAATGATGGGCTACACCAAAGGCAGAGACCGCTCTTTTCACTTCGGAACCAATGCGCACAGCATAGTAGGCATGATTTCTCACCTTGGTCCGCAGAATGGCGTGGCCGATGGTATTGCACTGGCATCGAAACTGAAAGGAGAAAAGAAAATCACCGTAGTATTTAATGGCGATGGCGGCACCAGTGAAGGTGACTTTCATGAGGCGGTGAACGTAGCGGCCGTTTGGGATCTGCCCGTGATCTTCGTGGTGGAGAATAACGGCTACGGATTATCTACACCAAGCAACGAGCAGTTTCGATGTAAAAGTTTTGTTGACAAAGCCATTGGCTATGGAATAGAAGGGGTGCAGGTAGATGGCAATAATATTCTCGAAGTATATACTACCGTGAAACAGCTGGCGGAGAAGATGCGCAAAAAGCCAGCGCCTGTATTGCTGGAGTGCATCACCTTCCGCATGCGCGGGCACGAAGAAGCCAGCGGCACCAAGTATGTGCCCAAAGAACTGATGGAGGAGTGGGCAAAGAAAGATCCGCTGGAGAACTATGAAAATTACCTGATCGGGGAGAACGTCATCGACAAGCACTATGCGGATGACCTGCGCAAGCAAATAAAGAAAGACATTGATGCCGGGCTGGAAGAAGCATTTAAAGAAACCTATCCGGAAGCAGATACGGCCACGGAGGTCAGTGATGTATATGCACCGTTCACGCAACGAGTCATTGATCCGCCAACAGATAGAAGAACAGAGAAACGTTTTATTGATGCGATCAGCGATGGCCTGCGTCAAAGCATGGAGAAATACCCCGAGCTGGTATTGATGGGGCAGGATATTGCGGATTATGGTGGTGTCTTTAAAATCACCGAAGGCTTTACGGATACCTTTGGCAAAGCGCGCGTACGCAATACCCCGATATGTGAATCCGCTATTGTAGGTGCAGGACTGGGGCTGTCCATCAAGGGAATGAAGTCGATGGTGGAAATGCAGTTTGCGGATTTTGTCAGTGAAGGATTTAATCAGATTGTAAATAATCTGGCCAAAGCACACTGGCGCTGGGGGCAGCAGGCGGATGTGGTGGTGCGTATGCCAACGGGAGCGGGTACGGCTGCCGGGCCGTTTCATTCGCAAAGCAACGAAGCGTGGTTCTTTCACACGCCGGGTTTGAAGATCGTGTATCCTTCCAATCCGTATGATGCCAAAGGGTTGTTATGTGCTGCATTGGAAGACCCCAATCCTTACCTTTACTTTGAGCACAAAGTGTTGTATCGCTCCCTCAAAGATGAAATTCCGGATGCGTATTATACCGTTGAAGTGGGGAAGGCAAAGCTGGTCAGTGAAGGAAGTGACGTGTCCATCATCACCTATGGTATGGGCGTCCATTGGGCGAAAGAAATTCTGGATACCATGCCGGATGTGAATGCCGATATATTGGATCTGCGAACGTTGTTGCCGTGGGATAAAGAAGCCGTGGAGCAAACCGTAAAGAAAACCAATCGCGTGCTGCTGCTTCATGAAGATACGCTAACGGGTGGAGTGGGTGCCGAGATTGCAGCATGGATAAGCGAGCATTGCTTTGCTCACCTGGATGCACCGGTGATGCGTGTAGCCAGTTTAGATACCGCAATCCCTTTCGCGCCAACGTTGGAAAGTAACTTTTTGCCGAAGGGAAGAATTAAAGCAGCAGTGGAGAAGCTGATGAATTATTGAATTTTTGTTGAAGGTTACTCACGAAACACATCACATTCCTCACAGAACGGATAATCTCAATCTTCCTCCTCGGTCGGTGTCCCTTCCTCCTCGGTCTGTGTCTCCACAGACCGAAATGAATATCAAGTATGCTGGTCTGTGAAGACACAGACCACGGAGGCAGGGGTTGCTGTGACTCTTTTATTTTTATTCTACTGCTGTGCTTCCAGCTTTGCCTTCAATACTTCCAGTTCTTTCTTTTTGCCTTGGTAGATGCTGTGCTCCCAGCCGCTGGCATAGTAGGCCATAGCAAAGAATCCGAGTGTGAGCAGGAATATCCACCCGTTCTTTTCTGCTTCCCACATGCCGATCAGGCACAGTGCGGCAATGGGTACCATGTTCCAGCGCATCAGGCGAGAGAGACGCACCTGGTAAGTGGCCATGGCGATGGCATGGTTCAGGTCCTCTTTCAGGGTGCGGTTGAACTGGTGTTCTCTTGTTATTCTTCGTATGCGGCTTGTTAACGCATAAAGAGAAACCAGCACCATCCACGCTGCCAGGAGGTACATCGCCAGGCCTGGTCTGGTGCTTGAATAATTAATTGCCAAAACAAAGCCACCGGAACACAGGTTGACAACGATCGATAACCACTCACTCACATTCGTGATGTGACCGGTTTGTCTTTTTTTAGTGAGTATGCGGTTGTGCAATGCATTCTCATCAATGGCATAAAGCGGTGTGTTGTTTTGTGAGTCCCAGATTTTTTGAAGCTCTTCAAATTCCATCGTTATCATCCTTTTTGAATTTTAGTGATCAATACTTTTTTGATACGCGTGATTTTCACGCCCACATTCGATTCCGTGATGCCCAGTATACCGGCCATCTCTTTGTAGCTGAACCCATCCAGCAGTAATAGTGTCAGCGAGCGATCGATTTCATCGAGCTGATTGATTTGCTCGTACAGCCAGTCGAGCCGCTCATCGGCCGGTGTTTTGCTTTCCTGCAGCAGGAGGTACTGCAGGTGTTCCCTGTTTTCAGTGCGTGAATGTTTACGTTCTTTCGTTGTCCATTTTATGGATGTATTGAGTGCAATACGATACAGCCAGGTAGTAACGGCCGACTCCTGCCGGAACGATGGAACAGAACGCCACACCTGTATGATGATTTCCTGGAAGAGATCATCCTGGTCCATAGCGGTAAACGCATACGAGCGAACGATCTTAAAGAGCAAGCCTTTATGCTGACTCAGCCACGACTCAAAAATATGCTGCTGTTCTTTTTCCGTCACCTCATCCATTGTTTACCTGTTAGTACTGATCATGACGGGGTTTCTTACAACAAGCACAGAATAATTTCGGAATGGACGCAAGGCACTATAAACGTTGGAAAAGCAGGAACGCTCTTACTGCGAAAGGAGAGCAAGCACCCGCATGGCCTCATCCGCATCTTTTTGGTCAACGAAAATAGGATCGTGATAAAAGGCGGCCACTACATTACAGCGGATTCCTTTCTCAGCGAGGGCACGTGAAAATACGGCAGTTAATCCTACTGCTTCCAATGATGAATGTACACTCAGCGTAATCCAGGTTGCAATGAACGTGTAGTTCAGATGGAAATGATCGGCCAGTTCTTTCCTGATGATAATGGTTTGCCCTTCTTCCTCTTTAAACAGCATCACTACCTCGTTGAGGTTAATCGACTTCCAATCAGGGATTACACAAAAGACATACTGCCCTTCATGGCGTTGGGGTTTTACTGTTTTGAGTAGTGTGTTAAGATCGGTTTCTCCGGTTTCCATCAGCATAAAAGAGTTTATTTCATTTCTGCTTCCAGGGGCTCGGGCTCATACGTATAGTAGCTGAAGAGCTGTTTTAGTTCCTGCTCTGACAGAAAGCCCGACTTTATTTTCGCTCTCACTTCTTTTTCAGTCATCATTGATCGCAACAGAATCAATTCAAAGGCTTGTTGTTTTTTATCCTGATCAAGGGTATTGTCTTTGGTAAATCGCTCGTAGGCATCGGCCATCTGCATCCATATTTTAATTTCGCCGGCGGGGTTTTCTTCTCTTCTGAATTTGTCGATGGTTTTTTCTAATGAAGAATGCTCTACTTCGCTAAATACGTTTTGAATGTGCTCGATGTCATGGAGCTGACTTTTACTTAGCCCGTGTGGCAGTTGAATTACTTCTGTATTTTCAACCGGGGCCTCTTTTTTACAGGATATCATCGCCAGGGAAAGAAGAGCGACCAATGCAATTTGTTTCATGTCTGTTGTCGTTAGTTCTGTTTGGGTTTACCACTTGGGAGCACAGGCACTAAGTGGCTAATTCTACGGTTACTAATTTGATGTGTTCATCTCTTCCTCTCAGTTCGGTTTCGCCCAGTGTTTTTATGTTGAAGGAGGTGTCCGGGGGCAATTGAGCAATGAGGTGATCGGATACCAGCAGGTTTACGTTGTAGGTATTGCATAAGGCTTGTATGCGGGCAGTGGTATTCAGCACATCGCCAGTAAAGATGATTTCCTTTTTTAGAGTGCCAATCTCACCCGTGGTCACTTTGCCAGCATGAAAGCCCGCTTTAAATTCAGGCAGTAGGCCAAAGCGCTCGCTGTATTTGTGGTGGTGCTTTTGCAGTGCCGCCTTCATGGCAAAGAAGCAGCGCAGGCAGTTATGATGGTGCAATCCGTTTTGGAGTGTCCACGAAACGACCACCTCATCACCCACATACTGATAAATCTCTCCCTGGTAGTTAATGATCGGTTCCGACAGATCAGCATAGTATTCCCGCAGCATCTCGAAATACGTGACGTGGCCCAGCCTTTCGGCGATGGTGGTAGACGCTTTCATATCCAGAAACATAAAGATGCGTTCTTCTTCTTTGGGTGTATGGTACTTGCCGGTGAAGAAGTTGGTGAGCACACCCTGCCCCAGGTTGTCACTCACTTCGTTGTAGAAGAGCGAGACACCAATGATGGAGGCAATGAAGATGACGATGCTTAAGAAAGCGAAAGTGAACAGAAACCGCCCGGAGTAATTCCACACGCGCGCATCCAGGATACTCGCCTGCAATTGCACCAGGTTGGCGGTAACACTTAGTGTCATCACAAAAAGCACAATCATCACCAGGTAGATGATGGTTTTACAGATGATTTTAACAATGAATTTCTGTTGGGCAAACAGCCGGTTGAAATAGAGTATCTCAATGCTGCCCAGAAACAGGCCCGTGAACAGCGCGAATGCCGGGGTGAAAATAAGATTGTAGCCGAATGAATATGGAGCACCGCTGGAGGGATAACGGGTAAGTGAGCCAAGCAGGCCCCGCTCCAGTAGCGTGTACACGATGCTGAACAACAACCAGATCACCCCGAAAGGAATAATGCGGTAAATTTTTCTTTTAGCTTCAGCAGAGAGCATAGGCGAAAAGATAAAAAGAATTGGGGGTACGGTATAATTTATTCGTGATGGCTGTCGCGAATGTGCAGGTGCTTTCACACTTTTGAAGTGACGCTTACATAAACGACATCATGGTAATTAGCATCATCGGCTGCGGCTGGTTTGGATTAGAATTAGGCAAGTCGCTGGTGGCCGATGGTTACAGTGTGAACGGTGCAACCACCACTGCCGGCAAATTGAATTCGCTTCAGGAAGCAGGCATGGCACCGTATCATATTCAGATTGCTGCCCAGCAAGAGCACCTGGCGGATGCCTCCTTTTTTAACTGCGATGTGCTGGTCATTACCATCCCGCCCAAAGTACACCTGCACGGCGCGGATGACTATTTGTTGATTCAAAAGCGATTGATTGAATTAGCCGCAGCACACAGCACGAAGAAGATTGTGTTCATCAGCTCTACTTCGGTATATGGCGATGTATGCAGCAATGTGGATGAAGATACCCTGCCAGCCGCTGATACATTGAGCGGGCAAACATTGCTGAAAGCGGAGAGCCTGTATGCTTCAACGCATGCCTTCCGCACAACCGTGCTTCGCTTCGGCGGATTGGTGGGCCCGGGGCGTGACCCGGGTAGGTTTTTTGCGGGCAAGCGTGATATTGCCAACGGGCAGGCTCCGGTCAATCTCATCCACCTTCAGGATTGTGTTGGTATCACCAGGGAGATAATTAATAAAGATCTCTTTGGCGTAACCATAAATGCCTGCTCACCGCATCATCCTTCGCGGAAAGAATTCTATACACATGCTTCACGGCAGAGCGGGTTGGCAGTGCCTGATTTTAAGGATGAGCTGCTGGGCTGGAAAGTAGTGAGCAGTAAAATCATTCCCCACCATCTTCGCTATGATTTTCAATTCAGCAATTGGTTGACGTAAGTGCACGAATGGCAAAACGTGTTTACGAACCGATGCCTTCTGTTCACGTCACACTTCATGTACTCCTGCCTGCCAGAACGTACAAAACACTCCGGCTATGCCCTAGAGGTACTTCTCCAGCAAGGCTTTTGTTTTGCGTATGCCTTCTTCTTCCGGTTGCGTGTTGCCTTCAAACTCGATACCGATGTATCCTTTGAAGCCGGAAGCCTTTACGATGTCCAATAATCTTTTGTAATCCATGCGGGGTTGATTGCCGTTGGCATCGAAGTCGTACGTTTTGGCGCTTACCCCTTTGGCAAAGGGCAGCATCTCTTCTACTCCTTTATAGATATCATACGCATTGTCGCATCCCTCCTGGGTAGTGCCCCACGGGTGGGTGATGCAGAAATTACCAAAGTCGGGCAGGGTGCCTACGTTGGCCTTATTTACTTTTTTCATCACCTCTGCAATCCACACTCCCTTAGATGAATCGCTGCCGTGATTCTCTACCACCACATTGATGTTCATTGGCCGGGCAAACTCACCCAGGCGCGACAGTGAATCAATGGAAGCCGTCTTCTTCTCATTGCTGTCACCTTCGCCATGCAGGTTGACACGCACGGTTTTGCAGCCTAAGAATTGGGCCGCTTCAATCCACTTCTTGTGATTATCCACTGCCGTGAGGCGATCTTTATCTACCGGCACGGCGAGCGAGCCCTCATTGTCAATCATGATCAGGTGATTGACTACCCCTGCCTCTTTGCTTCTCTTCAACAGCTCTTTCAGGTACACTGTATCTTTGGCCGCCTCTTTGAAATTTTTCTTCTTGCCGCCAAAGAATCCGTTCACATATTCTACCGCACCAATACCAAACTTGTTCTTTGCAATAGAAGGAAAGTCGAGGTGATCGATGGTGCCTGCTTCCAGTGCGCGGTGTAGCGACCACTCGGCAAGAGATAGTTCAAGACCTGCGGCTTTGAATTCAGAAAAAGCAGGGATCATGGCCAGTGCGCCTGTGCTGAGCAACGATTGTTTGATAAAGTGTCTGCGGGTACTCATGGTTTTTCTTTTTAAATCAACTCACCCGCTCTTT
>JAHEZH010000150.1 GCA_023251155.1 Flammeovirgaceae bacterium | reverse complement strand
TCGAAGGAGAAGCAAACCGATGTTTTGATCCTAGAGAAACGAAAAAAAATTTCCACCCCTTCCTCCGGTTTCCGGTTGGAAAACACGGGCATACTAAAGCAGTTGGTGGCCTTCACGAATCACCTTAACACCTCTGAAACACTACCTCAGCCCGAAGGTATTTTGCACGAGCCCGGAAAATCAGGAGTGGCCAAATTACTGCTGCAACTTATTGCTCTGCCGGGTATTCTTCTCAATGGACTACCGGTGCTTGCCGCAAAAAAACTCACTGACAATAAAGTAAAACTGAACGAGTTTAAAGACTCTGTAATCGTGGCCGGCGGAATGATTTTCTCTTTGCTTTACTGCATCCTCCTTGTGATTATCTTAAGCATAATTCATCCTGTACTGATTCTACCCGTACTTGCTACAATGGCGACTACCGCAGCCATCAGCGTGTGGAGTTACGATCAATGGACGAACACTAGATAAAAAGGATGAAATACGATTTCACGAGGTACGATTGAACTACCCAACAACCATCGTACTTCGTAAATCCAAAATGATCAATCCGATCAGTCTTTGACGCGGTTCAGCGATAACATCTTCACCATCCAGCGGGGTAAGTTTTTATTCGGATTGCGCTTCTGAAGATTGAGGTAAAGCCCTAATTTCTCTACGATAGGCACCTTATGTGTTTCTACAAACTCGATCAGTGTTCCATCCGGATCTTCGCAATAGGTGAAATGACCTGCTGCCTTCCCCATATCAAAGGAGTTACTGCTGTCAACGGTAAATGCAAAACCGGCATCGGCACATTTCTTAGCGAGGCCGGCCATGCCGGTTACATCAAAGCAAACGTGAATGAATCCCAGGTCACCCCAGTTACGCTTGTCATAAATCTTGTTGGGTTTTTTGCCTTTTACTTCAATCAGCTCTATGACCGTTTCACCGAGTAGCTGCCCGAAGGCTCCTTTGCCAAACTCTTTTCTCTTCAATAAAACTCTTCTGAACTGCTCCTCGCCTCCGCGAAGACCTTTAAGATCATCAAAGCCGGAGGTCTGGTCATAGGCCATTTCATTGTATCCCAATACCTCTTTGTACAGCGGAAGTGCCCTATCAATGGAAGTAACGCCAATCGTACAACCGGCTACACCTCCTGTAAAAGCACGTGAGTCGTCACGGTTAAACCAGTTCTCACTTTCTACGATTTCAAAAATATTTCCGAATGGATCGGCCAGGTAAAAATGCATTTTGCCATCCGGAGCTTTAGACAGCTCACCAAGAATGTTGGCTTTCTTGGATTTGAGAAATTCATACGCTTTATCTACGGCATGCGATTTCAGCTTCACTGCAAATACACCGGTATCACCGATGTGGATATCAAAAGAAGCGGGTTGCGGAGTGCGTGAGGTGTACTGCCAGATTTCAAAACCTCCGCCACCTTGCATATTCATGGCCAGGATAGCATACCTGCTCTCGGCCTTGCCTTGTGTGTAGGGAGTCATTAAAGAAGCAGTAGCGGAATCCTTGAAGATGGGAACGTCCACACCAAAATGCTGGCGATACCATTTCCATGCTTCATCGGCTTGATTCACCCCGATCCCCACCTGCTGTATTCCGCTGATGATATAACTCATGAACAATTAAAATTTTAGGGTTAAGTCTCTTGTTTCAACCTGCAAATTGCAAAGAAAACATAACATCCCGCTTAACTCCCCTCCTCCTATTTTCATCAATTGTCAAAAAAAATACGCGGCAGAGAAGCGCATCGGCCAGCCCAGCGATAAACGATGAAAATCACATCCGTCATCAGAGCTGCAGAAGGGAGGAAGCAAGGAAGGCCTGAAAATCACATTTCCGGAGGGGGAAACCGTCAAATTCACTCCATTCGGGGAGTTGTTTTCCTGAAATTCTTTCCGGCCAGGTTTTTATGATTCCGCTGGTTTTATTACCTTTGTACCTCAATTTTTAAAACCAAAGTTTAATCATGAAACATTACGAGACAGTATTCATTTTGAATCCCGTTTTGTCTGAAGATCAGGCAAAGGATACTGTTGATAAGTTCGTGAAGGTATTGGGCAAAGCGAAAGCGGAGATCCTGAACAAAGAAAACTGGGGACTGAAGAAGATGGCTTATCCCATCCAGAACAAGTCTACCGGTTTCTACAACCTTCTTGAATTTACGGCAGCTCCGGAAACAATCGCTACGCTGGAAACAGAATTCAGACGTGACGAATCAGTTATGCGCTTTTTAACAGTGGCATTAGACAAACACGCTGTGCTGTATGCATCACGCAGACGCAAAGGTGAATTCAACAAAAACAAAAAAGCAACTAAAAAAGAGGGAGCTGAAGCATGACATTGATGAACGAACCAATCAAGCGCGCAGAAATTAAACCTAAATACTGCCGCTTCAAAAAGAACGGGATCAAGTACATTGATTACAAAGACCCTGATTTCTTAATGAAATTTGTAAACGAACAAGGAAAATTGCTTCCTCGCCGACTTACCGGTACAAGCTGGAAGTTCCAGAAGAAAGTGACTCAGGCAGTAAAGCGTGCCCGTCACCTGGCGTTCCTTCCTTACGTAGGCGATTCATTAAAATAACCTGACAAGACCATGGAAATTATATTAAAACAAGACGTACAAGGACTTGGCTATAAGAACGACATCGTAAAGGTGAAGCCAGGTTACGGACGCAACTACCTCATTCCGCAAGGAGTGGCGTTGATTGCCAACGAATCGAACAAGAGAATGACTGCTGAAAACGTGCGTCAAGTTGCTCACAAGGCAGCTAAACTGAAACAGGATGCAGAAGCATTGGCTCAAAAAATCGGAGACCTTACGATCGAAATCGGAACAAAAGCCGGTGAAAGCGGTAAGATTTTCGGTGCGGTTACAGCCGTTCAGGTTGCTGATATCCTCAAATCAAAAGGATTTGATGTGGACCGTAAGAAAGTACACTTCAAAGAACAGCCTAAACAACTGGGTACTTATACAGTAACCCTTGACCTTCACAAAGAAGTGAAGCACACGATAAGTGTTAATGTGATCGCTGAGTAATCCGTACTTCATAAAATAAGAAAGGCCGCTCTGTTAATTCAGGGCGGCCTTTTTATTTGTTTGAATAAACGCTAAATTGATCTACCTCAAAAAGCGTTTATGAAAACAAAAACCACTCTCCTTCTCCTGTTCATTTCTATCGCCGGATTCAGTCAGGAAAAGAAAAATCAGTTTGGAGTTCATATTGCCGCTGGAAGCTCAATCCTATTACGAACACCCCTGACTGGCTCGGCCGGTTACAACAGTGGCCATCAGACAGAGCTGGAAGTGAGTTATGCCCGCACGTTAGCTCCACGACTAAAATTGGAGAGCGGTATCAACTGGAGAAGAAGTACACTTACTATCTCCCCCAACTTGCCTCCAGGCAGTGATGTTACGCCCCGGAATTATTCACTCAACCTCATTTACATTCCTGTTTTTCTGCGTTACAATTTCTCCAGGTATGTCTATTTCAACCATGGCTTTATTGCTGACATTGATATCAATTCGAACAAGCAGATTACCAATCAAACAGGTATAGGAGCTGGAATTGGATTAGGTGGAGAGATACCCTTGTCGCAAGTACTAAAGATTCAAATCAATCCGTACATCCATATCCATCGTTTAATCGGATTTGATCATGACACCTATCCGCAGAAGTTATTGGATACCGGAATAAGAGTGGGAGTAGTTTTCTAATTCAACTCTTGGTTCTTAAAATAGGTGAGAATAATTATCAGGTCATCCCTGCCAGTAGAACTCTATTTATTCTTTTTCGCATAAGCTCTTAAACAGGTTTCCAATATTGCTCACCCATTAATAGCAGTGCAAATGGTCATTGTTGATTTATACTAAAATCACTTAGGCTGCTCGATCACCTTCACCAACCCTTCATACCAATCTTCGCCATACTTGCGTATCAGCGGGTCCTTCAAAAATTTGTAGAGTGGTACTTTCAGTGATTTACCAAAAGAACAGGCATCGGAGCAGATGCTCCATTTGTGATAATTAACGGCTTCAAAATCTTTCTTCTTGGTAATTCTGATGGGGTACAGATGGCAGGAAATCGGCTTACGGTAGTTGATCTTTCCATCCAGGTAAGCTTGTTCGATGCCGCACTTCAGCATTCCTTTGGCATCATAGTGCGCATATGCACACTCTCTTCCTTTTATAGTGGGGGTTGAGTAATCACCGTCTTCATCCAGAATATAAGGACCCTGCGCTTCAATGGCTTTGATTCCATCCGGAGTAAGGTAGGGCCGGATTTTCCGCTGAATCTTTTTCATAATCGGAAGTTCATCCTCATCCAGCGGAGCCCCGAGGTCTCCTTCCACACAACATGCGCCTTTGCATTTCTCCAGGTGGCAAACAAATTCTACTGTCTTAATGTCGTCTGAAACGAGTACCTCTCCTACTTTTATCATAGCGCAAATTTACTTAATTCCGTCAAGTCTGGCTACTCGAAAACACCTGCCGTTTGCCTTACCCGGGTTTCGCCTTGCGGGAACAAAAGTTATGATTTTCCGATTCTTACTTTGACGCACTTACGTCCTATATTGCACTTGATTTTATGGCAGATTATTTAGACTCATTGAACGCACCGCAGCGTGAGGCGGTGATCAATACGGAAGGACCTTGTATGCTGATCGCGGGAGCTGGCTCGGGCAAAACACGCGTGCTTACTTATCGTATCGCAAATCTTATTCAGAACAAAGGGGTTGATCCATTCAGTATCATGGCATTAACCTTTACCAATAAAGCAGCAAAAGAAATGCGCGAGCGGATCGAGAAAGTAGTCGGTCATGATGCACGCAATCTTTGGATGGGCACCTTTCACTCTGTATTTGCCCGCCTGCTTCGGTCAGAAGCGCATCACCTGGGCTATCCCAATAACTTTACGATTTACGATACAGACGATTCGAAATCACTCCTTCGCTCCATCACCAAAGAAATGGGGCTGGACGAAACACAATACAAGGTAAATACGGTTTACAGCCGTATATCGGCAGCAAAGAACCGGCTCATCTCCTGGCAGGAATACCTGACCAATCCTATACTGATGGGTGATGATGCCGCCAACATGCGTCCGGAGATTGGCAACATCTATAAAAACTATGCACTGCGTTGCTTTAAGTCGGGTGCCATGGATTTTGATGACTTGCTTTTCAACACGGATAAGCTCTTTAAAGAACACCTGGAAGTACTGAACAAATACCAGCATCGTATCAACTACCTGCTGGTGGATGAGTTTCAGGATACGAACCTTTGCCAATACTACATTATCCGCAAGCTGGCGGCTGTTAAACAAAATATCTGTGTAGTGGGTGACGATGCCCAGAGTATCTATGCGTTCCGCGGAGCCGACATCCGCAACATCCTCAATTTTGAAAAGGATTATGCTGACCTGCGCATCATTAAACTGGAACAGAATTATCGTTCGACCAAAACGATTGTTGAAGCAGCGAACTCTGTCATTGCCAAAAACAAAGCACAGCTTCCTAAAAACGTATGGACAGCCAACGTGGAAGGAAGCCCGGTGGAGCTGATCAAAGCGGTATCAGACAATGAAGAAGGTAAACTTGTCGCCTCTTCCATCTTTGAAGAGAAGATGCAGCACCATTTAAAGTTCAGCGATTTTGTCATTCTGTACCGCACGAACAGCCAGTCACGCGCGGTGGAAGAATCGCTGCGCAGGATGAACATCAAGTACAAGATCATTGGAGGTCTCTCCTTCTATCAGCGCAAGGAAATCAAAGACCTTCTTGCTTACCTGCGTTATTCTTTAAATCAACAGGACGAAGCATCCTTCCGCCGGATTATTAATTTACCCAAAAGAGGTATTGGTGATTCTACCATCGATAAGATTGTAGTAGCGGCCAACGATCATGCCATTTCCATCTGGGATGTGCTTCAAAATGCGGCTCCGTTTGTGGGAGGAAGAGCAGCCGGCCCGATTGATGATTTCGTGAACATGATTAAACGGTTCAGCATTGAGTTGCAAACTAAAGATGCCTACGAAGCCTCTCACGACATTGCTAAAGGTTCCGGCTTGTTGCGCGAACTGTACGAAGACAAAACCGTGGAAGGCCTGAGCCGCTACGAAAACGTGCAGGAATTGCTCAATGCGATAAAAGAATATGTGGATGATCCTGAAAAGGAAGACAAAAGTCTGGCAGCATTTCTTCAGGAAGTGTCCCTGGCTTCGAGCGTTGATAATGATAAGGACAACGATCCCGACAAAGTCACATTGATGACCATCCACATGGCCAAGGGGCTGGAGTTCAAATACGTTTACATTGTAGGCCTTGAGGAGGACCTCTTCCCATCGCAGATGATGCTGAGTTCTCGATCGGAACTGGAAGAGGAACGCAGGTTGTTTTACGTAGCCATCACGCGTGCCGAATCCCGGCTGTTTCTCTCTTATGCACTAAGCCGCTACCGCTTTGGCCGACTGAAAAATTGTGAACCCAGCCGTTTCCTTGATGATATTGATTCGCGCTACATCAAAGTAAGTACCCGTTTTGGTGGTATGGATTCCGTTGCCCCCAATCCAAACTTTGCAAAGACCTTTGTATCGGGTATAAAGAAGACGATTGCTTCACAACCTGTAGCAAAACCGACTGCCTACCGGGCACCTGCTGATTTTGCGCCAAGCGACACCTCTTCACTGAAAGAAGGGATGAAAGTAGAACATCCCAAGTTTGGATTCGGAACAGTACTACAAATGGATGTGTCCGGTACTGACCGTAAAGCAAAAATCAGTTTTACTGGTATTGGTGAAAAAACATTACTCTTGAGTTTTGCCAAACTGCGAATACTCGATAATTAGTAAAAACATCCCGGCCACGAATTCACAAATCGAATTTCGTGGCCTCTTCCACCTATTTGATTTTGGAGGATACTACATAATGTGTAGATTTACACATCGGAGAATTACGTTTCTCTATCAACTTCTCTATTCCCTTCTCTGCGGACTATTCAACAAGTCCCTGACCGGAATAAGACCAATGCTGCGATGGTTTAAACTATCAACAACAAAATTGAACTGGTAATGAAAAACATGGAATACAACACGCAACGTGAGGGTATCACTCTGAAGGAGTATGGCCGCAACGTGCAAAAACTGGTAGAGTACATCCGTACCATACCCGAAAAAGAAAAAAGAACCCAAATGGCTACTACGTTGATCGAGTTGATCAAACAACTTGCTCCTGTTGCCAAAGAACCGAATGAAAACCCGCAGCGCATGTGGGATGATCTTTACATCATTGCTGATTTCAACCTGGATGTCGATACTCCTTTTGGAGTACCTCAGCGCGAAAATCTTTTCAAGAAGCCCCGTAAGATGGAATATCCGCAAAGCGATGTACGCTATAAGCACTATGGCAAAAACATTGAGCGCCTGGTGAAAGAAGCGGTGAAAAAAGAAGATCCCCAGGAACGTGAAGAAGCGGTGATCTACCTGGGTAAACTCATGAAGACGTTCTATGGTAACTGGAACAAAGAAATTCTGGATGATTCCGTGATCATTCGTGACATCCGGAGCATGTCAGGTGGGCAATTAACCCTGGATATTGACAAGATACGCGAGGACAATCTGTTTGAAAAACTGTATCGCGAGCGTGCCAACAGTAGTGGTGGCAGTACCAACAGTAATAACGGCAAACGTTCAAAAGGTGGTGATCAGAATCGCCATGGCGGAGGTCATCGTCACAACAATGGCGGAGGCCAGCGACCATTCAATAAAAACAACAGACATAACCCACATCGCAGAAGAGATCAATGAGTTCTTTTCGTATAAAAGGTGGAATCAAACTCAAGGGAGAAATCATTCCACAGGGAGCAAAAAACGAAGCCCTACAAGTCATTTGTGTTCCATTGCTTACGGCGGAGCCGGTAACTATTCATAACATTCCTGACATTGTTGATGTCAATAAACTGATTGGTTTAATCGGTGACCTCGGTTGTAAAGTAGAACCACTGGGAACGGGCTCGTATCGGTTTACCGCTGCCAATATCAATACGCACTTTCTGGAGACGGAGGAGTACAAACAGAAAGCATCGGCTCTGCGCGGATCAGTAATGTTGCTGGGACCTATCCTCGCACGCTTTGGTCAGGCCAGTATTCCCAAACCCGGTGGTGATAAGATCGGAAGAAGAAGACTCGACACCCACTTCATCGGTTTTCAAAACCTGGGAGCAAAATTCAAGTACGAAGCAGAGGGTAACCTCTTTCATATTGATGCTACCCATCTGCAGGGCAAATACATGCTGCTTGATGAAGCATCAGTCACCGGAACAGCGAACATTTTAATGGCTGCGGTACTTGCCAAAGGGACTACCACGATTTACAACGCAGCGTGTGAGCCTTACTTACAGCAGCTCTGCCACATGCTTAATCGTATGGGTGCAAAGATCAGTGGTATTGGGTCTAATCTGCTGACGATTGAAGGCGTAGAGAAACTGGGAGGTACCGAACATACGCTACTTCCGGATATGATTGAGATCGGAAGCTTCATCGGCCTGGCCGCGATGACACAATCCGAGATCACCATCAAGAATTGCCGTATCGATATGCTGGGCATCATCCCGGAAATCTTCAGACGACTCGGTATCAAAATGGAATTCCGTGGCGATGACATTCATATTCCCGCACAGGAACGCTACGAGCTGGAAACGTTTATCGATGGATCAATACTTACCATTGCGGATGCGCCCTGGCCTGGATTTACTCCTGACCTGATCAGTATTGTATTAGTAGTGGCGATACAGGCAAAGGGAACTGTGCTAATTCATCAGAAGATGTTTGAGAGCCGCCTTTTCTTTGTCGATAAGCTGATTGACATGGGAGCACAAATCATTTTGAATGATCCGCATCGTGCTACTGTGATTGGATTAGACCGCAAGAACGCATTACGTGGAATCAAAATGTCATCGCCTGATATACGTGCTGGTGTTGCCTTGCTGATTGCTGCCTTATCTGCACAAGGCGTAAGTGAAATCTCCAATGGAGAGCAGATCGACCGAGGATACCAGAATATCGAAGGAAGATTGAAGAATCTGGGAGCACAGATTGAGCGATTTTAATTTACTCCTCTAAAAAATCAGAGAATAGTCGGAGCCCGGTTTCATAAAACCGGGGCTCTGACACTCCAAAAAAAAAACCGCTATCGCACCCATGCAGTAGAGCGGAAATCATTTTATCTTAGCGGTCCCAAAAACTACCCGCGATGAAATCCATTCCTTTCATAGGAATCTTCCTACTCTCTTTTTTTTCTGTTCTTGCCCAAAACGACTTCCGTCCCGGTTATATTCTAAAAAATGAAGGTGACACCATCAGAGGTTGGGTCAGCTACAGTGAAAGCAATTCACCATACCAGAATTGTGTATTTAAAACGGATGATGGTGCATCCTCGTCAACCTATACTCCTGATCAGCTAAAGGGATACGGCATCAATGCGGGACGTTATTACATCTCTACTACCGTCATCAGCGATTCGGTAAGTTCACTTGTATTCGCCCATGTGGTTGTCTCCGGCAGAGCCACCCTTCTTCGTGCAAAAGGGATCTTATACTTATTGGATACGGAAGGGAAAACCTACGAGCTTTCAAAAAAAGAACTCGGTCACGCCTATTACCAAGGAGTGAAATATGCCAAATCAGACGAAGCGTATAAGAAAGGAATACTGGCCTGGAAAATGAGTGACTATCCGGAATTGAGGCACCAGATTGAGCGCTCCCATCTGCACACCAAATCGCTGGTTGCCCTTTTTGAAGCATACAATCTTCACTTTAGTTACGCCCCTTCCCTATTTAAAAGGAAACTACCATTGACCGCTATCCAACTGGGGCCAACGATGGACTTCACTTACTCAAAAATTTCAAATGTTGAATCGCTTCAGCTTGGATTGCGGGTAAATGAAAAACAGTTCGCTACGGATAAATCGCTATCACCGGGACTTTCCCTGTTCATTTCTTCACCACGCTTGTCTGAAAAAATATGGACGCACATCGATATCCTGTATCAACAAAAAAGTTTTGAATCTTTATCTAACGATAAGAATAGCATAACCACCTTCGCCCTCAACTATACATCCGTTACCGTTCCCATCACGGTAGGTTATCACTTTACACGCTACGAATCCAAATTCATTCCGTTTGCAGAGGGTGGTGTTGTTTTGGCTACGGTATTCAAAAAATCCTTTTTTGCCTCGCAGGAGTCACTCTCCGGAGATGAAATCCGAATCAACCAGTATCAACCTGACATTCAATTCTCTCCCACCAATTTTTCCGCTTTAATCGGATTGGGATTTCTGTACAAAGTAACTCCGAAACTATCAGCCGTACTTCATACCCGAGTAAGCACAGGACTTACCGCCTTTAACGTATCGGTAATAACTCCTGCCCAGGAATACAGCTATTCCTTAGCCGTATCACTACTTTATTCTATCAAGTAAATGAGTATGATAAAGAATACCATTCTGTTTGCTTTTCTAAGCATCCTCCTTTCATGCACTGACCATGAAAATCTTTATGATCGAGAATATCCACTTGTCAAAACATTGCCATCTGAAAATATCTCTAGCTATGGAGCAACTTTCAAGGCCACACTGACCGGAGAGAAATCATTTCCAGCTGAAGAATTTGGATTTATCTGGAATAAAAGCGGCTATCAAAGCAAAGCCGGTTCGGAATGGAAATCATTGGGGAGCACCGAAAAACTGGGTGATTTTTCGCTGGATATATCTAAAGCATTGGAAGAAAATGTAACGTACTACGTTATGGCGTATGCGGTGTATGACAAGAAAACAGTCTATGGAAATGTGGAGCGTTTCACCAGTACGCCTGCCCCTAAACCGCAGCTGAAAAAACTATCCCCCTCTACGGGTACGTGGGGAGATACCGTCAACGTGATCGGTAAGGATTTCAGCTATATCAAAGAAAAGAATACCGTGCTGTTCGGCACTACTATCAGCAAAATTTTAGAAATCAATGACACCACACTGAAGGTAGTCGTTCCTTCTACATTAAAAGAAGCGACTTCACCCGTTATAGTGGTTGTAAGTAGTCAGAAATCAGACCCCCTCAACTATACGCTTAAAAAACCGGTTCTCAAAAGTTCGAGTAAAATGGAGATTGCACTTTGCGATACGATTGACATCAGGGGAGAAAATTTACCTCTGGATGTTACCCATCTTTACTTTGGTAATAATGCTGCAGCCAAAGTCATAAAAGCCACTCCTACCACCTATAAAGTAGCGGTGCCTTTTATCAATTCCTCCATCACTTCGGTAACCGTGAGTATGTATTACAGTAACGAAAATTTTACCTTACCCGCACTACTGACATTTAAAGGAACACAGTTTGTATCTGCTGTACCTGCTGTTGCAGGATTTCTGGATACGGTAAAAGTTGCAGTGCAAAACTTACCCCGCTGTGGTCTGCAAGCGCAATTAGGATCAACAAAGATCAGTTTACTTGAAACAGGTACCGACTATGTCAAGTTTATTGTTCCTTCCACCTATAATGTTTCTCCGATTCAACTTCAGCTTTATCAGAGCAATAGTACTAATCTGGTCATGTCTGCTAATATTCCGCGGGCACTGACTATTTCTTCGATCAGCCCAACTCAGGCGGATGTTAATGATATTATTACCATCAAAGGAAAAGGATTTAGTCCCATCGCAGCCAATAACAGAATCACACTTAACAATACTACTCAAGTAATTCCTGTTTCTGTAAGCACCACAGAAATCAGGATAAAAGTGCCTGCCATCTTCATCCCGTCAATGACAGGAGCCATCACTGTCTCCGTATCCGCCGGAGGGGCTTCCACAACGGGGCAGTTTGCCATGTATTTCCCTAAGATCACATCCATAACACCCAATCCTATTACGACCAACTCTGTCATCACAGTAACAGGTGAACACCTCAACCCTACTATGGGAGGAAGTACGCTTACGAATTTGTATACCGGAAAATCTTTTACACAACTATCGGCATCCCCTACTGTATTGACTTTTCAGGCGAACCGCGATGCATTGAGCTTAATTCGCGATCAGATTATTCAATATGGGACTACTTTCCGGTTAGTGACGCTTGGACAAGTGCTTACCTCTTCCTTATTGAATGTAGATTACCGGGGTATGTGGCGTAGCCGTGCAAACTTTCCAGGAGAAACAAGAACAGGAGCTGTTACATTCACAATCGGTAATCAGCTCTATTTTGGCCTGGGAAAATCAGCGGTAGGCACTATGCTAAAAGACTTCTGGATGTTTGATATAACGACCAATACATGGACTCAACTTGTCGATTTTCCAGGAGACGCCCGTATCAATGCAATGAATTGGTCAGTTAACAATCTGGGATATATCGGTAGTGGAAAAAGTGAATCTAACACTAACTTATCTGATGTATGGAAATTTACTCCTGCAACTCAAACATGGACGCAACTTAGTGACTATCCGGGAAGTACCAACGTATCACCAAAAGCACTTGTGAACACATCTAGTACGGTGTATGCCACCAGTCAGTTAGAATTCTGGAAATTTAATCCTGCTGATGGCAGCTGGGCGCAGCTCAATAATCTTCCTTATTCCATTTATGCGGGGGGATCACTCACCGGTACACTTTTTTCAGAAATGAACAATGTCCTTTATCGTTATAATCCTTCTACCGATCAGTGGACAGTTCAGATTATTCTATCCAATCCATCTCCTATGAACACAAATTGGATTCACGGTTTTACAGAGCAATACAGATTACTGACACCAAGTTATCTGTTTCAGAAAATATCCGGACCAAGTCCATCCTGGATCAACGTAAATTATGATGGACCGAAAGGTACAGGCACCGTTTACTCCTTTTCACCAGGAACAAAAATTTATTTCTTGCAAGGAGCTGTCCTCAAGGAGCTGGAATTAAGTCCAGTTCTTTAAATCAAATCTCCACCTTCAACCCCACCGGACAGTGGTCTGATCCATGGTATTCATTATAGATGATGGCTTCTTTAACAGAAGGGAGTAATCCCTCGTTGACCAGAAAATAATCAATACGCCAGCCTATGTTTTTTATTCGCCCGCTGGTGACAAAATTCCAGTAAGTATATTTTACTTCATCGGGATGAAAATGACGGAATGTATCGACAAACCCTGTATCTAGTAATCGTTGAAATCCATCGATCTCGCGCTGCGTAAATCCAGCTGATTTGTTATAGTTTTCTTTAGGTCGTGCGATATCAATTTCTTTGTGTGCCACATTTAAATCACCACATACAATTACCGGCTTTCTCTTCTTCAACCAGTTGACATATTCATTAAACGAATAATCCCAGCGCGCTCTGTACTCCAACCGGGCAAGACCATCACCCGCATTGGGTGTATAAACGGTGACGAGGAAATAGGTAAGAAACTCTGCCGTGATTACACGTCCTTCCTGATCAAACTCTTCCAGCGCCATATCGTAAGTAATATTCAGTGGTGCTTCTTTTGTGAGAATAGCGGTACCGGAATATCCTTTGCGTGCTTTGGAGGAATTATAATACGAAGTGTATTCAGGCAATAATTCAAGTGCCGTCTTCACCTCCTCCTCTCCTGCTTTGGTTTCCTGCAAACACAACACATCCGGATTCATGGTGCGCACGTCTTTCAGAAAGTCTTTCTTTACGATAGAGCGAATACCGTTCACGTTCCAGTTCACAAAATGAAGTAGTGGCATAAAAAAGCAGTTACAAACTCAAAGCTAATAAAAAAGTCCACGGCTGAGGGACAACCGTGGACCAAGAAAAAACTAAAAACCTAACTTACTAAACCTTAAAAAATATGTCTGACGAAAGCTTCCATCGCTTCGTACTCGGCCAACCCCAACAGGTTATAGGCTTCTGCAGTCGCATGGTTACGATCTTCCGCACGCATCCAGAATTCCCGCTTATCATTACCCGGGAACAAGGCGCTGTCCTTTTGCGACTGGTGCTTGAATACCGCCCTGCGCTTGCGCATCAATTCTTCCGGACTCAATGGAACGGCCATCTCAATCTGATCGATGTCCCACTCCTGCCATGCTCCACGGTATAACCACACATAACAGTCCTTCATCCATGGCTTGTCTTTCAGGCGATTTACGGCTTCAAAGATGGCTGCCAGGCAGACACGGTGCGTTCCATGCGGATCGGAAAGGTCTCCTGCCGCATAGATCTGATGCGGTTTGATCTCTTCCAGCAAGTCCATGATGATTTTAATGTCTTCTTCGCCCAACGGCTTCTTCTTCACCGTACCTGTTTCATAAAAAGGCATATCCAGAAAGTGCGCGTTCTCATCCGGTATACCCACGTAACGGCAACCGGCTTTGGCTTCCCCTCTTCGGATCAATCCTTTGATCGCCATTACTTCTGGGCTATCCACCTGACCAGGTCCTTTTTCTTTCAATGACTTAACTGTCTTCTGATAAAATTTATCTCCATCTTCTTTACTCAACCCAAACTGGGTATTGAAGTCGCGAACGAAATCGGCAAAACGAATCGCATCATCATCAAACACCGCGATGTTACCCGAAGTCTGATACGCAAC
>JAHEZH010000149.1 GCA_023251155.1 Flammeovirgaceae bacterium | reverse complement strand
CCATTTTGGAATGACTGAGTAACTGGAGCATATCGAAATAGCCTACAGGGTCAATGAGGGTGGCATTCAATACCATGTTGTTGCTTTTCAGATACGCTTTGGTGCGGGGATGTAGCGGAAAAACGATGGTGGCTTCTTTAGCCAGTTCATTCAACGCACTGACGATCGATTTTAACCGATGGATGTCATTCGTGTTTTCGGCCCGGTGAATAGTGACCAGTATATACGGTTTGCCTTCGAGTTGTAATGTTTTGAGAATAGTGGAGTGCCTTTGTGCTTTCTCCCGATAAAACAAAACGGCATCGTACATCACATCGCCACTGTGAATGATGCGGCAATCGAAATGGGTATATCCTTCTTTTTCTAAATTATGGATGGCCGTTGTTGTAGGGCAGAAAAGCAGTTGGCTGATGCGATCCGTGAGAATACGATTCACTTCTTCCGGCATCTTCCTATCGAAGCTGCGAAGTCCGGCTTCGATATGTGCAACCGGTATATGCAGCTTGCTTGCGGTCAAAGCACCAGCTAATGTGGAGTTGGTATCTCCGTATACGAGAACATAGTCTGGATTTTCATTGATCATGATCTCTTCCAGCTTCTCCATCATGCGGCCCGTCATTGCTCCGTGCCCCAGGCTATTGATTTCAAGATTGTAGTGCGGAGCCGGTATATCCATTTCATCAAAGAATACCTGGCTCATGTTGGCATCAAAGTGCTGGCCGGTATGGATGATTACTTCATGTACGTTTGCTTTCTTCAGCTCACGCGAAACCGTAGCTGCTTTTACAAACTGAGGACGTGCACCAAGAATGGTAAGGACTTTCATAGTGAGAATAAGTTGACCGTCGACAAAAGGCAATTAGCATAGCGTAAGGCTTGTCGATTGATCTTGTCAAGTGTCAATAGAGAAGTTGTCAACTTTAAAATGATTAAGAGAACGCAGGAATACCTGTGATTTCGTTTCCGAGAATGAGCAAGTGAATGTCATGTGTTCCTTCATAGGTAACTACACTTTCCAGGTTCATCATGTGGCGCATGATCGGGTATTCGCCAGTGATGCCCATCCCGCCGTGTATCTGCCTGGCTTCACGGGCTATCTCTAACGCCACCTGTACATTGTTTCGTTTGGCCAGTGATATTTGCGCCGTGCTCGCTTTGCCCTCATTCATTAACGTACCCAATCTCCAGTTGAGCAATTGTGCTTTGGTGATTTCGGTCAGCATTTCTGACAGTTTCTTTTGCACCAACTGGAAGGAGGCGATGGGCTTCCCGAACTGCAGGCGTTCCAGCGCATATCTTCTGGCCGAATCATAACAATCCATGGCTGCGCCAATGGCACCCCATGCAATACCGTAGCGGGCTGAATCCAGACACATTAAAGGTGCACCAAGTCCGGTTTTGTTAGGTAGTATATTTTCTTTAGGAACCTTCACGTTATCAAACACCAGCTCGCCCGTGGCGCTGGCCCGTAGCGACCATTTACCATGTGTTTCGGGAGTGGAAAATCCCTCCATTCCACGTTCCACAATTAATCCATGAATGCGGCCTTGTTCATTTTTGGCCCACACCACAGCGACATCGGCACGAGGTGAGTTGGAGATCCACATCTTGGCTCCGTTCAACAAATAATGATCACCGGCATCTTTAAAGTGAGTAACCATACCGCTCGGGTTGGAACCATGATCCGGTTCCGTTAGTCCAAAGCATCCCAGCCATTCGCCTGAGGCAAGTTTGGGTAAATATTTCTTTCGTTGTAGTTCATTACCAAATTTATAAATCGGGTACATCACCAACGATCCCTGCACGGAAGCAGTTGATCTCATGCCCGAATCCCCACGCTCTATTTCCTGCATTAATATGCCATAAGAAATATAATCCAGCCCACCACCACCATACTCCTGTGGTATAGTAGGCCCGAAGGCACCGATGTCTCCAAACTTCTTTACCATCTCGTAAGGAAAGTGCGCACGTTGTGCCCAGTCTTCCACATAAGGGGATATCTCCTGCTTCACGAAATCACGGATAGAACTGCGGATGAGTTTGTGTTCCTCCGTCAGTAAGCTGTCAATGGCATAGAAGTCAGGCTGTTCGTACACATCCTGCTTCAACGATTTTTTTGCTTTCGATTCCGCTGCTGAAGTTGTTGCCATATAGGGATTTTAAAATTCGATCAGAGCTGGAAATTTACGAATTACGATTGACCAAGTACAATTTTAACATGTAATTCAATGTGTCACTCTTCCGATTGAAATGGCGGCTGGCGTTAGCGCCCTTAAACTGAAAAGGAATGTGCTATTCGGAGTGGTTAAATCGTACTTCGTAAATCTAAAATGGTACTTTTGCCAGTACGTTTTTTAATTGAGGTATGAATTCTCTGGATCCTTCACTGGTAGAACAAGTAAAAAAACTGCAACAGAAGTATGCGGTAATGGGACAGGATTTATCTTCCTACCTGGACGGCCTTTTGTACTCCGATTATCTCACCTATTGGGATTATATCCACCTGGATACCCTTTTAAGTTTACAGAACCCGAAGACACAATTTCCTGATGAGAAGGTATTTATCGTTTATCATCAGATTACGGAGCTCTACTTCAATCTTATTCTCTGGGAGATCGAACAGATTGCTTACCGCGAACAACTGGAAGAGAAGTTTTTTATTGAGCGATTGAACCGCATGATCAATTACTTCCGCCAGTTGGAAGGGTCCTTTACGATCATGATAGACGGAATGGAGCGTGAGCAGTTTCTGAAGTTCAGAATGGCCTTGCTTCCGGCCAGTGGTTTTCAATCGGCTCAGTATCGGCTCATTGAATTATGTTCTACCGATATGATCAATCTGGTGAATGTGCTGGAGCGCGAAGCACTGATGGAATACAGTGATCTGAACAAGCAACTGCAGCGGTTATACTGGCAAAGCGGAGCAACTGAATTAGCTTCAGGCAAGAAAACATTAACACTACAGCAGTTCGAGGAAAAGTACTCCCGGCTTTTTCTGGAAACGGGAATGAAATACCGCGATCGTAATCTTCGTAAATTATATCTTAGGCATTTCCCCAACTCTCCGGAAGTCATCGCCAGGCTTCGTGAGTTCGATCAGATGTCCAATGTGATCTGGCCTTTGGCACACCTGAAATCGGCAGGTCGTTACCTGCATCGTGATACCGAAGACATTAAAGCAACAGGAGGAACCAACTGGCAGAAGTATCTTCCTCCCCGTTTTCAGCGCATCATGTTCTTTCCCGAACTATGGAGTGAGCAGGAAAAGGAAGAATGGGGCAGGGCCGGTGTACTGCACGCTTTGCATGATCAATCAGGCAAGACCAAATAAATCGTATTTTAGTAGTTGTTAAACCGATAACTGTGATACGGCTCTGTTCGGTAGTGGTCTTTTTATTCCTCTCGCGCTGTGTACTTGCCCAGAGTATCACCCGCTACATCTATCATGATGCGGCCAAAAAGAACATCAAAGAAATCTACCAGGTAAAAGACACCATTCGCAACCAGCTTCACGGGCGATTCATTTCTTATTTTCTTAACGGTAATATCGAATCCAAGGGGCAGTTTATTAACAATGAAACTACCGGTGTATGGGAGTTTTATTATGAAACCGGCAACCTGAAAATGCGTGGTATCCTTCGCCAGAATTCCAACTACGGCGTATGGGAGTATTTTTTTGAAAGTGGTCAGAAAAGTATGGAAGGAATGATCAACGGAAAACTGCGGGAAGGTGAATGGAAAATATACTATGAAAGCGGTGTTGTTAAAGAAACAGGCACTTATGTAGCCAATAAAAGAGAGGGGATATGGAAGACCTTTTTTGAAGATGGAGTGGTGAAGGGTGAGATTGAATACCAGGATGATCATGGCCGCTATACGGAATATTATCACTCGGGTAAAGTGATGGCAGAAGGGCCGCGCGCAGGAAGTAAAAACGTGGGCAGATGGCGCTACTTTGCCGAAGAGGGGGGAGCACTGCAAAGCGAAGGTGATTTTGTGAATGGCAAGAAAGAAGGGGAATGGAAATTCTATTATGCCTCCGGCAAACTTTCTTCTATCGGTAAATATGAAAAAGATGAACCGACCGGATTGTGGATGTATTACTTTGAAGATGGAACCATCAGTTCCAAAGGCGAGTTTGTAGCGGGTAAGCGTAATGGCTACTGGAATACATTGAACAAAGACGGATCGCTGAAAAGCGAAGTGACTTATCGCAATGGATCAGGTGAGTATCGCGAGTTTTATCCGGATAAGAAACTGAAAGTAAAGGGGCCGATTGTCGATGGAAAAAATCAGGGAAAGTGGGAGTACTATTTTCCGGATGGAAAGCTGGAGGGCGAGGCACAATTTGATAAAGGTAAGGGTACCTACATGGGATATTATCCAAGCGGCTCTTTGCAGACCAAGGGACAGATTGAAGATGATCACCGTGTCGGCACGTGGGAATTATACGAGGAAGACGGAAAGCTATCGGGGTATTATAAGCCTTTCTATGATGACCAGGTGTTGGTGAATGAGATCAACTCCCTGTTGAATAAATCAAAACCAGTTGCTGCGGTATCGTCACCAGCGCGGGTTGTGAATAAAGGATTTTATTATTTCCGGCCCCATTTTCCGGAGTACCGTGGTGTTATTGTGGAGGGAAATCCGGCATTGAGTTTCAGAGGCTCTATGCCTTTCGGGATTGAGTTTTATAACCAGGAGCGATTGGGACACGAGTTTGAATTTGAAGGTATCCGTAAACCTTTTTTTGTGGATGATTCGGATGTTTCACCGAATAAAGTATTTGAGCGTGGCTATGCCATTGCCATCCGGCAGAAATTTTATAATCCCATGAAAATGGGCATGTGGTATTTTGCACATGAAATGCGGTTTACCAACGTAGGCCATTTTTCAAATATTGACTTCACGCAAACCACCACGGTACCGGTGTTGATTACAGCGAGCTCATCGGAACAGAAAGCAGAATACGGTGTGTTGCTGGGAACGAGGCTCATGCAAAAAAACAATGGCGATGGATTTACCATGGATGCGTATGTAGGTTATGCAGCCGGCTATCGCAATTTTGATGTGGATCCTTCTTATAAAGAAGTTTTTCAGAGTGTGAATCAACAGAAGTTTTCGCAAACTTTCCGATTTGGTCTTAACTTTGGGTATTCTTTCTCCTTTGATGGGAGAAGGAGATAGTTGCTGATAAAGGAATCTAAGATTTCGTGTCGGCACAGCTAAACAATTAAAGGATAAAAACCTTTCATGAACAAAACAGTTGAATTAACACTTCGGCCTGAAGAGGCGTTTGATGAAGCGGTTTTCCGGAAAACCATCTACCATCAATTGAACATCACCCCATCACAGGGAACGTACATTCACCCTTTGCGCAGATCCATTGATGCACGCGGAAGAAATGTAGTGGTCAATGTGCTGGTCGAGCTGGTAGCTGCCGATGAGGTGAAGAAGTTGTTTTCTTTTCAGAAAGAGTATAAAGATGTTTCGAATTCCAGAAGTGTCCTTGTGGTGGGTGCCGGCCCGGCCGGTTTGTTTGCTGCCCTTCGGCTAATTGAACTGGGTATCAAACCGATTTTGCTGGAGCGCGGTAAAGATGTGCAGGCGCGTAGACGGGACCTGGCGGCTATTAATAAAGCGCACGTAGTAAACCCGGAGTCGAACTATTGTTTTGGGGAGGGCGGGGCAGGTACTTATTCTGATGGTAAACTCTATACACGCTCCAAGAAACGCGGTGATGTAAGACGTATTCTGGAGATACTGGTGGCACATGGAGCGAGTGAGGATATCCTGTTTGATGCGCATCCGCACATCGGTACCAATAAGCTTCCCAAACTGGTAGCCGAATTACGCGAATCGATAAAAGAGGCGGGAGGAGAAATTCATTTCGATACCAAAGTAACGGATCTGATTATCCGCGAAGGCGAACTGAAAGGTGTGATTACGCAATCAGGAAATAAAATGGAAGCCGCTTCGGTGATCCTGGCAACCGGTCATTCCGCGCGCGATATTTTTCATCTGCTTCATCAGCATAACGTGTTGATTGAATCCAAGTCGTTTGCCTTGGGTGTGCGTGTTGAGCATGCGCAGAACTTTATTGACCGTGTACAATACCATTGTGAAACAGACCGGGGGCCTTATCTGCCTGCGTCTTCGTATGCATTGGTTCATCAGGCCAAAATCAATGGAAAGGATAGAGGAGTATTTTCGTTTTGCATGTGCCCGGGTGGATTTATTGTGCCAGCGGCTACCGCTCCGGGTGAAATTGTGGTGAATGGAATGAGTCCGTCACGGAGAGACTCCAGGTTTGCCAACTCGGGTATTGTAGTGGCAGTGGAAGAAAATGATTTTGCCAGGTACGCCAGATTTGGCCCTCTGGCCGGAATGTATTTCCAGGCCGAGATAGAGAAACGCGCCAGTGAAGTGGCCGGAGGTACACAATCTGCACCGGCACAACGCCTGGCCGATTTTGTGGATAAAAAAACATCATCTACCCTGCTTGAATCCTCTTACCAGCCCGGACTTTCTTCCGTGGATATGAAAGAGGTATTGCCCCCTTTTCTTACCGATGCATTGCGCCAGGGCTTCAAAAACTTCGGGCAAAAAATGCGCGGTTATCTGACTAATGAGGCACAGATTTTAGGTGTGGAAAGCAGAACTTCTTCCCCAGTGCGCGTGCCTCGTCGAAAGGAAACAATGGAACATCCGCAATTGAAAAGACTATTTCCTTGTGGTGAAGGGGCCGGCTACGCAGGGGGCATCGTATCGGCTGCTATGGATGGAGAGCGCTGTGCGGAAGCGGCATATCATTTATACTTCAGGTAGTATAATTTTTAAAAGACAATCTCATGAATACAGTGATCATAGGAGCGACCACCAACACCGAAAGATATGCCTATCGTGCAGCCGAAATGCTGACCAAATACGGCCACGAAGTATTTCCGTTGGGCGTGAAGAAGGGAAGTGTTTTTGGTAAAGAAATTCAGAATATCCATACCCGGCCTGCTCTGGAAGAGGTGGATACGGTTACACTTTACATCAATCCGCAAAAGCAGAGCGAATGGTACGATTATATCATTGGTCTCAAGCCCAGACGCATTATCTTTAATCCCGGAACGGAAAACCCCGAACTGGAAAAGAAGGCAGAGGAGCAGGGCATAGAAGTGCTGGAAGCATGCACGCTGGTCATGCTAGGAACCAATCAATACTAGCCGGGGGGTGAATGCAGAAGGCTGCAATGGCTGTAGCTTTCGATACGATTTAAATTGTCAATAGTTGGAAATGGAGGAAAAAGAAAGAAACGATCTCGTAACACGTCATTTTAGTCAATTCATCTCCGATAACCGAAAAGAAACCATTGAAAAAGTATTGGGCGAGCGTACGCGCTACATCACCATGGTGATGGAAGATATTTATCAATCACAGAATGCCAGTGCGGTGGTGCGCACCTGCGAGTGCATGGGGCTTCAGGATATTCATTTTATTGAGGATGCAAGTAAGTACTCTATTAATCCGGGCGTGCTCAAAGGGTCAGATAAATGGATTGATCTGATCAAGCATAAAGAAAAAGGAGTGAACACTACCGAGAAGTGTTTTGAGCACCTGCGCCATGCAGGATATACCATTTATGCGATGGATCCGGCACCGGAAGGAAAGAATATTGATGAGGTACCCGTTGATACAAAAATTGCGTTGGTAATGGGCAATGAATTAAAAGGTATTTCTGACTATGCCCAAAAGCACGCCGATGGCCTGGTACGCATTCCCATGTATGGCTTCACCGAGAGCCTGAATATATCGGTGAGCGCTGCTATCGGGTTAAATACACTTGTGCCTAAGATAAGGCAGTCGTCTCACGCGTGGCGATTAACCGATGAGGAGAAAGATAACATTCGTTTGAAATGGTATCGCAAGTGTGTTCGTAATTCAGCGCTGTTGGAACGCGAGTTTCTGCGATCTATTGGCTAACTTTGTCTACGCTTTAATTCATCCTCATCCATGTCTTTTAAAAAAGTGCTCAAAGTCAGTTGTTATCTGATGGTGGCCGTTCTGCTATGTGTTGTACTCGCCAATATATGGGTGGTGATGAGTACCGAAGCCGATGTTTACCTTGATCACCACCTTCTGCCTGATAACAAAATAGCGCTTGTGTTAGGTACCAGCCAGAAACTGGTGAACGGTTCACCTAATCCATTCTTTGATAATCGTATTCAGGCGGCCGCTGCCTTGTATAAAGAAGGTAAAGTAGATCATTTCATTTTAAGTGGAGATAACCGCAGCCGTTACTACAACGAACCATTGGCAATGAAGAAAGCACTGATGAAGTCAGGTGTTCCTGATTCGGCCATCACCCTGGACTATGCCGGATTGAGAACGCTGGATTCGGTAGTGCGCAGCAAAGAGATTTTCGGTCAGAATAAAATCATCATCATTACGCAACCCTTTCATTCGTACAGGGCACTGTTCATCAGCCATTATTACGGGATTGATGCCGTAGCGCTTGTTGCCAAAGAACCGGAGCAGGAGGAGGCGACAAAAGTTTACTTTAGGGAATATTTTGCCCGTGCCAAGGCGGTTTTGGATTTGTATGTACTGAAAACAACGCCTAAGCACTTAGGAGAAAAGGAACCATTAAAGCGATAGAATTTATTTTTTATTGGCGAATACCATCCTGCTCTTCTTTCGTATATATGCTAACTTTGATAAACTTAACCCATTAATGTGAAGAGAATACCGGGAACTCGGGTAGTTGGGCTGATCGTTTTCTGTTTTGTTTTTTTTCTGTTCTCCTCTTCTCGGGCACAGATCACGGTGGTGCAGGGCAAGATTATTGACGCTGATTCAGGCGATCCATTGCCTTTTGTAAATGTCATTTTCAAAGGCACGAGTAACGGAGCCAATACCGATTTTGATGGTAACTTTAAGATTTCCACTACCGCAGCTACGGATAGTGTGGTGGTGAGTTACATCGGGTATAAAAGCCGCAGCAAAGTCATTCAGCGGGGTGTTACGCAAACTATTAATTTTCAGTTGTCAGAAGATGTGCAGCATTTGCAGGAGTTTGTTTTCAATGCCGGGGAAAATCCAGCCTGGGAAATTTTGCGCAGTGTTGTAAAGAACAAAGACAAAAATGACAAGCGAAGATTATCGGCTTACGAGTACGATACCTACACCAAAATAGAAGTGGATGTAGATAAGATCTCGGATGAGCTGAGAGAGCGAAAGATCATGAAAAAAATCGCTCAGGTGCTGGATAGCGTGGATCGCATCGCAGGCGAAGATGGCAAGCCTGTTCTTCCTGTGTTTATCACCGAAAGTGTTTCCAAACTTTACTATCGGGAGAACCCGGTATTAAAGAAAGAAACGATTTCTAAATCCAAAATCACCGGACTGGGTGTAACCGATGGAACATCAACGATTCAACTGGTAGGTTCCTCATTTCAGGAATATAATTTCTATCAGAACTGGCTGAATATCCTCACCAAAGAGTTTGTATCACCCATAGCAGATGGCTGGCGAATCTACTACGATTATGATCTGATGGACAGTGTGTACATCGGGGAAGATTACTGTTATCGAATTGATTTTACACCAAAGAGCCCGCAGGCCCTGGCTTTCACCGGAACCATCTGGATCACCAAAGCCGATTATGCACTTCGCCAGATAGACGCTACCGTGGGGGCTACTGCCAATCTCAATTTTGTGGAGCGAATTAAAATTCAGCAGGAGCTAAAGAAAACCGATTTTGGGCCATGGATACCAGTGAAGAACCGGATACTGATCGATGTGGGTGAACTCACGAATAAGTCGGCCGGCATGCTTGCCAAGTTTTATACCAGCAACAGAAATTTTGTGATCAACAAGCCGCACGAAATTTCTTTTTATGAAAAGCCGATTGTGGTGGCGGAGGATGCCTTGCTCGACCAGGAAGGAACCTCGTGGGATACCCTTCGGCACGAGCCCTTAAGCGAAACCGAGAAGAACGTGTATAAGATGATCGATACCCTCAAGAGTATTCCGGTAGTGAAAACCTACACGGAGATCATCAAGTTTATGATCAACGGGTACATTGACTTCGGGAAGAAAATTGAGATTGGTCCATACCATAGTTTTGTGGCCTGGAACAATATTGAAGGTGTGCGCTTGCAGGCCGGCTTTAAGACCACCTATCAGTTCAGTAAAAAATATGTACTGGGCGGGCAACTGGGATATGGTTTCACTGACCATCAGATAAAATATTCGGCCTTCGCTCAAAAGATACTGGATCGTGATAAGTGGACCACCGTTACGTTCAGGGTAAAGAAAGATTTGTCGCGCCTGGGTGTAGATACGGAAAACCTGGCGGATAATCCGATCTTCCTGGCTTCGACACGATGGGGGGTGTTTCGCAGAGGTTTTTACAGCAATGAAGTGCGTGCTACCGTGCAGCGCGATTTATTCAAAGGCTTCTCTCAGAAGTTATCCTTTCAGCACTGGACATTTAAACCAACCTATAACTTCGGCTATTACCTCACTCCCGAAACTCCCACTGAAGTATTCGACAGCTTTCAATCTTCTGAAATCTCGCTGGAATCACGCTATGCGCGCGATGAAGTTTTTATTCAGGACGATAATGATCGGATCAGCTTGGGAACAACACGTTCCCCCATTATTTCGCTACGCTATACTCATGGTGTGAAGGGAGTATTTGGCAGTGACTTTGATTACGACAAATTACGACTGAACATCACCAAGCGGGTGAAAACCGGCCCACTGGGAGTGGGCTATCTCACCTTAACTGGCGAATATGTGTTCAACACGCTTCCGTATCCCTTGCTGGCCTTGCATTTGGGGAATCAGTCAGTGATTTATTCAACCGTTACGTATAACCTGATGAACTATGGAGAGTTCGTCAGCGATCATTACGCCAGTTTGCAGTACCGTCAGTATCTGGAAGGTTTTTTACTCAATCGAGTCCCTTTGTTGCAGAAGCTGAAGTGGAGATTACTGGCTACCGGCAATGTGGTAACGGGAGGGATGCGCCAGGCTAACCGGCAGTTAATATCACCTACCTCACCGGAAGGAGAAGACACGCTGACGGCTGGTTATTTTACCGGTAAGCCCTATGTAGAAGTAGGTTATGGTGTCGAAAACATCTTCCGGTTCCTTCGTGTAGACTTCGTTCATCGCCTTACCTACCTGGATAATCCGGATGTGCGCAAGTTTGGTGTATTGGTTACGGCCCAGCTCCAGTTGTGATTAATTTTCTCTTACGGATAATTCTGGCATATTTGCAGCCTGAATTTTTAATGAAATGAGTGTTGTGAAAATTAGTTTGCCTGATGGAAGCGTTCGTGAGTTTCCACAGGGTGTGAAGGGAAGTGAAATCGCCCAAAGTATCAGTGAAGGTCTTGCCCGTATGGCACTCTCTATTGAAGTGAATGGAGAAATATGGGATCTGAGCCGCCCCATCACCACCGATGCCTCCATCAAGATATTTACGTGGAATGATAAAGGAGGGAAGTATGCTTTCTGGCACTCTTCCGCTCACCTCTTTGCGGAAGCACTGGAAGCACTTTATCCCGGTGTGAAATTTGGTATTGGCCCGCCCATCGAAAATGGTTTTTACTACGATGTTGATTTAGGTGACCAACCTTTTGGTGATGATGAGTTGCTTGCCGTAGAAAAGAAAATGATCGAGTTAGCGAAAGCCAATAATCCCTTTGTACGCAGCGATGTATCGAAGAAGGAAGCATTGGAGTATTTTCGGGCCAAAGGGGATGAGTATAAACTGGAATTGATTGAAGGCCTGCAGGACGGATCGATCACGTTCTATAAGCAGGGAAACTTTACAGACCTCTGTCGCGGACCTCACGTGCCGGCCACCGGAGTGATCAAAGCAATAAAACTGCTCAGCGTAGCGGGTGCTTACTGGCGTGGTAATGAGAAGAACAAAATGCTCAAACGTATTTATGGAATTACCTTCCCTAAAGCGAAAGAGCTGGAAGAATACTTGCATGTACTGGAGGAAGCCAAGAAGCGGGATCACCGTAAGCTGGGCAAAGAACTGGAGCTGTTTGCTTTCTCAGAAAAGGTAGGTATGGGCTTACCCCTGTGGTTGCCGAAAGGAACGATTCTGCGTGAGCGTCTCGAGCAGTTTATGCGCAGAGCACAGATCCGGTCAGGATATGATCCCGTGGTGACACCGCATATCGGCAGCAAGCAGTTGTATGTCACTTCCGGTCACTATGAGAAATACGGCAAGGATTCTTTTCAGCCGATCACTACACCGGATGTAGGAGAGGAGTTCCTGTTAAAACCAATGAACTGTCCGCATCATTGCGAGATTTATAAGACAAAACCTCGTTCGTACAAAGATCTTCCTATCCGTTTGGCCGAATTCGGTACCGTGTATCGCTATGAGCAAAGTGGTGAGCTTCACGGTTTGACTCGTGTGCGGGGATTCACCCAGGACGATGCACACATTTTCTGCCGCCCGGATCAGGTAAAAGAAGAATTCATCAAGGTAATTGATCTCGTTCTTTTGGTATTCAAGTCATTGGGTTTTGATAACTATACGGCCCAGGTTTCATTGCGTGATCCTGAAAACAAGCAGAAGTACATTGGTGAAGATGCACAGTGGGATAAAGCAGAAAGAGAAATACAAGAAGCAGCGGATGAGCGCGGACTGAAAACCGTGGCGGTGCAAGGCGAGGCTGCCTTTTACGGACCGAAGCTCGACTTCATGGTGCGTGATGCGCTTAACCGCAGCTGGCAGCTGGGAACTATCCAGGTGGACTATCAATTGCCTCAGCGATTTGAACTGGAATACGTAGGGTCTGATAATCAGAAGCACACTCCGGTAATGATTCACCGTGCACCGTTTGGTTCACTGGAGCGCTTCGTTGCCGTGTTGATTGAGCACTGTGCGGGTAACTTCCCGCTGTGGCTGGCGCCGGAGCAGTTCGCAATCCTTCCTATTTCAGAGAAATTCAATGAATATGGAAAACGCATTCTTAATGCTTTGCGCGATAAGGATATCCGTGGATTATTGGATGACCGTGATGAAAAGATCGGGCGCAAAATCCGCGATTCTGAGGTAAAAAAGGTACCTTATATGTTCATTATTGGTGAGAAAGAGGTGGCCGAAAACAAGATCACTGTCCGTAAGCATGGCGGCAGCGACCTTGGGGCATTCACGCTGGATGAGTTTATGAGCCAGTTTGGAAGTGATTTTGCCTTGCCATCTTAAAGATTGGTGTTGCAAAAAATGAAATATTAGCGATATTTGCAGCCTTGTTTGCCAAAAGTGTGCAGACAAGGCTTTTTTTTAATTGTTTAACATAAACCCAGTAAGTGGCATTTATTCCAGGAAATACAAGTGGTGGTGGCCCGGGACGTCCTTTTAACAAGGGACCAAGACCTTTCCGGCCGCGCGTAGCAGAAGAACCCTATCGCATTAACGAGCGCATTACCGCTCCGCGTGTGCGTGTGGTGGGAGAAAATATCAAAGTAGATGTTTATCCGACTGCTGTAGCTATCAAAATGGCGCAAGAGCAGGGACTTGATCTGGTGGAGATTTCTCCGAATGCAGATCCTCCGGTATGTAAAGTCACTGATTACTCTAAGTTTAAGTACGAGCAAAAGAAGAAACAGAAAGAGATCAAACAGAACGCTCAGAAGACAATTGTCAAGGAGATTCGTTTTGGTCCGAATACAGAGGAACATGACTTTAACTTTAAAGTAAAGCATGCAGTAGGGTTTCTGCAGGATGGTTTTAAAGTAAAAACCTACGTGCATTTTGCAGGTAGATCGATTGTGTACAAAGAGCGTGGTGAGATTCTTCTGCTGAAGTTTGCTCAGGCGCTCGAAGAACATGGTAAAGTGGAGCAGATGCCTCATCTGGAAGGGAAGAGGATGTTCATGCACATTGCACCTAAGGCAAAGAAGTAATTTTAAACTGTTATAATAAATGCCAAAGTTAAAGACGAAGTCAGGGGCCAAGAAACGTTTTAAGATGACCGGAACCGGTAAGATTAAACGTAAAAGGGCTTTCAAAAATCACATCCTGACAAAGAAAGAGACTAAGCAGAAACGCAGACTGACTGCCAAGGCCGTTGTGAATAAAGCGGACCAGAAGAATGTTCAGTTGATGTTTCCGTACGGAATCTAACTTAAAAAGAAAAATAGGTTTAATCGGGACCCTGGCAGGCAAGACCTCCATAAATTTCCCGACCAATGTTTAACCAGGTTTCTGGCACATAAGCGTTCTAAAAAAAAAGGAACCGCCATCAACCAAAAAATCAGCAAAAATGCCACGTTCAGTAAACAGTGTAGCATCAAGAGCCAAGCGCAAAAGAGTGCTTGAGTTGGCCAAAGGATTCTTTGGTCGCAAAAAGAATGTATGGACGGTAGCGAAAAACGCAGTTGAGAAAGGACTCGTTTATGCTTACCGCGATCGCAAAGCAAAGAAAAGAGATTTCCGTTAGCTTTGGATTACCCGTATCAATGCAGGAGCAAGAGTTCACGGACTTTCTTACTCTGAGTTGATGGGTAAATTGAAGAAGTCAAACATCGACCTTAACCGTAAGGTATTGGCTGACTTGGC
>JAHEZH010000148.1 GCA_023251155.1 Flammeovirgaceae bacterium | reverse complement strand
AAAATAGCATTACCTACTGCTTTCATTATTCTGACCATACTTCATATTGTATTTGGAGAGCTGGCCCCTAAATCGGTGGCTATCCGCTATCCAACACAAACCACGTTATGGGTGGCTGTGCCTCTTCGTATTTTCCATCTGGTATGCCGGCCTTTTATCCGGTTGTTAAATGGCTTTGCCAACCTTATCCTGCGCATGTTCGGAATCAAGCCGGTAAGCGAACAGGAGATACACTCCGAAGAAGAGTTGAAACTCATCATTGCTGAAAGTGAAGAGGGCGGTGCCATCGAGAGCAGTGAGCGGGAGTTGATCCAAAACGTTTTTGATTTTGATGATCGAGTGGTGAAACAGATCATGGTACCTCGGGCCAAAGTTTCCGGTATCAGTTTAAGCAGCACGCTGGAAGAAGTGGTCAATATTGTTTTCCGTGAAGGGTACTCGCGCTATCCGGTATATGACAAGAGTCTTGATGAAATCAGTGGGGTAATCATTGCCAAGGATGTCATGCGCCATTATGTTCAGAAGAGCGGGAAATCCCTGGCAGAGATCATGAACAAAGTGTACTATGTTACCGAACATAAGCCCATTGATCAGCTGTTAAGAGAGTTTCAGAAGAACAAGGCGCAGATGGCTATCGTCATTAGTGAGTATGGTGATATGCTTGGAATGGTGACCCTGGAAGACATTCTGGAAGAACTGGTAGGAGAAATACAGGATGAGCACGATCACGAAGTGCAGATTGTTACTCCTATGGGAGCCAACTTCCATGTGATTGCGACATCACCATTGCACGACATTAACAAGACACTGGATAAGCCGCTGATGGAATCGGAAGAATACGATACGCTGGCCGGATTGCTGTTGCACGAGAAACCGTTCGATCTGAAAGAAGGGGAAGAGATCCAGCTGGATGGCTACGACGTGAAAATCCTGAAGATGCGAAGAAATCTTCCCGAGCTGGTCGAACTTCGCCCCCGCCCTGAAGAACCGGAAGAGGCGATGGATTAATGGGCCGCTGGCCGGGATATTTTAATCGCCTGACTTTAACCGAAGGCTAGAACCACTTCTTGTACTTGAAGTAACGGATCATGGTGATGGTAATGGTGATCATCAGTACCCATACACCCAGGTATCCATATTTCCAGTGAAGCTCAGGCAGTACATCGAAATTCATTCCATAGACACCTACTATGAAGGTGAGTGGCATGAAGATAACCGAGATCACCGTTAAAATCTTCATCACTTCATTCATGCGGGTATTCATTGAGTTGATATGAATATCCATCAGGCCCGAGTTGAGGTCCTTATAGGTTTCCAAAGAATCAATCAGGTGCACGACGTGGTCGTACACATCACTGAAGTAGCGGATGGTACTGGTCTCAATGTAATTCGATTCGTCTTTCAGGATGCGATTCATTGCATCCCGCAAAGGGTATAACGCCTTACGCAGAAAGAGCAGGTCTTTTTTTATTTTTTGAATACGAAGAAAATTACTTTCGGAAGGATTTTGATAGACATCTTCCTCAATCTGTTCGATCTGCGATCCAACAGCATCCAGCACATTGTAGTAGTTATCCACGATGATGTCCATCAACCGGTATAAAAGATAATCCCCCTTTAACTTTCGTACCCGTCCCTGGCTTAGTCGTATCCGTTCACGAAAGGAGTCGAACATATCACCTTCTTTTTCCTGGAAAGACACGAGGAAATCTTTACCAAGTACAAAACTGATTTGCTCATAATCAATCACCCCATTTTCAATACGGTACAACATCTTCAGCGTGAAGAAAAGATAATCTTCATATTCTTCCGACTTCGGCTGGTGATCGGTAGTGATGTCTTCCAGAAGTAATTGATGTATGCAAAAGTATTTGCCCAGTTCCTGAATGATGGTGGGATTATGAAGTCCATCGACATTTACCCAGTTAACCAGTTGGGGATTGATCTTTGTGATCAGTTCCTCTACGGGAAGATTATCCTGGCGGATGTATTCCTTTTCATCATACTGAATCAGCTCCAGAATGATTTTCTCTTCCGGGGCAGGTTCTGGTTTTTGAATTAATCTCTTTTTCGATTTAACCATAGACTTGAGGTAGACCATTGCCGTCATGCTTATGCACGATGGTACGGTGAGGGTAAGGTAGCTCTATACTGTCTTGATCGAAACGGGCTTTGATCGATTTGTTGAGGTCGCATTTGAGAATAAATCCTTCTGAAGGATTCTTTGCCCACAGGTAAGCACGCAGCTGGGAAGCAAAGTCAGTAAATCCAATCACGCGCACCACGACCTGATGATCGCCATTAGCGAGGTCTTCGGTCGATCGGTTATCAATACACAATGGATGCTTCACGGCTTCCTGCTGGATAATGTCAATGGCCTTATCGATGTTGGAGTCAAAGGAGATATTGAGTTCAAGAAAGATGCAAACGCGCTCATCCGTGATGGTCGAGTTGATAATGGTTTCATTGCTGATCACCGTGTTGGGTATCACGATGCGTCTGTTTTCAAAATCTTTGATAATGGTGTGGCGAAGCGTAATGTCTTCCACATCACCACTGTACAGCTGGCCAATCCGGATGCGGTCACCTACGCTAAATGGTTTGAAGATAACCAGGAATATTCCGCTCACGATATTAGAGAAGGCAGACTGTGAAGCAAAGCCGACAATGGCGGCCAGAATTCCGGCACCGGTCATCAAGGTGGTACCAAAGTCGCGCAGGGAGGGGATGGACCGGAAGATGATAATGATGGCAATCAGGAAGACAATAAACCCTACTGCATTTTTCAGGAAATTGTAACGGGTGGGATCTACTTTCAGTTTTAAAGCAGCTCTTCGGAAGAAGCGGCCGATCACAAAACGGATGAGGTAGGTGAGTACGCTGGCAACGCCCAGCACGATGGCAGCAAACAGAAATCCTTCCCAATAGTTATTCATCACCTTCATGGCCCCGAAATTAGTCAATAGTCCATATCCGGAAGGTTGCGGCAGATAGTTTTTTTAATACAGCTTCCAATAAGCTACCACTATTGCGGATCGCCTGCTATATTGCGCCCCGCATGCCTTTACGCCTGGACGACATAAAAGCCCCGATAGCCCGGGAGATGGACGAGTTTGAATTGAAGTTCCGCGCTTCCATGAAAACAAAAGTGCTTCTGCTGGACAGCATCATGAATTATATTGTGAAGCGCAAAGGAAAGCAAATGCGGCCCATGTTCGTATTTCTCAGTGCCGGCACAAGTGGTATCATCAACGAGTCTACTTTTCGCGGAGCTTCGTTAATTGAGCTGGTACACACCGCCAGCCTTGTGCACGATGATGTGGTGGACAACTCTAACTATCGCAGGGGTTTTTTTTCCGTGAATGCCCTGTGGAAAAATAAAATAGCTGTCCTGGTGGGTGATTTCTTACTTACCCGAGGTTTATTTCTGGCGCTTGAGCACAAAGATTTTGAGTTGCTGGGCATCTGTACCCAGGCCGTAAAAGAAATGAGCGAGGGCGAGCTGATGCAAATGGAAAAAGCACGTCAGCTGGATATTACCGAAGAAATTTATTACGAGATCATCCGGCAGAAAACGGCTTCATTGATTGCATCCTGCTGTGGTATTGGTGCCAGTTCTTCCGGTGCAGGGGAGGAGATCGTGAGTAAGATGAAGTTATTTGGTGAGAAGGTGGGGATGGCATTCCAGATCAAAGATGACTTGTTTGATTATGGCGATGATGAAATCGGCAAGCCGCTGGGGATCGATATCAAAGAGAAGAAGATGACCCTGCCGCTGATCTATGCCTTGTCAAAAGCTCCATGGCTGGAGAAAAGAAGAATCATCCGCATCGTCAAGAATGAGAGTGAGAAACCCAAGAAGGTAAAAGAGGTAATCGACTTTGTCAAACAATCCGGAGGTATCGACTATGCCAAAGGAGTGATGGAAAAATATTATCAGGATGCGCTTCAGTTGCTGAATGAATTTCCTGAATCGCCTTATCGCACTTCGCTGAAAGGTCTCGTTCAGTTTACCATTGAGCGTAGAAATTAAAAAAAGTCCGGAGCTTTCGCCGCGGACTTTCCAAAATTTATAACCTGAACCTTAAACTCAAATCTTTACTTTCTCCCGGCCTGCTTCCAGTACGGCATAATCTCTCCATGACTGGAATGTTTTTTCATCTAATGACGTAGCCGCAGGGCCTGTTTGTTCGGGAGTAAATTGCCCCTCGGCTGCCCACCATTTTTTGGCATTCTCTTTAGCGGCACTTTTATCTACTTCAAAATAACTGATAATGGAATCCGAAATGATCCAGGGTTTACCCACCGTGGCGTACTTTTCAAAAATCATGGTACGCATTTGAGTACCACTCGATTGATTTTTGAAATGAGAGACCGTATAGGAGAGTGTTTCCGGTTCGGTCATGATCATGTCCCAGTATTTTTTTGAGGTGACGATCTGTGCTGTAGTGAGCAGGTATCCAAATCCTTTTTCCAGAGGCTCTTTAGTAATGTTGCATGCTGCCCTGAACTCTTTCTTCTTCTTTCCGAATAGATTATCTAAAAATGCCATAGTGGTTTAGTCTTTACTCTTACTTAGATACTTCTATTCGCACAAATAGTTGCATGGAACAGGACTTTTTTTGATTAGAATGTCAAAATCAGGCGGTGAATTGTCCTTTTAGCGCGTTTTTTTGGGTTCTACCTTCTCATTGTTAGCCCTGGTTTTACTAAAACGCTCGTGTTTTTCGAAAAAGTCCGGCAAATCGGTTACGCTTAGTTTACGGGCAATAATCTTCTTTTTATTATCAATGATGTATAATGAAGGCGTGGTCTCCGCAAAATAGAGTTCGCCATACGTCTTCGTGTAGGTACGTGGTGCATTCACAGTTACCCATGTGCCGGGTATCTTCATTTCTTTAATGAAGTCGCGCATCTTCTTCATCGAAGTATCGATGCTTGGTGCATAGACTCCGATATCAAATTTTGTTTTGTATTTGTTATAGAAGTCGACCAGTTTGGGTGTTTCTTCCCTGCAATGCCCACAGTCAGGCGAGTAGATAAAAAGAATAGTGTATTTGTTCTTGATATCGTACATCGACTTAGGTTGCAGGTTCTGATCCTGCATCATCAGGTTGGGTGCTGTACGGCCGATCATCGCCTTGCGTACCTTGTTGGCGTAGTCGATGGTATTCTTCTTTATCGTTTCATCGATATCCAGCTTTCCGCTGGCGATGTATTTATCGACAATGTTTACATAGACTTCATCCAGCCCCATGATCTTAGGCTGTTGGTAATGGGTCATGCATTTCCAGACCATATACTTATAGGTCTCCTGATTTTTACCTGCTTTCAAGGCAAGCCGGTCAACTACATTGGTTAAGGTATCGGGATGTTGAAGGAACAGGCGGTCGAGGTAATCGTATACTTTATCGCGGTAGAAAGGGCGTGGCAGGCGTATGTTTACTTCATCGGAAAGATCGAAATACTCGAAATAATGATCGCGGTAATAATTGAACTGGAAGGAAGAATCGATAGAGCCATCGGCTTTCCTGGGAGGGTCAGGTACAACAATTTCCTTGGTTGCCAGAAATAATTTAGAGGTAACTGTTCCTGAGTGTTTGGCGATCACCTCATTCTGGTAAGAAATTAGTTTATCTTTGATTTTTTTGAACTCTTCGTTGGCTTCTTTTTTCTGTTCAGGCTTTAACGTACTGTCTCTGAGTATTTTTATATAAGGTTCGGCCTGCTTTTGCAGCGAGGTGTTTAATTCTACGTGCTCGGCAAACAGGCGATTATCTTCATCACCTGTAACTTTAAATTTATAATCCTGAATATCTGTTTCCAGCGACCATTGCTGATCTTTACCCACGACAAAATCAAATATCCGTGAATTGTCTTTTTTGTTTTTGACCACCAGAAAATAAATGCCCTGGTTAAGTGGTTTTTTACCCGTAAAAGTGACTTTACCCTGTTGATCCACACGGGCGGTATCTTTAATATAAGTGCCTTCCCAATAATGAAATCCAAGGTATACGGTGGTGTCTTTCAGGCCTTTTACTTTAAAATCAAGTTTGTATCCCTCCTGTGCGAACGTAGTGGTGGCTACAAACAGAAAGAGGCAAAGCAGTCGAATAGTCATAGTAGATCGTTCTCAGTAGACAAATTTCAGAAAATCATTGAGTTTATCAATGGCAATTAATAAGCCATATTGAAAAGAAGTAAACGTTAACACATATTAACAAGGCTTGCGGAGTGGCACTCTGCATTGATAATTCCGATTACCTAGTGCTTCCCGCGCTCGGCTTCCTCTTCGGAAGCTATTCGAAATTGCCGGAGATTTCTTCGCGAAGGATTTGTCTTGGATGTGTATGGCCGCTTCTCTGTCCGGCTCGTGTGCAGGGTTGACTGGCGACATTTTCAAAAACTATTGGGTACGCAATTATTGACTATGGGTTTCCATAAGCTACTTTTGCGCCCGAAAATGTCATTACTGATAAGAAACCTTACTAAAGTTTATGGCCGGCAAAAGGCGGTCAACAATATTTCTTTCGAGGTAAAGAAAGGAGAGATTGTGGGGTTTCTTGGGCCTAATGGTGCGGGGAAGTCCACCACAATGAAAATCACTACCGGTTACCTGCCACCTTCAACGGGTAAGGTGATCGTAGAGGGGTATGATGTGGTTCAGCATCCGCTGGAAGTAAAACGAATCACCGGCTATCTGCCAGAACATAACCCACTCTACCTGGATATGTTTGTACACGAATACCTGGCCTTTGCCGGAGGTTTGTTCAGACTGAAAGGTGGAAATCTGCGTAAACGGGTGAGCGAAATGATTGAGCTCTGCGGACTTGGTCTGGAGCAGAATAAAAAAGTAGAGTCCCTTTCAAAAGGATACCGGCAGCGGGTAGGGTTAGCGGCCGCATTGATTCATGATCCGCAAGTGTTGATTCTGGATGAACCTACTTCCGGGCTTGATCCTAACCAGCTGGTCGAGATCCGTAAGGTGATCAAAGATATCAGTACAAATAAAACAGTCATTTTCTCTACACACATCATGCAGGAAGTTCAGGCATTGTGCGATCGGGTGATTGTCATTAACCGGGGAAACATTGTGGCCGATGATCATCTGGATCATTTGCTGTCGCGACAATCCAAATCGGAGATGATTGTGGTGGAGTTTGATAAGCCCGTGGCCATTGAAGAACTGAGGCAGATAGAAGGAGTAATCGATATCAGCGTCATTACGGATAGACACTACCAGATTTCATCGGGCGTTGATATACGGCCCGCGGTATTCCGGTTTGCAGCAGATAAACAGGTATCATTGCTAGGCCTGAAGCAAGTGGATCATTCGCTGGAGAATATTTTCAGGGACTTAACGAAGGACAACGGATGACGCAGATCTTTCTCAAAGAATTCAACAGCTTCCTCAATTCACTGATTGCCTATATCGTGATTGGTGTTTTTCTTACCGCCATCGGTTTACTCATGTGGGTGTTTCCGGATACGGCCGTATTGGATTATGGCTATGCGGATATGGATACATTATTCTCACTAGGACCGTATGTATTTATCTTTCTCATCCCGGCGATTACCATGAAGAGCTTTGCCGAGGAGAAAAAGATGGGAACGTTGGAGTTGCTCTTCACCAAACCACTCAGCGACTGGCAGATTATATTCGGAAAATTTCTGGCCTGCTTTGCACTGGTAATTATTGCGCTGATGCCTACACTGGTTTATTATGTGTCCGTTTATCAATTAGGAAACCCGGCGGGTAATATTGATACCCCCGGCGTGATCGGCTCCTATATCGGATTTATATTACTCGGTGGTGTATTTTGTGCGATAGGGGTTTTTTCTTCTTCCATCACACCGAACCAGATTGTGTCTTTTATTATCTCTGCCTTTTTATGTTTCCTTTTCTATTCCGGTTTTGAGTCGGTATCCACATTATTTCAGCAGGGGCACCTTTCGCTGATCATCAAACAACTGGGGATACTTTATCATTATGAATCGTTGAGCAAAGGGTTGATTGATAGCCGCGACCTGATCTATTTTTTCAGCGCGATTTTCTTTTTACTGTTTCTTACTAAAACTTTTTTAAGCAGCCGCACATGGTGAACTGGAAAAGTAAAAAACTGGGCGACCTATTAACGCTGACCAACGCACTGGTCGCATTGGTGCTGATTAATCTGTTAGCCTCCTTTCATTTCTTTCGTCTCGATCTTACCGAAGAAAAACGCTACAGTATAAAACAGCCTACACGCGATTTGCTGGAGAAGCTGGATGATGTGGTGTATGTAGACGTGTACCTGGAAGGTGATTTGAACGCAGGCTTCAAACGCTTTCAGACTTCGATCAAGGAAACGCTGGAAGAATTCAGGATATACTCGGATAATAAAGTCCGTTATACCTTCAGCAACCCTGCTGCTGCCATGGGGCAAAAAGCCCAGTCGGAATTTATGAATGAACTGGCAGCAAAGGGTATTCAAGCGTTGCCCGTGATTGAATCTAAAGATGGACAGAAAACAGAGAAGATTGTTTTTCCGGGTGCATTGATTTCGTATGGTGGTATGGAAATGGGGGTGATGCTTTTCAAAAGCAGATACAAAGACGGTAAAATGTTTAATCCCAATTCGCAAGATGTACTTAATGAATCTATTGAGGGATTGGAGTATGAGCTGGTCAGTGCTATACATAAACTAACCAGTTCAAACCAGAGAAATATAGGGTTTACTTCATCTCATGGAGAACTGAATAGTCTGGAGGTTGCTGGTTTGAAAAGTACAATCAGTGAGAATTACGTAGTAAAAAAAACAGACCTTACTCAACCAGTAACAGATTGTGATGTACTGATCATTGCCAAACCCACTCAGCCATTCTCTGAAAAGGAGAAGTATGAGTTGGATCAGTTCATAATGCGTGGAGGCAAACTGGTGGCTTTGATTGATAAACTGGATGCGCGCATGGATAGTGCATCGAGCGATACCAATTTTGCTTTTCCTTATGACCTGAAACTGGACGATCAGTTTTTTAAGTATGGGGTTCGGATCAATGCCGATCTGATTCAGGATCGTGTTTCTTCCAAGTATCCGGTGGTGATAAGCAATGCCGGCAAACCTCAGATGATGAAAATGGATTGGCCGTTCTATCCGTTGATCAATCAATATGCGGATCATGTGATTACCCGTAACCTCGATGCTTCGCTGCTGAAATTTGTAAGCAGTATCGATACCGTGAAAGCGGTAGGTGTGAAGAAGACACCTTTACTCTTTTCTTCTGCGTATTCACGCAAAGTGAGTACACCGGTTAAAATCAGTATCAATGATCTGCGCAAGAATGTAAATCCTGAAAGTTTTAATGAAGGGCCGGTGCCGGTGGGTTATTTGCTGGAAGGTAATTTCACTTCGGTATTTAGAAATCGTTTTCTCCCCGAAGGAGTTGATAAAAGCACTTTCGTGGAGCAGGGACAATCCAAAATCATCCTTGTAGCCGATGGTGATCTGGCACGTAATGATGTGAATCCGAAAACAGGTAATCCGCAACAGCTGGGCTTCGATCCGTTCTCTAACTATACTTTTTCTAATCAGGATCTGATCATGAATATGATTGCCTACCTCAGCGATGAAAAAGGATTGATCAGCGTGCGAAATAAAGAAGTGAAGATACGACCACTGGACAGAGAGAAGATCCGAGCGAATCGTACCTACTGGCAGGGTTTGAATTTGCTTGCCCCTTTGGTTTTATTAGTGGTGTTTGGAGTGGTGCGTGCTTTCTGGAGGAAGAAAAAATACTCCGGTTTTAGTAAGAAACAGGCCGATGTGTTTGAAAATAAGTAAGCATACATGGAGATAGGTATAGAAAAGAAAAACAAGTTGCGTTTGGTGGTGTTGGCCGTGCTGGTGCTGGCTACCAGCGGTTTGCTTTTCTATATGCAGAAACCGGAAGCGGCTCAGATTGACCCCACGCTTTTTAAAGTGGAGGGGATAGACAAGATTGATCGTGTTATCCTTGAATCAAAAGCCGGGCGGGTGGAGCTGCATTACAACGGAAGCCGCTGGACGGTGAATAACGAGATGGATGCCGACAAGCAACTGATCGATGTATTGTTTGCCACAGCTGAGCAAGCCATACCCAAAAGAGAAGTAGGCACAACCACAAAAGAACAGGTGAACAAGCAACTCGCGGGTGCAGGCATCACCGTTAGCTGGATGGAAGGCGATGTCGTAAAGAAGAAATTTTTAGCCGGAGGGAACGAACCGAAAACCGAAGCCTACTTTCAGTTACCGGATGGGAGCAGTTATGTCATGACCATTCCGGGGTATCGGGTGTACGTGTCGGGTATCTTTGAAATAGGCGAGGAGATGTGGCGCGACAAGCGTGTATTTAATTTCAACTGGCGCAACTTCAGAGGACTGGAGGTAAAGTTTCCATCGCAGCCCCAAGAGAACTACCAGATCATGATAAAAGAGGCACAATTCCATATTGATGGAATCGCGAAGGTGGATACCACTAAAGTAAATGAATATCTCGATGGTGCCTTTCAGCTCAATGCGAAATCGTTTCTGTCAGCGCAAAAAAGAGTTGGGTATGACAGCATTCTCAACACCACCCCCTCCTTTGCTGTGGAGGTGAAAGATATTGCCAATCGTTCTTATTTGCTGGAAATTTATCCTCCGCAGCGAGGACAAGAGGACATTCTCGGGCGTATCGGGGGAAGCGAAGTGGCTGTATTTGAGCGGAATAGCATTATTCCACTGGCCAGGAAAAAGAATTACTTTCAACAAAAGTAATTGTGGATAAGGTGGTGATTTGCCGTGCATCGTTTGTGTAAACCTTGCGTTTTCAGGATACATTTTTCTTTTTATCTTTACCGCCCGATCAATTACAAAACCACGGATTTGCAATGAAGTTTATCGTCAACTCCAGCTACTTGCTGAAGCAACTTTCTAACATCAACGGTGTTATTACCACTAACCCTGTTGTTCCTATCCTTGAGAATTTTCTCTTTGAGATAGACAAGACCAACCTGACGGTAACGGCTTCCGACCTTCAGACTTCGATGATCACCGAGATCACCGTGGAATCGAAAGAAAAGGGTAGTATAGCAGTGCCTGCACGTATTCTTTTGGATACCTTGAAGAACCTTCCTGATCAGCCGGTCACTTTTTCTGTAGATACCTCTACGTACAGTATTGAAATCAGTTCAGACAACGGACGCTACAAGCTTTCCGGCGAAAATGCCACTGACTTCCCCAAGGTACCCTCAGTATCGAACGATTTTACTGCATCACTTTCTTCTGAAGTATTGGCGAAAGCCATCAACAATACCATCTTCGCTACCAGTAACGATGAACTTCGCCCTGCCATGACAGGTGTGTATGTGAATCTTGGTGAGAAGAACACCACCTTTGTTGCTACTGACGGTCACCGGTTGGTACGCTACCGCCGAACCGACATCAAGTCGGAAACCGGTAACTCCATCATTATCCCGCGTAAGGCGCTGAACTTACTGAAAGCAACATTACCTTCTGAGAATACGGATGTGAACATCGACTTTAACATGTCGAACGCATTCTTCAAATTTGGTAACATTCGTATGATCTGCCGTCTGATCGATGAGCGTTTCCCTGACTATGAAAATGTAATTCCTTCCAGCAGCACGATCAAGATGACCATCAGCCGTACCGACTTTTTGGGATCATTGAAACGTATCTCTATCTATGCCAACAAAACGACCCACCAGGTACGTTTGAAGATTACAGGCAGCGAATTGCAGGTATCTGCTGAAGACCTTGACTTCTCTAACGAAGCAAACGAACGACTTTCGTGCGAGCACGAGGGAGAAGATATTGAGATCGGATTCAATGCCAAGTTTCTGGTAGAAATGCTGACCAACATTGACAGTGATCAGATCAAATTGTCGATGTCAGCACCTAACAAAGCAGGTGTCATTAATCCGGCAGAAAAAGATAAAGACGAAGATATCCTCATGCTGGTAATGCCGGTAATGTTGAATCAGTACGTATAAATAATCCGGCTTCTGCCCATTTGAAATCTCTGGAAGAGTAATATCTTTCCAGAGTTTTTTTATTTAACCCCAAAACCTATTGAATGAAATCTGTGCTCGTGCTGGCTTTGTTAATCGTTATTGCTAACTCATTTTCTTTTGCGCAGCTCAATTCCAATCTGGTAGCACACAGTGCGTACATTTCGAAACCCAATCCCTTATTTCTTTCGCCCGACAAACCGTTACAGAAGGAGTGGCTTCCACCGGGATATCGAATGAGAAGGGTAGGAGCCACACTTACATTGGCAGGTTGTTTTCTTATTGGCGGTGCCGTAATCGTCAAGAATAACTCAACGCTACCCATTAGCCCGGCGATGGTGGTAGGTGGTGTAGAAATGATGGTACCCGGTATCATTTTCTGGTCGAAGGGAGCAAAAAAATACAGAATCTATCAGGCCGAACAGGCCAGCACTGCTGTAAGCCTTCAACTAAAGAGCAATGGAGTCATTTATCGGTTTTAATACTGGTTTAGTACATTCAGGTTATCAACGATTCAAATAATCCATTTATTTAACCCCTTAACCCCTTACTCCAACCCCATGAAGACCATCCTGATCACTTCGTTCATTCTCTTTTTAAAGGTATACTCATTTGCGCAGTTCAATTCTTCACTTGCTTCGTATGCGGTCAATAATAGCACACCCTCCGGCTCATGGTTGATTCCGCCAGCTGTACGGCAGGTGGAAGTACTGCCTCCAGGCTACCGAATGAAAAATGTAGGAAGTACACTTATGCTGGCCGGTTCATTTCTGGTTATTGGTGGTGTTATCCTGGCCAGTAATTCGGATGATACGATCAATAGTAATTATAACTCCGTGCCCACGGTAAATCCACAAGAGGTGTTAGCCTCTTACATGATTGGAGGAGGAGTCGGTATGATTGTACCTGGCATTATATTCTGGGCAAAGGGAGCACGTAAGTATAAACGTTTTCTTGCAGAAGAGGACAATCATAACGTCAGTTTAAGGTTTCCGGTAATGGTGTGGTGTATCGGTTTTGATATATGGCCATACAGCAGCCAGGTTATCTGGCGATCGTAGTTTGTAAAGCGCAGTAATAATGTACTTGCTCCTAATCCTGTTAGCTTCCCCTTATTAAACCATTGGAGAAACTGAGCGGCCACTTTTTCAGGACTTATTTTTTCGGAATCAAAAATTGCTTCACAGGTGGCTAAGGTTAACTGAGTATCATCTGAAATGGTCCAGTCAAAATCAAAACTGACTTCCTGATTGTACCCAGCACCTTCGTATTTTCCTCCTATACCATCACCGATTGCTCCATAGATGAAGCAACCCCTTAATCTGTTCATTAAATTCATGAAGTGATCGGTTAGTAATGATTGTTTTATTAAGCGGACTTCACCAATTCATCCCGATACTGGGCAAGGATACTCGATTTGGATACAAACCCTTTGTATTGTTTGTCAGAGATTACGGGAAGATTCCATAATCCGGTCTCTTCAAATTTCTTCAGTACATCGTGCAGGTTTTCTTCCGGGGTAATCACGGCTGCGGGTTCTACCATCAGGTCCCGTACAAATAATTTATCGTACGAGTCGGTCTGAAAAATCACTTCACGAATCTGGTCGAGGTGAATTAATCCAATCAGGTGCTGGCTTTCATCGACCACCGGGTAAATATTTCTCCTTGATTTGGAGATGCACTTCACCAGGGCTTGCAGTGTATCATCCGGGTTGACGGTAGAGAAATTGGTTTCAATCAACTCGGATAGATTGAGTTTACTTAACAAGTAATGATCCCGGTCTTCCACCGAAAGCTTCAGCATCTGCGCAAGCTTTTTGCCTTCCATGGACAAAGGCTGAAAGTAGCGCGCAACAGTAACACTTAAAGCAGATACAATCATCAGCGGAATGATGAGTCCATAGCCCCCGGTAATTTCGGCAATCAAAAAGATAGCGGTAAGCGGTGCATAAAAAACACCACTGAGTATGCCCGCCATGGCCACTAATGCAAAATTCACTTCCGGAATAGAGGTGATACCCGTCAGGTTAATGATTCGGGCAAACACAAAACCCAGGTAGGCACCTACAAAAAGCGAAGGACCGAAGCTCCCGCCATTTCCTCCGGTGCTGATGGTCACTCCGGCCGCGATGGATTTAAAAACAATAAGCAATCCGAGAAACAATAAGATCATGGTATTGCCCGAAAAGAACCGGTGTAAGAAACTGCCGGTGACCAGTTCGTCTGGTTTTAAGGAGGCCAACACTTTAATGGATTCATAACCTTCACCGTAAAGTGGAGGGAAGATAATGAGAAGCAGAAAAAGGAGAGCACCTCCCACACCAATACGTACCCAGGTGTTTCCTATCTTCTTCATTCTGTTTTCTACCCATGTGAATGACTTTGCATAATACAACGAGGCGAATCCGGCAATCAATCCTAACAGGATATAGAGCGGGATGTTATTATAATTGAATGGCTGCTGTAATATAAAAGAGAGAAGGACTCCTTCTTTTAAAATAATCTTGGCCACTAATGCTCCGCAGGCAGCAGAGATGATGAGAGGGATGAATACCGCGGCACTGGCATCGGCCAGTAACACTT
>JAHEZH010000147.1 GCA_023251155.1 Flammeovirgaceae bacterium | reverse complement strand
TTGCAAAATCATCGTAAGCGTACTCTAGTGTGCGTGCCGCATTCTCATTGATTTTCACATCGTATGGAACATAACCCAGCCTATTATAATACTCAACACCTTTACGACCTACCGCACTCATCGGTCCTTCGTTATTGGCACCGTGCACCAGTGCTTCGTACAGTTTATTGATATCGTATCCACGAACACCTTTGATGTACGCATCGGCCACTACCGAAGCGGAGTTGTTACCTACCATGATATCGGCAAAGCCCGGACTTGACCATTCGGGTAAAAAACCTCCTTCCAGATAATCGTTGATTAACCCCTCCTGCATTTCTTTGTTAATGGAAGGATACACGAAATTAAGAAATGGATACAATGCTCTGAACGTGTCCCAAAAACCAGTGCCAGCAAACATATAACCGGGTAGTGTCTTGCCGTTGTACGGGCTGTAATGAACGGGCTTGCCATTAGCATCTATTTCATACAGTTTGTTAGGGAAGCACAGTGTACGATAGAGGCACGAATAAAAGGTGCGTGCCTGATCAATAGTAGCGCCCTCAATCGAAATCCTGCCCAAGGTCTTATTCCATGCTGACTTTGCTTTGGCTTTTACCGTCTCAAAGTTATCCTTGCCTATCTCATTCTTCAGGGTCAATTCGGCCTGTTCAAAGCTGATGAAAGAAGAGGCTACTTTCAATGACACCTTTTCTCCTTTTGCTGTTTTGAATCCGATAATGGCCCCGGCATGGCTGGCACTGATCTCCAGTGAATCGTTCACCAGCTTGTCCCCTGCTTTATCACCTCTCCACGCTTTGGCAATGGTGAATGGTTTATCGGTGTAGATTACAAAGTAGTTTTTGAAATCGATGAGCTTGCCCCGTGCATAGCGTGTAGAATAACCAATGATCTTATTTTCCTTTGGAATTACTTTAATGTACGAGCCTTTATCCAATGCATCGATCACAATGAATGAACTATCACTTTTCGGATATGTGAATTGAAAAGCTGCAGCACGCTCGGTAGGTGTTAACTCCGCCGTGACATCCGCATCCGCAAGATAGACACTGTAGTAATATGGTTTGGATACCTCCGACTTGTGCGAGAACCAACTGGCCCGCTCATCCTGATTGAACTTCATCTTACCCGTCACCGCCATGATGGCAAACTGACCATAGTCGTTCATCCAGGGTGATGGCTGATGAGTTTGCTTGAAGCCACGAATCCTATCTGCATCATACGTGTACATCCATCCATCGCCCATCTTGCCTGTTTGTGGCGACCACAGGTTCATTCCCCACGGCACACCCACCGCAGGGTAAGTATTACCGTTGGACATGGAAGGCTTCGATGCCGTGCCCATTAGCGGATTTACCCACTCTTCCGGGTCAGTGATTTTGCCAACGGTTTGGGCGCAAACAACTTGCGCAAAAAATATGGATGCAACGAGCAGAATCGATTTCATAAAATAAGAATGTAAGGCTTAAAAATAACAAACAACAGCCTATCCCAATGTACCGGTTGAAATAATCTTCCGTATGAATTTTGTGAATGACAGCAGGAGATCAAATTCATTTGAGATAGCTTTACGGTTTCTGCCTAACGTATTTATTATACTACCGAACAGAAAGTACTAGTGAGAAAAGTCCCCCAACAAGGCCTATGTAAATCAGATGCGATTCCTTTCTTTTAAACTCACCTTGATCAACTATAATTTGCCCATCTTTTTCAATCTGAACTAAATCCCCATATGTTTTATCGGTCGTGTTATCTATATAATACGCCGTAACTAAGTCATCAGGTTGAATTACCTCTGTTAATCCAAAGTAATCCTTACTCATTCTATAAATTCCAAGAGTTTTATTCAATCCGTCTATTTTTAAATAAAAGAATGATAATGATGAGTAATCACCTTCTAAAATTCCACATTCGCTGACTCAATATTTTTCATTACTTCCTACAACTACCGCTGTGGCTGAAATGGCTTACCTATCCGATAGAATAAATTGTTATTGATAATGAACCCGTCATTCACTTCTGTTCCTCCATCAAGGATAGGTGTGAATGCACCTGAAGTAGTTTACCACTTTCGGTGTGCATGAGTAATGAATAGTTGATGATCTCATACGTGCCCTTCCCGATGGCATAAGGATCACCATAGGTCAGGTTACTGAATTCAATACCTTCGTTGATAAACGTACCATCTTTTTTAAAGAAAAGAATGGGCCGTTTGTACCCATCGATAGCACAAGGAATAAAAGGAGATACTTCATTACAGAAAAATACAAGCAAATTGAATAACCAACAATCCACGGTTGTTATTTATCGTCTTGCTGGTCCGCTATCGGCATTTACCAGAGCTGTTAATAGAGGTGCGGTGACAAAACAACTATAAACAGAGTTAGAAGACTGGAGGTTAGATGATGGCTGAATGCTCGATACTACGATCAAGTATCCAGCATCACGTTTCTATATCACCCCTGTCTTCTTCAGATTAGCAAAGCTCGTAGCCACATTCTCCAATGGACTTGGTGCTGCATCCTGCTCAACGAAGAAGTATTCCATGCCCGAAGTTTTCGCTGCTGCGAAGATGGGTTTAAAGTCGATGATACCTGCTCCAACTTCTACCGGCTTCTGTTCGGTAGTGATATCTTTCACATGCCATAGCGGAAAACGGCCCGGATGCTTTTTGAACAACGCTACCGGATCGGCTCCGGCTTTCACTGCCCAGGCCAGGTCAAGCTCCCACTTCATCAGGTCCGGACTGATCTCTGAGAAGAATAACTCGAATGGAATTTTATCATCTACTTTTTCAAACTCTTTGGTGTGATTGTGGTAAGCAAAAGTAAGTCCTGCCTTCCTGCATGCTTCACCTGTTTTTGTAAAGGTGTCGACCGCCAGTTTTAAATCTTCTGCAGTTTCCAGGGGAGTGCCTGCGCATACCAGGTATTTCAGTCCTCCTTCCGCAGCCTCATCCACGGCCTGTTGATAATTATCGCGAAGGTTAATGACAGCAGGCGCATTGTTGGTTGTACCCGCGGTCGGCTTGCGGCGAGCACCGCCAATATGATGCGATCTCCAGGTGAGTCCATGTTCTTTTGCTTTAGCAGCAAACTCTTTGGGTTTTAATCCATAATAGCCGCCAAGCTTGCGACTGAATGCGGACTCTAATTCTTTATAACCGATGGCCGCTATCCTTTTCAACGTAGCATCTGCATTTTCTTCCATACTGGCCATAACCGTGTACAACTGGATGCCTGCCGGTCTGGCTTTCGCCAGGAGCGCGGTTGCATTCGCCACGACATCGGTAGCCAGCACACTGCCCAAAGCCAACGCTCCGGAGTTTCTGAGAAAGGTTCTGCGACTGATCATAGGAATAGGTTTTAGGTATTGAATTCTTTTTAAATATCGGATTGACGGTTTAAGGCTTCTTTGGTGTAGCAATTACATTCTGTACCTGAATACTTACCATCTGCATCAGGATCTGATTTGCTTTTGCAGTGGGATTGGTGAATACAAAGTACAAGTCATGAATTCCTTCCGTTGCCTCTACCGCCGCCAGCGCCTGAATTGAACTCATTCTTCTGCGTGTGGCCTGATCGAGTTGTACCGGAGGGCCGGGTTTTCCCTCTTTGGTATTCTTTGCATTCATCTCGGCCATCAGTTTTCTGAAATCAATTTCCTTAGGAGCAATCATTTCCGTTTTTCCGATCAGTTTACCATCGGGGGAATCAAGATGAATTTCTATTGTACCCCCTTTAGCACCTACACGTGGTGGTACCTGCACAAAAAATTCAACTTGCCTGATTCCGGTGAGATCGATCTTTGAATAGCCGATATAGGAGTGATCTCCTACCAGGCTGAATGATCTTCCCGGTGTAGTCATCAATACAGTGCCTTTTGACAGCTCTGCTTTTTCAGGATTGAGTAAGGGATTTCGTAAGGCAATAATCTTTTCTGATGTCAATGACGAAAGTTGCTGGGTGCCTTTGTCCTTATAAGCAGCGCGCAGCAGGTAGCTTCCTGCTCCGTTATCTCCTTCGGGTTTAGTCGTTACAAATGTCCCCTTCAATGGAAGTGCCTTCGCTGCAGATTTCTTTTCACCAAGAGTGATGATGTATTTCACCATGGTGGCAGCATCCTGGGGTGACAGCTGCGGATGTGCACTCATGGCATGATCGCCCCATACGCCACTTCCACCGGTGATGATTTTTGCAGCAATGCGCTCCTGTGCCGCCTTGTCATTTTTATACCTGGCCGCAATATCGAGGTAGCTTGGCCCGACTGATTTCTTATCGATGATGTGACATGATTTACAATCGCTCTTATTGATCAGGTTTAGCCCGGTAGAGAAAGCTGTCCATTCATCGGAACTACGATGGTTCTGGGCGATTTCAATCGGATCAAAACCCTCGGGGGCATAATCAAAATTAACAGCTACTTCATTGAACGGAATTTTACCATCGGCTACACTTCCATCTTCTTTATCACTCACGGCTATCGCATAATCAATGGTACTCTTATCAAAGAAAAAAGTTCGGTTCCCCTTAGTGATCTCCAGTGAAACCACCGGCGGATCATTACCGGCTTTGATCTCGGAGGAACGGCTATTGGATTCTCCTTTGGAATCGGTAACGGTAAAAAGTACTGTGTAAACCCCTGCCTTCTCCAAGGTCACTACCGGATCAGGCTCCGTGAATGTTTGATTAAATCCATTTTCTGATTTGATCATCCATTCATACTTCAGTGCATCTCTATCCGCGCTATCGTAGTCGGTAGTACCTTCGGAAGAAAGATGAACGGTGAACGGAATTGCTCCCGCTACTTTGTCGGCAGTGGCATGAGCAACCGGCTTACGGTTGCCTCCGTTGTATTCAATCTTTACAATCTGTGCATTGTCATTGCCCCGAAACCATGCCGAGCCATACTCCAGTACATACAAATCGCCATCCGGGCCAAACTTCATATCAATAGCGCTGCTGAAGTTTTCCTTCGGCAGAAAACGCTCCATCGATTTGTAATTCCCTTCTTCATCCATCGTCACGGTCATGATCCATCCGCGCATGAATTCGGTAATCAATAGTTTATCTTCAAAATAAGCCGGGAAAGGGCGTCTTGCCTTTTTAAAATCATCCTGATGAAATACAGGCCCACCCGTTGCACTGCGCCCCGAACTGCCTACCAAGGGAAATTCTTCTGAGTTGGCGTACGGATACCAGATGAATGCTTTCTCCGGAAGCGGCAATTCCTTTAGGCCCGTATTGTTGGGTGAATTGTTTACCGGATGAGCAGGATCAAACTTCGCTCCTACTTTATCTGTAGCATAATCAAAAGCGGCATACGGTATATTATCACCTATGAAGTAGGGCCATCCAAAAAAACCCGCTTTGCGTGCCTGATTAAATTCATCATATCCCCGTGGACCAATGATGGAATCTTTTGATGCATCCGGACCAACTTCACCCCAATAGATAAAACCGGTTTTGCTATCCACCGAAATTCGCCATGGGTTGCGATGGCCCATGGTATAAATCTCAGGACGTGTCTTATCCGTTCCTTGGGGAAAAAGATTTCCATCGGGAATGGTGTACGTTCCGTCCTCTTCCGGATGTATGCGCAAGATCTTTCCCCGCAAGTCATTGGTATTGCCCGCTGTGCGCTGATCGTCCCAGCTTGATCTTCCTTCGCGCTCATCAAGACCGGAAGTTCCGGCAGTTGGATTGCCGGTATTGTTACCCGTGGTTAAGAATAAATTACCTTCTTTATCAAACGCCATTCCTCCACCGGTATGGCAACACACTTCACGTTGAGTCGGTATCTCCAGCAGGATCTTTTTTGTTGCTTCATACAATGAATCGCCATGCAACTCCCATCGCGCCAACACGTGCTTGGACTCATCAGGGTCAGCATAGTACATATAGATCCAGTGGTTCTTTTCATAATCGGGATGCACCGCTAGCCCCATCAATCCCTCTTCGGCCTCGCGCACTTCCCCTTCTTTACTGGTGTACTTTCTGTTGACCGGTATCGTGGCGATGATTTTAACTTCTTTGCTCTTCTCATCGAATGATTTGAGATTTCCTTTACGCTCTACAAACAACACCCTTCCATCCGGCGTAAAGTCGAGCACCATGGGTTCATCCAGTTTGCCAGGCTCGGTAAGTACGGTAGTCGTGAACCGATTTTCTTCGGGTGGTAATTTGTCTTCCGGATTTCCGGCCGGCTTGCACGAAGTGATCAGGAGAGCTGCACCCAACAGGAAATGCACGATCAGAACAGATTTTTTCATCAGTAGTAGGTTTGTACTGAGATAAAGATGTGTATTTAATACACTTTAGCAAACTGTTTTTTGACCAATGGGGGAAACTATTCGACTAAATCGAATTGGACGATCCCGGATTACACCGGCCTTATCGCTTTCAGCAAACGCTGGCTGAGAGTAAACCGCATACCCGTTTAGCAACAAAAGTCTTCTGCACAAACACGAACTCCATTAGTGCTATGAATTCCCTGTGGGCGCTGATTAAGACCAGAACATCGTTGTGCTTAAAGTAAGCTCAGTCATTCAACGCCTGATAAACCAATACACGGAAGATCTTATCGATTTCATTTCCATGTTCTCCCCACATCTGGCGATAAAGAAGCACCACCATTTTTTCAGCAGGATCAACCCAATAGGTTGTAGAAAATGCACCACCCCAGGAATACGTCCCTGCCTGCATGGGCATCAGCCTGCTGCTTTCGGGGGTAACAATTGAAAAACCCAATCCAAACTTGTCTTCCCCCAGACTAAGATGACCGATCTGATTCATGGTCATCATGCGCACCGAATTACGGCTGAGTATGCGTTGTCCGTTATAAATCCCTCCATTCACTAGCATCTGAAGAAACACACCGTAATCATACAGCGTGGATGAAAGACCGCCTCCACCTGAGAAGTAGGTTTTCTTTTGCAGTGGGAAATCCATGGGTAGCCCTTTCTGGCCTCCAAAGGAATGAGTTTCTTTATGCAAATGCCCCAGTGAATCCTGCTGGAAGAAATTCACCAGACGGTTCGCTTTCTCCAGCGGCACGTTAAAATAGGTATCGTTCATGCCCAGTGGTTCGAAAATACGCTTGCGGAAAAAATCGTCCAGCGTCATGCCCGACCAAATTTCCACCAGGTAGCCCAGCAGGTCTGTGTTTAATCCATAGGTCCATTTTTCGCCCGGCTGATGCATCAATGGCAATGCCCCTAACCGGTTCATCGCATCGGAAAGTGGATCGTCCTTCACATACAAGCCGGCAGTGATTTTATTTTTTGCGTAAATGGCATTGGTTTCATCGCTTCCAATCTGCGCATAGCCGATACCGGAAGTATGCGTAAGCAAATCACGCACGGTGATATCCCGTTTGGCAGGAACAGTTGTGTACGTAGTGTCTTTCGCATTGAATTTATCCAGCACCCGTTCATTCTTGAATGATGGGATGTATTTGGAAACCGGGTCGTCCAACAGAAACTTCCCCTCTTCATAAAGCATCATCACCGCCACGCTGGTAATGGCTTTGGTCTGTGAAGCAATGCGAAAAATACCCTCTTTGTTTAAGGGTGCTTTTGTATCAAGGTCATTATACCCTGCCGACTTGTAATAAGCTATCTTTCCGTTACGGATAATTAATGCCCCTGCTCCGTTGATCCATCCTTTTTTTGTCCATTCATTTAACTGGGCATCGATACGTTTGAGACGGTCGGTAGAAAATCCAGCGGCCTCCGCAGTACTGGCCGGTGTGATCTTCTGAGCCACTGCCCACTGTGACACCATCAGAACAGCTGATAAAATGAAACTGTATTTTTTCATGAATCGCTACGTTTATCTTTTCAATTCTTTAAGGTAAGGAAAAAGCCATCACCCCCTGAATTGAAAATGATTTAAATGGAAAATGTCTTCCGAAATGAATCTCCTTCACCGACTTTTATGAAATGAATTTCAAATCATCCGTATTCATTCTTCCCGGTCTTGGCAATTCAGGCGAGCAACACTGGCAATCCCTTTGGGAGAAGCAATTTTATTTCAAACGAATTCAGCAAAAAGAATGGAACACACCCATTTGTGAGGAGTGGATCAAAACCATTGATGAAACGGTTTGTCAATACCAGCTCGATAACGTAATACTGATCGGTCATAGTCTCGCGTGTACCACCATAGCCTATTGGGCAGCAAAGTATAATCGGAAGATAAAGGGAGCATTGCTGGTTGCGCCAAGCGACACCGAAGCTCCTACTTATCCCGCGGGTACCTCTGGCTTTACTCCTATTCCGTTGCAACGGCTTCCGTTCAAGACCATTGTGGTTGCCAGTTCAGCTGATGATTATGTCACTCTTGAGCGTGCTACCTTGTTTGCCACCCGCTGGGGAAGTCGGTTCGAAAATATTGGCCCTGCCGGACACATTAACGTAGCTGCTGGTTTTGGTCAGTGGGATGAAGGAATTGCTTTTCTACGGCAACTGGATTCATAACACTTCCATGATGGAATAATGTCGCTTTTTTACCACCCGGTGTACACCTGTTTCTTTGTAGATTTAGGGTATCCTGGTCTGCTTGTTCATGATCAGAACGATAAGGTAACTTAACAGCACATGGTATTTCAGGATTTCTTACCGTCACCTGCTTTGCGCGAATACGTCAGTATCTTTCGGCTGGTGCACTTTACGTTCGGTGGCGCCGATTCCATTCCTTTTAAACCGTATCCACCACGTGCCGAACAATACCTGGCCTTTTACCCGCGCGATACCGAAGCGGTACATTACCCAGGTCGCCATGAAAAAATAGCCAACACACGCAGTGCTTTAGTGGGCCAGCATGATGTCGTCACTGATCGCTATATCGGAAAAGATTTCCTTGTATTTCAGGTGGTGTTTCAAGCGGGAGCGCTTTTCCGGCTGACCGGAGTACCCGCGCACGAACTGAACAATACCTATATGGATGCCGAAGCCATTTTTGGCAACAGTATCAAGGAGGTGAACGCGCGACTGACCAGTACGGACCGCTATGAGGAGATGACTGTTCTCATTGAAAATTTCCTTCTTCAGCAGATCAGGCGTAGTAAGATGGAAAGACATGCTATTGATGGTGTGGCTCACCAGATCGTAAAAACCAATAGCCTGACCTCGTTAGATGCCCTCGCCAATACAGCTTGCTTAAGTAGCCGTCAGTTTGAGCGAAAGTTTATGGAACGCATGGGGGTCACTCCCAAGTATTTTTCACGCATTGCCCGCTTTGCAGAAGCCTACAGAATAAAAAACAGTTACCCGGATAAAGACTGGCTCAGTATTGCATTGCAATGCGGCTATTACGATTATCAGCATCTGGCCAAAGATTACAAACAGTTTACTTCACAAACACCGCTGGCCTTTCATCTGCTGGACCTGAAGGCACCCGAGAGGACATTTGGTGAACGTGATCGTTTTTAATCCTGATTACTCCTTTCGCCACATCATCCGTCTTTAAATGTGTTATCCCTCCATCATCCGTATTGATTATAGCGATTTTCATGATAGTCCATTTATCAACATGCACGGCATTCAAAATCCGGTCATGGCTGAAGTGAATAAAAAAATCCGCCACTAAGGTTGTCGGAATCTTACCAATCATCTGCTTAGGTCCACACTACCTTCGTGTCATTCATGGAACAAAAACAAAATTCATGGTTATGCAACGAAGAAATTTTATCATCAGCACATTGACGGCTTTACCTGCTGTCTCCTTATTGGCAAAAACACAAAATACAACGGGCAAGAGTTTCACCGTGAAATCAGGCGAAGGTCGCTTTGGAGAACATACACGCCTGGCCGGGGTCAACCCTACCGACATTAAAGTCTCTGCCAAAGACACCAATGGTCAGCTTACCTTACTGGAATACAATGGCCACACCAAAGGAGGCCCACCACTGCATGTTCATCCTCATCAGGACGAAATATTTTATGTCATGGAAGGCAACTATCTGTTTCAGGTAGGAGAAGAGAAACATACACTTTCAGCCGGTGACACGATCTTTCTTCCCCGCCAAGTGCCACATACTTTTGCCCAGCTTTCGGATAACGGAAAAATGCTATTCCTCTTTCAGGGATCAGGTAAGATGGAAGATTTCTTCCGCACATTAGGTGGCCTGAAAGGTGAACCCTCGCCTCAGGAAGGTGCTAAAATTTTTGAAGATCATGACATGAAAGTGGTAGGTCCGCCTCTCGCCTATTGATTTAAATGGAATGCGGAGATCCCTTCTGATACCTCCGCATTCATCTATCCTACTATCATATACGAACGCCGAGAAAGCGATCATTCGCTGAGGATCGTAACGTACAACTCAACTCAGATGAATGGATTCTGGCTCTTCTGGTTTAACCGGAGGGCTTTTATGATCTTCCCTTTTGGCGGACTGGGTATCCCCGCTTCTGTTTGCGGCCATCCCCCGGCCAATCCTTCAAGGCAGTGATCCAATCCATAAAATTCAGCCCTCGAAAAGAAAAGAGCGATACCCCCGCATTCACCTGCTCCTGCCACCCTCTTCACCGAAAAACCATCGCGTATACAAACAATTCAAATACCTTTACGTACTCAAGCAGTATATACATAACCGTAATCGGCAACTGACAACGTGAAGCGAAGAGAAGACCACCCGATGTTCAAACGACTGCAGCAACTCGACTCTGAGCTGGAGTTGGAGGAAATCAAAAGTGAATTTCAGCGCTCTGCCCTGCTCATTCTTCTGTTTTTCATCATACTCGTTGTTGCCGCTATCAACTTCTGGACGGTAGACCACAATGTAGCTTCCTTCTATGGCGGCAGTGGTTCTTTTGGACTCATCATTTCATGGATTATTGCTTTCCTGGTGTACCAGTTCATGATCCTGTTTTACCTCAGAAGCAAAATTTTTCAGGAGCAAAAGGCGACCACTGCTTTCAAGTTCATTCATACCGTAATTGAAATCAGCATTCCTTCGGCGGTGATCTTTTACATGATGCATAATTATCAGATGCTGTCCTTCCTGGAGTCGCCCGTGTCACTGGTGTATTTTCTGTTCATTATCTTATCCATTCTTCATGTGGACTACCGGGTAAGTCTTTTCACGGGTGTGCTGGCTGCCCTGCACTACGCGGCACTTACGTACTATGGTTTTAATTATGTAAATGCACCCGAGCAATACCAGATGGCGGTGCCGGTCAACTCGCATTATATACGCACCATCATATTAATACTGTGTGGCAGTGCAGCTGCTTACGTATCGGCTGATTTAAAGAAGAGAATGAAAATGGCTTACGATTTCCGTAAGGAAAAAAGCAAGCTGGAATTACTATTTGGTCAGCATGTGAGCAAAGAAGTATCAAAAGCACTTATTGAAGAGAAGGGGGCTACCAAGCGCCTGGAAGCTACCGTTATGTTTCTTGACATTCGCAACTTTACCCACTATGCTGATTCGCACTCGCCCGATGAAGTGGTGAATTACCAGAATCATTTCTTTGGCCCTGTTATCGATATTATCAATCAGCACCAGGGTGTAGTGCTGCAGCTATTGGGTGACGGAGTGATGGCATGCTTTGGAACCCCGGTAGAAAATACACTTCATGCGGACATGGCTTTTCAAGCCAGCATAGCAATACTGAAGCAGGTAAAAACCGCATCCGATAGTGGTCAACTTCACCCCACTGCCATTGGTATTGGTTTGCATAGTGGCCCCATGGTTGCCGGCAGTATTGGCAATGAGCATCGCAAACAGTTTTCCATTACCGGTGCACCCGTAATTGTAGCCTCGCGCATCGAGCAACTCAACAAAAAGTACCATTCGGAGTTTCTTATTTCAGGCGAAGTATTCCAGCGCATCACCCCTGGCAAAACCAGTATCCGTTTTCTGGGTGAAGAGCTACTAAAAGGCATCGAAAAACCGGTGAGCATTTATCAGGTAGGCACCCTTTCCTGATTGCTCTGTCCTATCGCCCTCATGCGGTTTAAAGTTGTGATAAAGCGCCTTTGGAATACACCGATTTCCATAAGCACGGAAGTAAACTGAGATGCACTACGCCTGCGTTTGCACCTACTGAAAAATAAACATGCATTTGCAGGATAAAACCGCCTGGTTAAATCAGATGGGCGTGCTTTCGTTTTTGATTGCGTTGATCTTTGTAGGATGACTTAGTTTATAATCCTTCGCACTGTTGTTAATGCCTGCACGTTTATTCACATAGCCCTTGCGGTATTCTTTTACACGTGCTTCAAATTCAATCCCCATTCCTTCTGTCAATCCTATTTTTTCAAAACCTTTGCTATACGTAAACCAGATGTGATCCGTCACTACCTGGTTCGTTTCCGCATCGGTCACCGCTTTTAACAAAATGGTATCTTCCGAATAGCCTTTAAAATTTACTTTCTTACCGACGCGAACAAAGGTGGCTTTAAATCTCTTTCGCTCTCCGGATTCTTTGGCAAGTAGTTTTCGCATCGTGGTAAAAACAAAGCGGGGCTTAAGAAGAACCCCGCTATGAATAATGGATTAAATGAAGAAGTCGTTATTAAGCCACTTCTTCGTCTTTGATAATCACCTTCTCCATCACATCTCCCTGACGAATCTGATCGATTACATCCAATCCTTCATACACTTTACCAAACACGGTATGTTGACGATCGAGGTGTTTGGTGTTTTCACGGTTATGGCAGATGAAAAATTGTGAACCTCCGGAATCAGGTCGGCTGGTTTTGGCCATTGACACCACGCCACGATCGTGATATTGATTATCTCCGGTAAGCTCATCTTTGATGGTATAGCCAGGGCCACCACCACCCGTGCCCTGCGGACAGCCAGTCTGGATCATAAAGTTGGGGATCACCCGATGAAAAGTAAGCCCATCGTAATAGTTATGCTCGGCCAGCTCAATAAAGTTCTTCACGGTTCCGGGAGCATCTTTTTCAAAGAACTTGATTTTCATCACGCCCTTTTTTGTATGAATTTCTGCGATCTTCATAGAATATTAATTTAAGGGCGCAATTTATAGCCAATATCTGAATTGATAAGCTGAAATTTGTAAACTTCATCGGAGCGATACACGCACGGCTAATGAAAAAAACAGAAAAATGCGTAACCGGCAAAAAAATGTATGCTTCCCTGCATCTGGCGGAAGAGGCATTGATCGCTGCGCGCACCCGTTTTCATTTTAGCGCCGGAAATGGCCCTGTGGCAGTGTACCTGTGTGATGATTGCGGGCAATTTCACCTCACCTCGAAAGGAAAAATGAATGACCGGCTGGCTGAGCAAATGAAAAACGGGAGCATCGACTTGCAAAAAGAGGCCAACTGGTGGATGGACAAATTCAAGAAAAGCTGATTTCATATGATCCTGTGACCTTTCACATTATAATCCACCGTGATTTCTAAAAAACACCGCATTATTACATCGTTTCAAAAAAATCACCCTCATCAGCTATGATCCGCAGAAGACCTTTTTTCATTCTGTTTCTACTTGGTATATCGCTGTTCAGCTATGCCCAATCCAAAAGAAAAACTCCGGCTCTCGATTCAGAGATAGCAGCTATGGCAAAAGAAATTTCTGCCGATAGTATCAAAAGTCATATTCAAAAAATGGTGAGCTTCGGCACACGTCACTCATTGAGCGACACCGTAAGTACCACTACCGGAATAGGTGCAGCCCGAAGATGGGTGGCTTCTAAATTCTTGCAATTCAGAAAACAATCAGGTGCGGCCATGACGGTTGAACTTGATCCGTATGAAATCACACCCGGTGCCCGCACTCCGCGTGTACCGCGCAAAGTGACGATGAAAAACGTATTGGCCACCTTGAAAGGCAGTGATCCCAACGATGATCGGGTATTATTGGTAAGTGGCCACCTGGATTCGCGCGCCAGCGATGTGATGGACAGTGTGATCACCGCACCGGGTGCCAACGATGATGCATCAGGCGTAGCCGTAGTACTGGAGCTTGCACGGGTGATGTCAAAAAGAAAATTTCCCTGTACCATTATCTTCATGGCGGTGCAGGGCGAAGAACAAGGCTTGCTTGGCGCCAGGCACATGGCCGGCAAACTCCGGTCGGGTAATGTGAACCTGATCGCCATGCTTAACAATGATATAGTTGGCAACTCGGTAGCGAGTGAAACGGGCAACAAGAACAACACGACCATTCGCATTTTCAGCGAAATGATCCCTGCCGTGGAAAGTGAAGAGGAGAAAAAAGCAAGAGAATCTTTAAAATCAGAGAACGATAGTCCATCCCGCGAGCTGGCACGTTACATCAAGGAAGTAAGTGAGCCTTACACAAAAGGGTTTACGGCTACAGTAAACATGCGCCCCGATCGTTTCCTTCGTGGCGGTGATCATACTCCCTTTCTACAGAATGGATTCATCGCTGTCCGTTTTACAGAATTCAATGAGAACTATACACAACAACATCAAACACTGCGTACTGAAAATGGAATAGAATACGGTGATCTTCCCAAGTTCGTGGATTACAACTATGCAGCCGATGTAGCACGCATCAACCTGGCTACGCTGGCTTCATTGGCGAAAGGACCCAACCGGCCGGAGAATGTAAAGATGAAAGTGAACCTGGATAACATCACTTACCTGTCATGGGACGCTCCCAAGTCCGGACCTAAACCAAAAGGATATTATGTTTTGATACGTGAAA
>JAHEZH010000268.1 GCA_023251155.1 Flammeovirgaceae bacterium | reverse complement strand
GCGCTATGGCCTGCAGCAGGTTGTGCTCTACCAATGGCCGCGCCAGGTACAGCACCGTGTTGCGCGGTGCATCAAAGCCGGTGAGCAGTTTACTTACTACTATGATCATCTCCACATCACTACTGCCGTCATTGAAGCGTTTGATCACGTCCTCTTCATAGGCTTGCTGCGAGCGGTATTTCTCCAATATTTGCTGCCAGTAGTTCTTGGCTTCGCTGCTGGCTTCCGTCCATACATCGTCATAGTCGGTGCGGCTGTCCGGTGGAGTAAACACCACGCGCGTATTCATCTTCAAGGTGGCATCGGTCTGGCTCTCGAAATACTTCTGATAGCGGATGGCGGTATCGATACGCGGCACGGCCAGCTGTGCTTTGAAACCGGTACCCTGCCAGTTGCGGCAATAGTGAACGGAAATATCGTACGCCACTTCTTCCACCACCAGGTTCGATTCGTAGATTTTGGAAATGGTGGCAAACTTTTTCTTCAGGTCTTTCTGTGCTTCTTCCGTTAAGGAGGCCGACAGCCGCTCAAAGCCTTTATCTAGCTGTGCTTTGTTTACACTTAGCTTGGCCGAACGCCCTTCGTAAAGCAAGGGCAACACCGATTCATCGGCCACGGCCTGATCGATGGTGTACTTGTGTATGAAGCCACCAAACTTGCGCGCGGTGCTCTTTTCATTTTTCAATAAAGGCGTGCCGGTAAAACCAATGTAGCACGCGCGCGGCAGCATGATCTTCATTTTGGCATGGGCCGATCCGTACTGGCTGCGGTGACTTTCATCGACCAGCACAAACAGGTTTTGCGATTCGTCTGTAAAATCCTTACGCTTCAGTGCGGTCTGAAACTTGTCGATGATGGTAGTAATGTTCTCGTTGCCTTTGTCTTTGAGCAACTCAATCAGCTCGTTGCCGGAGGCGGCCTTCTTTACATTTTTACCACAGTTGTAAAATGTATCGTGTATCTGTTTGTCTAGGTCAATGCGGTCGGTGACGATGATAACACGGGCATCGGCTATGGATTTTTCCAATGCAATGGCTTTGGAGAGCATCACCATGGTGAGTGACTTGCCACTGCCTTGTGTGTGCCAGATCACTCCGCCTTTGCGGTTGCCTTCGGCATCGGTTTGCTGTATGCGCTGCAGTGTATCCTGCACGGCAAAGTATTGCTGATAGCGGGCCAGCTTCTTCTCCGCACCATCATACACGATGAACTTATACACCAGCTCCATCAGCCGCGCAGGTTCGCACAAGGCCAACAGTGAGCGATCCTGCTCGGTAGGCAGCCGGTTCTCCGCTGCGGTGCCGTTCACTTTTGATTTCAGCAGTTTCTTGCACGCCTTCTCGTTGTCCTCCTTCCATACCGACCAGAATCGGGAAGGTGTGCCGGTTACGGCATACTTTACTACGTTGGGCTGCACAGCCAGCAGCAACTGCGCATAGTGAAAAAGCTTGGGTATGCCCAGGTCTTTCTTTTGGTTACGCAGCTGCTGCGATATACCTTCATCGATGGAGAGGTTTTTATCCCTGCGTTTGTTTTCAATCACCACAAAGGGCACCCCGTTTACAAACAGCACCACATCAGGCCGGCATTGCTTTTTGCTGCCGTCTACTTCAAACTCATCGGTAACGTGGTAAACATTATTGGCCGGATTATTCCAGTCAATGTATTTCAGTGTAAATGCCTTCTGATCGCCCTGTATGGTTTCGGTGAAGCTCTTGCCCAGGGTAAGCAAGTCGTAGATCTTTTTATTGGTTTGCACCAGGCCTTCATCGGGCACGTTCTTCAAGGCATTGATGGCAGCCTGCAGGTTGCTTTGCGAGAAGGGATAGTCTTTGCCTTTGTATTCAAATGAGTTGATGGCCTTCAGCCGTTCTTCCAGCACCTGCTCCAGTATTACGTTCGAAAGAATGCCGCCCCGCTCCTGCCCGGCCTGTGCCGGAGTGATGTATTGCCAGCCTAACTTTTTTAATAAGTTCAGCGTGGGTTGTTGCGAGTCGGTCCATTCGAGGTACGGTGTGCTCATGGGTTCGGTCAATACATTTTTGTCTACTCATTGAAGTTGTCAGGTAAGTCTTGACAACTGACTTCTTTGTTAATTTAATTATCAGGATTTCTAACTGTCAAATATTTTTTGACAGTTGCCCTTTACAAATTATAACCTGTTGCTCACTGCTCATTTTAGTGATTAAATTGATTACCCTTCCGAACTATCCGGAATTTCCGGACAGTTCAACTATCGCAAAACATACGACTTCGATAGTTAAACCATTTAGTTGAACTTCTAAAAACCATTTTGCCGACATCGGGAAAATGGTCTGTCAATTTCAACTATTTCCACTTTGAAAATATTTAGTCTCCGTTGTAAAAAGATACAACAGAATTTATCTATTTGCTATTGATATGCAAAACATGCACATTGCTTTCACTTCATCGTTCATACAATCCAATTTTTCGATGACCAGCTTTGAGGTCTTACTTCATGATAAAATGAGGTTAGTTCATCACTTGCTTTAGGATTTACATGAGTATGGGATATCCGCTGATTTCCAATGATAGAATACCATTTAGTAATCAATGCCAATTCGCCTTCAAATTTCTCAGTTTGGCCATAAATCGTAAGAAGCAAATATTTATTAACCACAAACGCAGCTAAATCAGCCAGCTGAATGGCTTTCGATAAATGAGACTTCGAAAAGAAAGGCACATCAACGATTTCTTCAAGCCTCGGTGGATTTGTCTTCGATTTTGGTTTAAATTCATATCCCGTATAGCCATCGGTAAAAGTCAGATCAGAATCTAATAACTGAAGTATCCTTCCGTCATGATCTGATTGTTCATCAAACACCATAACTGTTTTTCCTTTATTACTTCCTTCACCTCTATTCATTCTTTGTACTGCAAGAATAGTATTAAAAGCGCCTGCTTCATATGGAAAGTGAAGTGCCTGTGAAATTTTGCATCCGCCTTTTTTTCTGTCAAAAAATTTATTTGAATCAATCGGACTGACTATAAATTTACATTTCCTATCAGCTGACCATTGAAGTATATGCTCCATGACCTCATATCTCTTCTTAAAATCTACACCGTGCCAGGAACCTCTTCCACGATACATCTGACTTGCTTTTAACTCCCCCACAGGAACATTCAAGTCATTAAGCTTTTTTATAATCCCCTCTTGCTCTCGTTGGGTTTTGAAAAGGCTATAAAAATCAGTTAGTACCCCTACCAAAACCTCAACAGGTTGATCTGGGTTGAACGTCTTACCACAATGACCACTTTCATCCATGTAGCAAGCTTTCATATTAACTATGGTTTTGTTCTAATAGCACCTGTAAGTAATTTTTGCATCAAGCCTTTCTTTTGAGATTTAATCAGCATTAAATGATGTTCTTCTTTCATTATATCATCATCAGTTTTATTGATAATTAAAGCTATTTTCCTTTGTTCTTCAAATTCAGGCAATTCAATTTCAAAATCTTTTAATATTTGAGTTGTTAAGTTTGTAAACACTCCTCCATGTGTTGCTGATCTCTCAATTCTACTTTTAAGTCTTAGCATTTGATAATAAAGAAAATCCTCATCAATTGTTGATATCAAATCCGTAATCCCAAGAAACCCGTCATGAATACAAGCATCAACTGCCAAAAATGATGGCGTACCAACATCACCAGAACAAACAATTGTTAACGTCCCCTTCTTACATGGTCGACTTAGCTTTGCACCTTCTTTCGTTAAAAAATCAACTCGTGGAGTCACATACTTGCCATCTCTTGTAACATCCTCAACCATCAATCGAGGAATATTTCCTCCATAGTATCTTAAATCACCCTTAGGTCTTGGACTCGCACCTCGAATTATAGTACCAATCTCTCCGACCATTCTCCGTTTCCATTTTCCTTTAAATTCTCTCAACCTTTTCTTGCCCGTAAGCAACTGCTGCATCAATCCTTTTTTAAGCAGCTGCTTTTGAGCAATGAGTTGTTCGGTTTTTTCAATGGCTTTGTCCCACGTGCTGAGTATGCGTGCTATTTTTTGTTGTTCGGGAAGTGGGGGAAATAAGCTCTTTAATTTTAAAATATCATCTCTAGTGACACCAGGGATCATATTCCCCATTGACAAAACCTCTATTTGATGCGCCTTAAATTCAAGAAGATAATACAGAAATCTGGCGTATGATTTTACACTTCTTATTGCCATCAATTGACGACCTATAGCCACAGGCTTCTTAAGTTCGAGAAAATGCAACCGACCAACTCCCGATCCCTTAACAGTAATTAGTACGTCTTCAAATATGGCATGCTTCGTTTTTTTTTCAGTCCATTTTAAAATCTTATTGATGTCGTTTGTAAAATCAGATGGACCAGTAAAATAAGGAATACCTATTTTTTCTTCATTGTAATCGTCTGCCTCAAGATGTTGTCCAGAAACCAATTCTATGTAATCCCCTAAATACCGATTCTTCCAATCAATTGGAATGTTCTCTTTGCGGGCTTTAATATATTTATCCTTGACTGTTCTCATAGTTATTACTCACAGCTAAAATTTACAGCCGGATTAAACGCATTATGTTCTCCATACTTTACATAGCCCAGTTGATTGTTGATCAGTTTGGTTTTGCCAATGGCAAACTCAGCAATGTGCTGATGATGGTGTCCGTAAATCCAGTAATCTGCACCACACGGTTCTATCAGATCAAACAGCTCCACGGCAAAAGCCTCGTTCAGCACATCGCCCTTGTATTTTTTAGGGTAATTCACGAAGGTGGGGATGTGATGCGTGATCACCACGGTCTTTTCTGCTTTCTTCTCCAGTTCTGCTTTTATAAAATCCACACATAACTGATGCTGCTCATTGTAGTGTGCCGGTATAAATCGCTGCTTATGGTAACTGATCGTTTCAAAATCAGATAACCCTTGCTGTATGCTCCATTCATTGGCCGGAGAAAGGTGTGACCATAGTGTGGAGAACATAAAACGCACATCACCGTGTGCCACAGTTACATTATTTACGAGGAACACATTGTCGCGAATCTTTTCGTGTACGGCTCCGCTCCGCTCGGCCAGATCAGTATCATAATATTCATGATTGCCCGGCACCCAATAGGTAGTTTCAAAATGATCGGCTACATAATCGAAGAACCAGGCATGCTTTTTCATCAACGCAAAAGGCACCACATCACCCGCCAACAGGAGAATATCTCCTACCGGTTGTAATGGGTTATTCATGAGGTATTCTTTGTTCTCACGAAATTCCAAATGCAGATCTGAACAGTATTGAATTTTCATGATTAAAAACCAAGCTCCTTTAGGTACTTATTCAATTCCTTACGTACACCAGCCAGTTCCTCTTCCAGCTTCTCTATTTCCTTCTGTGTAGCCTTTATATCTACCGGTTCTTCTTCTTCAAAGGTGTCCACATAGCGGGGTATGTTCAGGTTGTAGTCGTTCTCCTTCAGTTCGTCTACCGTGGCACGGTAGGCATACTTGGGCATGGTTTCGTAGGCGCGGTAGGCGGCCACTACTTTGTCCATGTCCTGCGTGCGCAGTACGTTTTGCTTTTTGCCTTCCTGGTATTCGTGGCTGGCATCAATAAACAGCACATCGGTAGTTTTGCGCCCTTTGCT
>JAHEZH010000036.1 GCA_023251155.1 Flammeovirgaceae bacterium | reverse complement strand
CCGCAGCAATACGTATCTTCCCTTCCTTTTCGGTAATCAGAAACCGCCCATCAGGGAGTGCGGCTATGCCCCATGGCCTTACCAGTGTACTGTCCAGGATGGTGACCTCATAAGGGGTGGCGGTCTTCACGCTGGCAATGCGCGTCTGGCCTTCAAAGGCTGGTTTATAGTCGGTGTTGCCTGCCTTTGTTTCTACCGGGGCAGCGGCTGCGGGGGTCGTTTCTTCGGTATGTTCGGTGTTTTTTCCGCACGAGAAAAAAAGCACCACACTTCCGGTAATCAGTAACGAATTGATTTTATTCATGAATAGTTAAATGTTACGTTTTTGAATTTCAGATTTTTAGCAGCTGATTCTTAACGCAATGTATAAAAAGGAATCAACTCAGCTGTTAAAAAAATGATAACGATGCCGCACCGCGTGAATAGGCCAGACATCCTTGCTCTCAACACTACTGTAGCGGTGGCCGTGCTAAATCAAGGAAGGTGAATCAATCATTTAATCCCTGGCCCGCCAGAATTTTCTTCACTGATTTTTGTACGCGCGCCTCACGTGTGGCCGATTGTTTGGGTTGCGAAAAATAAAGCAGATACCCTCGTTGTCTTCCGGGTGTCAATGCATAAAATGCTTTCTTCACTGCTGCATTTTTAGTCAATCGATTTTTGAACTCCTCCGGCATCGGGAATGCTGCCGTCTTCTTCATCTCAACTTTCAGTCCGGCTTTCTCTACCTCCATGGCATGGCGAAGATATTGCTTCAGCACCGGTTTCAGCCTGATGATTTCCTTTACCTCCGTGAACCGAATCTGTCGTGCAGCCTGTACGTTTTTTGTTTGCTGGATAAGGATACCCTGAGGGTCGTTCAACAGTGCCCCCTTGAAGAACAGGAAGGCACAGTATTCTTTAAACACATGGATCAATACAACGTTGTTATCCTCCAACGTGTAGCAGGGATTGCCCCACTTCAGGACTTCCGTTAATCCACATTCCAATGCAATCGTTCGTAACAGGCTGATCTAATCCTGCCACTTTTCCTCTTTCTCAAAATAGAAATCAACTTTCGGAGAAGTGCTGCTCTTTGCCATACTGATCGGTTTCCGATTTAAACACGCAACAATCCTCTGAAGCCGCGCGCTGCGTAATACGATTCGGCACCATTGTGATACACAAATACCTGTCCGTAGCGGTAATCACAAAAAAGTGCACCGCCCAGCTTTCTTACCTCGGCAGGAGTTTTTATCCAGCTCGATGTCTTCGTATCAAACTTTCCAAGCTGCTGCAATTGACGATACTGCTCTTCTGTTAAAAGTTCAATGCCCATCTCCTCCGCCATGTCCATCACGCTGTTCCTGGGCTTATTTTCTTTTCGTGATTCCAGGGCGGCCCGGTCATAGCAAATACTTCTGCGCGCTGCAGGACTCTCTGCAGCGCAATCACAGAAAATGAACTCATCCGTTTTTTTATCGTACCCAATCACATCCGGTTCGCCACCGGTCGCTTCCATTTCTCCCAGCGACCATAACTTTGCCGGACTTGCTTCCAGCCTGGCCGCTACGTGAGCCCATGCTATTCCCTTATGACGATCCGTATTTTTTTCAAACCGCGCACGCACGACCAGGAGCAGTTCTTCACTCTCTTTGGCGGATAGTTTCTTTTTCGGTTGAGTTGCTTTACTCATTGTTACTGATGTTTTATTTGATTCAGATACTGTTTCAGTTTGTCTGCGTTTTGCTTTAAACCTTCATCTGCTTTGAAAACCCTGACCACGGTTTCAAACCATTCGGGAGTTTCAAAAACCATCGACCACGCCATGGTCGTTTCCTTTTCATGAGCAGTAAAAACAATGGTGGCGAGATAATCGGGATTGAAATGCTGAAAGACGATTTTCTGATGAGGAACGATTTCCAGAAAAACACTTCTGTTGGGATATGTTTTTCCATCCGGTCCATGCATGGTCAGTCGCCATTCACCGTGGGGTTGTACGTCCATCGTATGAATGGTGTTGGTAAATCCATCGGGGCCCCACCAGCAGGCAATGTCTTCAGGAGCAGTCCATACTTTCCAGGCTAAATCAACAGGTGCCTGCAGGAGTTGGGTAACCTGTATGGACCTGGATGCTACTTCGCTGGTGGTTTTTTCCATGGCTGTTCATTATTTTATTTCTTACTGCGCAGCCGAAATCAATCTTCTATCGGCAGGTCTGAAATACCAGGAAACTACTGTGAGAAGAATCAATAACGATGGCCCGAAAAATTCCTGTGCCTCATCCCCCATTGCGGCATGTGAAACTACCGCACCGGTCATCGCAAAGAAAAACCCCGCATACGCCCACTCCTTCACTAATGGGAACTTCGGCATAAGTACGGCTACTACTCCCACTAATTTCCACATTCCAAGCAGCGTTACAAAGTAAAGCGGATAGCCAAGATGATTCATCCTATCTACTTCTTCTTTCTGGTGAATTACTTGTACCACTCCGGTTACGGTCATTCCTAATGAAAGCCAGAGGGTAGCCACCCAATAGATGATTTTATTTCGCCTGGTCATTGTGTGTTATTTTGATTGGGTAAGCATTTCCTGAATACGATTGTGTGCCATGTTGATACCCTGAGCAAAGGGCAACCGCAACAACTGATCACGTACGGCTACCGATTGATAAACCACATGCATGATCAGTTTACTGGTGTCGGGTGTTAATGACTCAAATTCCAGGTACTCCAGCTGAACGGGAAAAGGGGTATTCTCCATCTCAAATGTACGCGTGATTTTATGATTCGGTACAAATTCATGAATGGTACCGTTGAACCCGTGCTTGTTTCCTTTGGGATCGGTGGTTTCAAACTGGTAACTGCCGTGCTTCCTGTTTTCAAGCTTCACTACTTTGGTGCCCATCCATTGTTCCACCATTTCCGCCTCCTCATAGGCTTTAAAAAGCAGCGCCAGAGGCAAATCAAATTCACGTGTTATCCGCAATTCCTGCTTACCCTCTTCCGCATCGATCTTTGTTTTTCGTTCCATACCGGTTTTATTTTTTGGGTTTGTATTTCTTCATGATGCTCTCCAGCTTGTTGAATCGATCCTCCCAGATATCACGGAAGGATTCGATAAAGTCAGCTACTTCTTTCATCTTTTTTGCATTGAGAAAATAGTACACTTCCCTGCCGTTTTGCTCTTGCTTGAGCAGTTCACATTCCGTCAGAATCTGCAGGTGTCTGGAAACCGTGGGGCGTGCCGTGTCAAAGTGAGATGCAATGGCTCCGGCACTCATCGATTGTGCCGCTACCAAAAGCAGTATGGCCCTTCGGGTAGGATCGGCTATAGCCTGGAAAACATCTCTTCGGAGGTTCATTAATTATGTAGCTATCTGACTACAAATTTATATGTAGCCAAATAGCTACGCAATAGTTTACGGATATTTATTTTCGTTTTCAAAAAAAAAAGCAGGAGCGGCTTCTGTTGAATTTCAGTAGCCCGGAAAAGGAGTGAATGAATCAGGATGTGAAAAACCTTGTCGCATTAATCATACACCTGAAGCGCCTTTAAAACGGCAGCCATCGTTTCTTTCGGGCCAACCCAATTTTTAATATTCTGCCGGATCATTTCGATCATCTCTCCCACTACTTCTTTGCGAAAGCCAAACTTGAAGGCAAATATTTCGCACAGTCGCAGTTCTTCCGCATGAATATTCTCATCCACCGACATCATGTGAACCAGATCGTACAATTGAAAAAATTTATCTTCTTCACTGCGCGGCACCTCAAAACGGACTTTCGAAGCATCGGCCTGAATTACTTTTAATTCCGCAGGAGAAATGTGGCTGCGATGAGCGGCATACTCCAATAGTCGTTGCTCTTCGGCTCCGAACCCACCGTCAGCAGCGGCAATCTCAATCAGGTTGCGCATGTGGCTTTTGGCGGTGGCCTTTCCTTGCTTGAACAGGGTGAGCAGGTCTTTGAAATTCATAGAGCAAATGAGTTATAAACGCATCATCAAAGTAAGATTTGATTTTAAAGGTTCCTAATTTCTTTCGCCCGGAATGAATTATAAGGGCTCCACGTCAATTCCCTTAGCGCGTAGTGCAGCCTGAATTTCCTCCAGGCGTTCGTCATAGAAAAGCGTTATTTTCTTGAGATTCGGAAAATGAGCCACATCTTCAAATGACAGTATGTTAAAATCGTCCGTCTCACCACTCCAGAAGGGGATCACGTTCATGTAGATATCGTTCCCTCCGTCCTGGTAGATTTCGGTAACGGCCTCCGCATGTTGCTGGTCGATTTCAAGTGCTTCGAAATACGCTTTCACTTCGGGGATGATTTCATCGCCTTCACTGTCCACATCAATCGCCCGCGTTTGATATCGCTCGGCAAATTCATGTACATCGAACACGGGCGAGAGTACGTGTTGCTCATACATCAATACCTGAATAATGGCCAGCTTGAAATTGAAATCCTTGAATGGGATCTTCTTCCCCGCAATGGGCTTGAACTGATACTTATCCGGCTCGGGAATTACTTTCGGCACGTGCTTCGATATCTCCAAATACGTAATCGCATCCTTCTCATCCACACTTACAAATAGACTTGCTGCTCCAACCGTCAGCGTGAAGAAGTCTTCGATGGCTCTCTTTTTGGTGATCGGTAATTGAGCGAGTGGAATGTCATTGATGGTAATGGTTCCGGCAAACCACTCCCGGGGAGTGTATTTGTACGTACTGTCGTGATTAATAGTAAACCCGAGGCTGGTGATGACATGGTCGGTTTCATGTGCCGTTATTCCCAGTTCATCCCAGGTGTACACCGTGGCGAGCTTGAGCTTGCGTGTGACATAATCCTCATTAAGTACTTCCGCTATATTATTTTTCGTTGCCGGTAATTCCACCGGGATGCCATTCAAATAGATTCCGGTTTCATCAATAGTTACTGCAATAGGAAGACGCATAGCCCAAGGATGGTTTAGTGCTGTAATGATAGAAGGAAGAAAGAATGGAAGCAAACACCCATAGCCTAAAGGATAACCGGCAGTACATACGATGAATCACTGGCTCCCGGTTATTTCCGCTTAGAAATCCAATCACCTCCTATTTATACTTGCTTTCATCGAGACGAAAGAAACGCACTGCGTTATTAAACAGGATATCGCGCTTCTGTTCGTGCGACAGATAATTCGCATTCTCGATCACTCCGAGAGAGGTTTCAATCAGTTTAGGCCATACCAGCAGATCCGTTCCATACATAATTCGTTTGCCGAATCCGGCCTGTACCAGCCTGCGCAGGTAATCATTGATTTCTTCCAACGGATAGCTCCAGATGAATCCGGCGAGATCTACATATACGTAGGCGTTGGCCCCCATCAGGGCAATCATCTCATCGGCCATCGGATACCCGGCATGCATCACCCATATTTTCAGCTTCGGATGCTTGGCCAGCATATCTTCCAGCAAAAAAGGATTGCCTAATGATGCCCGGTAGTTGGGTGAAGTAATATTCGCCATACCGTTGCCGCCTGTGCCCATGTGTATTCCTACCGGGATGTTCAGTTTCTCCGCAATAGCAAAGTACTCATCCAGTGAAGGATCGCTGGGAGACAACCCCTGGTACTGTGGTGCTACTTCGCCCATCACTTTATAAAAGCCGGAGGATAATGAATCCTGAAACGCCTTCGGAGTCATATCTTTGGGTGAACTCACACCAATACCCGGAATAACACGACCCGGTGCTGCCTTCTGCCATTTACGAATGAGCGCTGGATCTCCGTACGTAATGATGGTCATGTTCAGTCGTTTCATGGTAGCCACAATCGCATCCTGCATCTCCGGGTCCGTCTTGGCTGCTTTCAGCGGATCGGCACAATCCGCCTGGAGAAACGAAGGTGGTGCCTGATTAGGATCACCACCGGGCATGTTTTTAAGGAACCACGGACACATATCTCCGGCAAAAGCAGGATTGACTTTCATGGCGTGTACGTGTACATCAATAATAGGCAGGTGCTTTTGAGGAGCCGGCTGCGCATGGACAAAGTGTATCGTGTATACAACCAAAGCAGAAATCAGAAATTTCAGTCGGGATAAGAGGCGATAGGGATTCATGAATGTTGGATTAAATGAAACCGGATTGAGCTGCAGAATGAGCTCTGCAGGAAAGGTAACGATTTGCCGGGTAAATGGAAACCGGTCATCCGTCATTCACCATTCACTACGGAATAAAGGAAGAGGTAAGGCCCAATAACGAAGTTTATACTTTTGCCTGACGCTGCGCTTTCACTTCATTCCCCTCCAGCAAATTCAATCCGTTGGTAATTAACTTCTCCAGGTGCGCCTGATGGTCGCGCTTGTTTTCCAGATACAGGCGTATGGAAAAACACGTTTGCCGGTAGGCATCATGGTGTTGAAGAATCTCGAGCACCTCTAGCGACAGCAGCCAGTCATTGGGAAATTCATCAACCACACTTTGCCACAAGTCAGGAAGCTGCGGCAGGTAATTCGCATCCGATCTTGCTTTACGAACCAGGGCGTAGCGTTCATGAAGTTTTCGTGCCTGCTCGTCATAATGGATTTTGTGCATCTTCTCATGAGGCACGATTGCCGTTGGCTGAAATGCTTCAATATCAGCCGGACCGGCAAAGGCAGAGACGATCCGATCGCCAATGGCCATGGTATACGTGGCGGCACGAAGCAGCACCTTTTCGTTATGCCGGATCACTACATCGGTAAAATCAATAAAGATATTTTTGCCTATGGCACTTCGTACGATCTCCTGCACAATACCTTCCACGGCTATGCCATGTTCAAAATGAAGATAGGCCGGCTTGTTTTCTTCAATACCATTGCCGGCCAGTTCTTCTGCCGGCATGTCCTCCATAGCAGTACGTGATGAAGTTAATTTTCCTACCGGGGAAGAGAACCCTGCAGGAAATCGTTCTTTCCCATAGTCATCCCACTGGCAGTTGTTCCACGACAAGGCCGTGGGCCCTGTGGTTTGAATAAACACCGGCAGCCCATCGGCTTCGATGACGTTGACAAACGTTCCGGTTACCTGAAGACCGGAGCTATACTGCACGGTACCGGTTTGCTGAGAGGCAATGGCTTTCTTCACTCCGTCCAGACCTCCGGTAGTCCAGGCCATTTGTTTTTTGAATTCTTCCAGCACTACCGTCAGGTGAGCAAAGTCGGGGGTAACAAAGAGCTGGGGCTGCGGTTGGGTGATATCATAGTTGCAGTGCATGGCTTCCAGGGTGTAAGGAAGTTTCTTCACTTTACCACTCAGGCAACTCATGCCTTCACCGATAGAGGACAACAAGCCTGCGCCATACAATTTAAAATTATCAAGGGTTCCGATCAGTCCATACTCTACGGTCCACCAATGCAGGTTGCGGATGAGTGCCATCTCCGAAGGCGGGCCCATGTTACTTTGAATTTTCGCTATGGCTTGTTCTGCTTCCTGTATCTCTGCTTCTTTCGTTCCGGGATCTTCCTTGATGATGGACAGGTGACGGATCGCTTCATAGAGGGCGACATCTTTCTGCGAGGAGAACGCCTTGCTTCCTGCCTCTCCGATGTGCTTCAGGTAAGCAGCAAATTCAGGTACCGCCAGTATGGGTGCATGCCCGGCGGATTCATGAATGACATCCGGCGCCGGAGTGTATTCGATATGCTCAATGGTGCGGATGTCAGCGGCAATCACCAGCACATTGTATTTGGTGAATTCCATAAAAGCCCCTGGCGGGATAAACCCGTCCACGGCTACCGCTGCCCAGCCAATGCCCTGCAGTATTCGGTTCATGCCATACATGGTTGGAATCTGTTCAATCTCCACTCCCGTAAGCTGCAAACCCTGCACGTAGGATTCATGTGCTACCTTGCGCAGGTGATGGTAATTCTGGCGCATCACATAGCGCCACACCGCCTGATCCACCGGTGTATATTCCTGGTAAGGCTGGTCTACTACAAATTGTAATAAGTGCTTCGGCAGCTTTCGGGTTACTTCATTCAACTCCATCGTTCAGTGTTTATGATCGGCATTCAACAATAGCAGCCATGCTCTTTTTATTTCTCCCTGTGCAAGGTATTCCTGTGCACGCCGGTGAAGGATATCCGTACGTACCTGCCCGCTGGCAGAAGTGTTCAGCAGGTGACTGAACTCCGAGGCAAACGCCTCCACCTCTGCCGGTGCCGGCAAGTGGTGTAAATTGGCAAGGCGCGCCAGGTTATTGCCTGTGAGCACGGTACTGTTTCGTATCGCTGCCGGAAGCTGATCGATTCCCATGCCCACCGGGATAACCGGCTTGGGAAGTTCGAAAACAGCATCTCCCTTCACACGGCAATAATAGTCGCCACCCATACGCGCCACGTTGTCCATGAGGTGCGGATCTACTTTTCCCTGTTCATTGAAAATGTACTCCCGGGCATGAATGAGCAGTACCTCGCAGATCACGAGGTTGCCCGCTCCGCCTTCTGCTCCCATGGATTTCACTTCCAGTACCCGGCATTCAAAAGATACCGGTGATTCGTTTACGCGGGGTGGTCTTACGATGGATGAGGGTACTTCCGTCAACCCGGACTTTACAAATTCGTTTACTCCCCGCTCAAAATCGGAACTGGCCAGGGACACCTGTTCTACCATCGAGTAGCTCACCGTATTGATGACCACTTCTTTGGTCTCCAGAATATTCTCCAGTGTATGTTTGGTGGTGTTGCCCTTGACACGCCTGGAGGGAGAAAATACCAGTATGGCCGGATGGGTACCGAAAATATTGAAGAAGCTGAACGGGCTAAGGTTCACATGACCATCGCCATCGATCGTGCTGGCCAATGCAATAGGGCGTGGCGACACGGCTCCCAGCAATAAGTCATGCAGTGCTCTTTTATCTTCGGTCGTGCGGGGATCTACCGTCATAAGGCGGGCCTGATTTTTCCTGAGACACTTCCAAAACCAACCCGTGCCGTATTCCGTACAGCATATCCTTTCATGATCACAGTATCCCCATCTTGTAAAAATGCGCGCGTACTTCCATCCGTCAGCGTGATCGGCTCTTTACCGTTACGGGTTTGCTCCAGCAGACACCCTGCACTATCCCGTGAAGGGCCACTGATGGTACCCGAGGCCATAATATCACCTACGTTAATGTTACAGCCATTGACGGTATGGTGAGCCAGTTGCTGACGAACATTCCAGTACATGTACCTGAAGTTCGAACGGCTGATGCATTGCGCTTTGCCCTGCTCGGGTTGCAGTTCGATTTCAAGATTAATATCATAATTGCCCTCGCCTTGATACGCCAGGTAAGGCAACACGGCCACATCCTGTACAGGGCCGTTGACTTTATAGGGAGCCAGCGCTTCGGTAGTCACTATCCAGGGGGATACGGAAGACATGAAATTTTTGGCGAGAAACGGACCGAGTGGCACATACTCCCAGCTCTGAATATCCCTGGCTGACCAATCGTTGAAGAGCAGAAATCCAAAGATGTATTCTTCCGCCTGATCAGTAGATAGCGCCTCACCCAATCGGGTGCTTTTCCCGATGACAAAGCCCAGCTCAAGTTCATAGTCCAGCGAGCAGGTCGGACCGAAAGAAGGTACGGCATCGTCCTTGCCTTTAAACTGTCCTTTCGGACGGATCAGCGGGGTGCCTGAAACCACGATGGAAGAGGCTCTTCCATGATACGCTACCGGTAAATGTTTCCAGTTGGGAAGCAAGGCGTTGGCCGGATCACGGAACATAGCCCCTACGTTGGTTGCGTGCTCTTTGCTGGAATAAAAATCAGTATAATCTCCTACCCGTACCGGCAGCAACATCGATACGTGCTCCTGCTGATGAAAAACGGAATCGTGAATGGCGGTGTGGTTTTGCAACTCGGTCGTATTCGCAGAGAATAATCCGATCAGCCGCTCCCTCACTTTATTGGTCTGTTCTTTTCCCAGTCCTATAAAATCATTCAGGTATTCATTGTGAAATACGCGGGCAGACGTCACTATGTTTTTGAAATAACCGTGCTCTGCCAATACCGCAAGATCGACCACATATGGCCCGATAGCCGTGCAGCAGCGGGATGAACCTTCTCTGGTCTTAAAAACACCAAATGGAATATTATACAAACTAAAGTCGCTCTCTTCCGGAATAGGGATCCAGGAGGTAAGCGTATCACTTGCCTTCATACCTTTACTGATCTGAAAATAATGTTACAATGTACCCCTGATCTCCTGCTCACGTTCAATGGCTTCAAACAGCGCTTTGAAGTTTCCTTTGCCAAACGACTTGGCGCCTTTGCGCTGGATGATTTCAAAGAACAAGGTAGGACGGTCTTCCACCGGCTTGGTGAAAATCTGTAACAGGTACCCTTCCTCATCACGATCAACCAGTATGTTCAGCTCGCGCAGGAGCTGAATGTCTTCATCGATCTTGCCCACGCGCTGCAGCAGGTCGTCATAATAATAGCCGGGTATGGAAAGAAACTCCACTCCTCTGCTTTTCAGTTCGGACACCGTGTGAAGAATATCATCGGTAGCAATGGCAATGTGCTGCACACCGGCACCCTGGTAGAAATCCAGGTACTCATCAATCTGCGAGCGCTTCTTTCCCTCGGCCGGTTCGTTGATTGGAAACTTGATATACTCGTTTTTATTGGATACCACTTTCGACATTAATGCCGTGTATTCGGTAGAGATATCATGGTCATCAAAGGTGATCAGTAATTTAAAGCCCATCACCTCTTCATAGAATTTCACCCATTTATTCATATCGCCCAGCGCCACATTGCCTACGCAATGATCAATGTACTTGAAGCCGACAGGTGTGGTTTTGAAAAGGCTCTTCGCTGCTTTGTATCCGGGCAGGAACGGCCCGGTGTAGTTCTTACGTTCCACGAATGTATGAATTGTGTCTCCATAGGTCATGATGGAAGCCGTAACCACCACTCCGAATTCATCGAAGGTCGTTTTGGGTTCGGAGACCGACACTGCCCCGCGCAAAATGGTTTCCGCATGCGCTTTGGCGGCATCGTCTACCCACAAGGCCAGCACTTTTACACCATCGCCATGCCGCTGCACATGTCCCGAAATCACACTGTTCGGAATCAGTGAGGTAGTGAGTACCAACCTGACCTTGCCCTGTTGTAATACATAGGAAGCCAGCTCCCGCTGCCCGGTTTCCGGACCGGAGTAGGCCACCAGTTCAAAACCAAAGGCATGCTGATAATAATGTGCGGACTGCTTTGCATTACCTACATACAGTTCGATATAGTCGGTTCCGTTTAATGGAAGAAAGTCGTCTGCGGCATTTTTATGCAATTCTTCCAGCGTGGGTGTCTTTGTTGTTGTCATCGTGCTGCTATTCATTTCTTGATGTAACTATTGATTTTACTACTTAGTTGACCTGCTAAAAAGCTCAATGTTCCAGCCATGATTGAAAGTACTTGCCATCATCTATCTTCATGGCTGCCTCCGTCACCATGAGCGGACGAAATGTATCTACCATCACCGCCAGCTCTTCGGTTTTCGTTTTGCCAATGCTTCGCTCCATCGCTCCCGGATGTGGCCCGTGTGGAATGCCTCCCGGATGCAGTGTCAATTGCCCCTGGGCAATGTCATTGCGACTCATGAAATCTCCGTCTACATAATAGATCACCTCATCGGAATCAATGTTGCTGTGATTGTAGGGCGCAGGTATGGAACGCGGGTGATAATCATATAACCTCGGGCAGAAAGAGCACACCACAAAGTTGTGCCCTTCAAAGGTCTGGTGCACCGGAGGTGGCTGATGAACTCTTCCTGTAATGGGCTCGAAATTGTGAATGGAAAAACCATACGGATAATTATAACCGTCCCATCCCACTACATCAAATGGATGTGTGGCATAAACATAATGATACAGGTTATTCTGTTTTTTGATCTTGATCAGAAAATCACCTTTCTCATCATGCGTTTCCAGATCCGCAGGAAGGATAAGGTCACGCTCACAGTAAGGTGCGTGCTCCAGCAACTGACCAAACTCGTTACGATAGCGTTTGGGAGTATAGATGGGGCTGAACGACTCGACATACAGCAAGCGGTTATCCGCCGTATCAAACTGAATCTGGTAGATCATACCACGGGGTATGTTCAGGTAGTCCCCATACCTGAATGGAATGCTGCCTAACAAGGTCTTCAGTTGACCTGATCCTTTGTGAATGAAGAGCAACTCATCCGCAGCAGCGTTCTTATAAAAGTAGTCCGTCATCGAGTGACGCGGAGCAGCTACACCGATGTGTACATCGCTATTGACCAGTAATGTGGTCCGGCTATCGAGGAAATCATTCTGGGGAGCCACATCGAAGCCGATGAACTTTCTGCTCATCAGGCTCTTTTCGAAAGCAATCTTCGGAGTAAGGTCAAGCACCTCTTTGATGGCCTTCACTTCAGTAGGCCGGTGAGTATGATACAGCAGGGAGGCCATTCCATGAAACCCCTCTGTACCAAACAGCTGCTCATAGTAATAGCCGCCATCCGGCTTCTCAAAGATCGTGTGACGCTTGGCGGGCTTTTTCCCTAAAGAATGATAGACGGGCATAGACTTTATACAGTTACCTAACAGTTGTAAAGATAATAATGCAATCGATTTAATGATAATAAAAAAGCACATTATCCTATTTCGGAGGTATTCCAAACGTCAAAACCGACAGGGCGCTATCAACCAAATTTTAGCGCGATGGAATGATCTCATTCAGAATTTTATTTTGTCATGGATACGAAAATGCAAACCGTAAATTGGAATACTCGTGTCTCTCCGGTTAGCTTTATCCTGTCCACCATCACCGCTTACATTATGTTTATCATTCAGCTCCATTACATTGTCCGTCTCGAAGAACTGGATCGCCACATGGCTGAACATGTGGCGTACCTGAAGAACTACTACAAGAAAAATGTATTTATTGCTTCCGGAAGAAAAGTGCCTCGCACCGGTGGAATCATTCTGGCGTTGGCCGATTCAAAACAGGAAGTGGAAGCAATTATAATGGAAGACCCGTTTATCAGGCACAAGGTAGCAGCGTTCACTATCACCGAATTCCTTACTTCTCAGTTCCACCCGGATTTGAAAAATCTGTTGAATAAAAAGTAACGGCAAGAAGCCACGTGTTTATTTACCCCATGGTTTTTTCTTCTGGTGCTGGGCATGACTACGATTTAACAATGTTGTGCAGTGTAATCGCCAGGTTCTTCATAATATCCGTATACTTCACTTGCTTCTGGTGGATGAATGCACCGGCACCCAGGAAGTAATCAATATCTTCCCGTGAGAAGGAAGTAGAATAAATTACTACCGGAATGGTTTTATAGCGTTCGTCCTTCTTAAGATAATGAAGACATTGCTTGCCATCCATCTGCGGCATATTATGATCCAGAAAAATAATCTTCGGAAGTACCGTGAGCTTACTCAGTAGTGAAATGGCTTCTCTTCCATTGTACGCAACCAGGCAGGTGATGGAAGGATTAATTTCCTGGATCGCCTCACAAAAAATCTCCAGATCTTCCTGATCATCATCTACGGCAAGCAATGTAAATTGAGAGTCTGACATACGCTTAAACATTTTTTTCATCAGCATAATGCAAAACTCACTCCTGCTCAGAATTGGAAAATTAACCTTGGTAAATCGATAAAAAACCGCTTTTTGCTGTGGAAAAGCGTGTAGGAAGTGTGTAAATTTTCTACACTCATGAACAATGAACGTTATCCTTCAGCGCTTGTCACTGCAGGTGATTACATCGGTTCATCGTCGGCTCATATATCGTTCGGGATCTAGTGGCAGGCTGATGCATGAAGAATACTTCATCTAAATTATCATTTCTTTAAGTAATCGGTACGGCTCATTTTGAGTATGGTAAAGTCTTACATTTAGGCTTTCCTTATTTTGTTACTTCATGAATTCACGAAGAGACTTTCTTAAAAAATCCATCCTTCTCTCTGGTGCCGGGCTTACCGCAGGCATGTTCCCTCCGGCTATCGAAAGAGCATTTGCCATCCATCCTGAAAAAGGAACTACCTACCTGGATGCCGAGCACGTGGTTATTCTGATGCAGGAGAATCGCTCGTTCGATCATTGCTATGGTACGCTGCGGGGAGTGCGCGGCTTCAATGATCCCAGAGCCATCGACCTTCCCAATGGAAACAAGGTATGGCTGCAAACCAATGAAAGCGGTGAAACCTATGCTCCCTTCCGGTTAAATATCAAAGATACCAAGGCCACGTGGATGGGATCGCTTCCGCACAGCTGGACCGACCAGGTGGATGCCGGCAATAAAGGAAAGCATGATCAATGGCTGACAGCAAAAAAATCGGGACACCCGGATTTTCAAAAAATGCCTTTGACACTGGGATATTATAACCGTGAAGACCTGCCCTTCTATTACTCACTAGCCGATGCATTTACCATCTGTGATCAGAACTTTTGTTCGTCATTAACCGGCACAACGCCCAATCGTCTTTACCTGTGGACAGGCACGATTCGGGATGAACAGCACGGCAATTCGTACGCGCGGGTACGAAATTCAGAACTGGATTATGACGTACCTGCCAGCTGGACCACCTTCCCGGAGCGCCTGGAAGAAAACAATATACCCTGGAAAATCTATCAAAACGAACTGAGTGTCGGTGTAGGCTTTGAGGGAGAAGAAGATGCGTGGCTGGCTAACTTTACCGACAATCCGATCGAATGGTTCTCGCAATATCATGTTCAGTTTCTTCCGGCTTACATTGCGTTTCTTCCCCGCAAAATACAGTTGCTGCGCGAACGGATCACATCAACAGAAAACAAGCTGACTTCATTACCGGACGGAGAAGCATCCAAAGCAAAACGAGAACTGGAGTATCTCCGTCGTGTGTTGCAGACAAGCATCGAAGAACAGAAAAAATACACACTGGCCAATTACCAGAAGCTTACGGCACGTGAACAGAAGCTACATGAAAGAGCATTCACGACCAACGTAAATGATCCGGACTATCACCGGCTCACCACGATCAGGTATAAAGAAGGTAATGAAGAGCGCGAAATCCAGGTACCCAAGGGAGATGTATTGCATCAGTTCAGAACCGATGTGAATGAAGGTAAACTTCCCATGGTATCATGGCTGGTGGCACCTGAAAATTTTTCGGATCATCCGGGGGCACCGTGGTATGGTGCCTGGTACGTAGCTGAGGTGATGGACATCCTGACGAAGAAACCGGAAGTATGGAAGAAAACCATTTTCATTCTGTGCTATGATGAAAACGATGGTTATTTCGATCACCTTCCTCCGTTTGCTCCGCCAAGCCCTTATCAGCCCAACAGCGGAGCCACCTCCAAAGGGATAGACACCCGCGTAGAGCATGTGACCAAAAAGCAGGACATGACGCGCAACGATGAAGCACATTCGCGCGAAAGCGCTATTGGATTAGGTTACCGCGTTCCGCTGGTGATCGCTTCCCCATGGAGCCGCGGTGGTGCGGTGAACTCTCAGGTGTTCGATCATACCTCCATACTGCAGTTCCTGGAGAAATTCCTTAGTCATAAGACGGGTAAGAAGGTGGAAGAAACCAACATCAGCACCTGGAGACGAACAGTATGTGGAGATCTTACTTCAGTATTCCAGCCGTACAACGGAGAGACGACCGAGTTACCCGAGGCCGTTGACAAAACGGATTTTATAGAATCCATTCATCAGGCGAAATTCAAAAAAGATCCGCTGGGTTACAAAGCATTGACCGCCGATGAAATCCGATCCGCCAATCGCAGTCCACTCTCTTCTCCGGTTCTTCCCAGGCAGGAAAAAGGAAATCGCCTATCCCATGCGTTGCCTTATGAACTGTATGCCGATGGTGCATGGAACAGTGATACAAAAATGTTCTCGGTTACCATGGGCGCGGGTAAAAAAATACATGGAGACCGTTCTGCCGGTGCGCCCTTTCAGATTTATACGCATGATCAAAATGCACCACGGCAATACACGGTGTCTGCCGGAGATCAACTGATGGATTCATGGGAGATCAAGGATCACTTCCATTTTAGTCTGTACGGACCCAATGGATTCTTCCGCGAGTGGAAGGGAGGTATCAAGGGTGCCGTACTGGAGGTGCAGTGCCAATACGAACAAGTAAAAAAGGAATGGACCGGAAATATAGAATTACGGATTACCAACAAAAGCAGTCAGGCATATGACGTTGAGATCACGGATAATGCATATACGAATTCCGTTCAGAAGAAATCAGTAAAAGCAGGAAGCAGCACCACGGTTATTATTGATCTGAAAAAAAGTTTTCAATGGTACGATTTCACGGTGCAGGTGGCGGGCCAGTCCGGCTTCTTCCACCGCTACGCAGGGCGGGTTGAAAATGGTAAAAACGGATGGAGTGATCCCATTATCGGCCAGGCTGTTTAACTGATTCATGAATCCACTACCTTGCTGCGGAATGGCCAAGTAAGATCCTCATGAAAATAAACGCCCTGATCACAGGCGCCACCGGTATGGTTGGTGAAGGTGTACTGCACGAATGTTTGTTGCATCCGCAGGTAGAAAGTGTTGTGGTAATTAATCGCAGACCAGGTGGGGTCACGCATCCTAAGTTAAAAGAGATCCTTCATACTGACTTTTTTGACTTCACTCCTATCCGATCCCAGCTAGCCGGCTACAACGCCTGTTACTTCTGTATGGGCGTTTCCTCCGTGGGTATGAAAGAACCGGAATACACCCGGCTTACCTACGACATTACTGTTCGTTTTGCCCGCCTGCTGGCTCCCCTCAATCCGGACATGACTTTCTGCTATGTATCAGGGGCAGGTACGGACAGCACAGAAACAAAGGGCATGTGGGCGCGGGTAAAAGGCAAAACCGAAAACGAGCTGAAGAAATTGCCGTTTAAGAAAGTGTACCTGTTTCGTCCCGGCTACATGCATCCTACTCCGGGGCTAAAGAATACAATTACGTTTTACAAGTACATCGCCTGGATGTATCCTTTTCTGCGCTGGGCCTTTCCCGGAAGTGTATCTACGCTGAAGGAGCTGGGCCTTGCCATGATCAACTCCTCACGAAAAGAGTACGGTCAGCATCTACTGGAAGTAAAGGACATCGTACGTATGGCTAAAGACTAGTTGATCAGCACACGCAGATCGTCCCATACGAAACGCGTTTCTTCTATCTCCTGACCGCCAAACATTCCTGTTCCTCTATCTTCCACGCGGGCACCTTTTGCCTTATAGAATAACTCTGCGGGCGTATTTCCTTTCAGTACCCACAGGTAGAAACTGGTTCTTCCCGAATCGATTAATCGCAGTGCCACTTCTTTCATCAGCTTTCCCCCCACTCCTTGTCCTTTCAGGTCGGGATGCACATGAAGGTTATCCAATAGTGCATCGTACTTCTTCTGTGGAGTATCCATCACGGCAGCAAAGCCAATAACACCCGTTTCATTTTCAGCCACAATCACAAACTCCTTCGGTAAAAGGGAGGCCAGCTTGTGTTTCCAGTAGGTAGTGCGCTCCGCAATCAGGTTATTTTCCAGGTACCCTGCGGATAATAATCCTTTGTAGGCCGAGCGCCAGCTTTGCGTATGAAGGGTGGCTATACGTTCAAAATCAGATGGAGTAGCTTCGCGTAAAGTGATGGCCGGTGACATGAGCAGTAGTACGGATATGTGCCTTAGTGTCTTCGTGGCAAGATACTGTTTTTCACCATGAAGAACCACCAAGGGTACACGGAATTCACCACGTTCAGGAGCTGCGTTGGCGAAGAAATAAGTAGAACGTCAATCCGATCAAAGCAGCCGACAATGCCACTGCCCAGTAGTTCATCCTGCGCGCTTCCGCATACATAGTGTAGTCCTTGATGAGGAATTTTGTTACCGGTGGATGCCATAGCGCTACGTTACCCATTACAATGGAATCGGCATTGGTCGCTACGATCTCCCACGGCATATCGATACGATTGACATACTTGCCTTCATTGGCAGTGGAAATGAAATTCGTTTTACTCTCAATGGGTTTACTCATTTCCTTATACTGTTTCACCAGCTGTTCGTACGGTAAGGGAATATGCAGGCTGTCCAAAAGCCGGAGGGCAAAACCTTCTTCCGGTTCCTTACCGCGCCCCATTTCCAAAAACAGATGGTTTTTGTATTTACTCAGCGTATCCAGCCATTTGCGATCCACCTCATTCTTCTTGATTAGCTCGATATCAAGCGCGTAGTATTCATCAAAAACTGCTTTCAGCCCATACACATCAAATAACTTCTTATTGAGCTCACTCAAATAAAGGCTGTCTGCCCGGGATATGGTTTTCCCTTCAGCCGGAAGCCGATCAATGAACGCATAGTCCTCCGGTGTCACATAATCCTCCACGGAAAGTTTCATCCGGTTAATGGCATGATAAGTATCTGCGTAATGGATATAGGTATAAAACCATCTGAATTTTTTCACGAACGTACTGGATACCCGAAACAGCGTATCGCTGGTGGCGGCCAGTTCTTTATTCGCTTCTTCGGCTGAAGCAAAGGTCTTTGTCCATTCCAAGGTGGTCTTAGTAACGTGGGCAGAGTCAGGCTGGCGATGCCGGATGACGTTGCGTTTCCATCCACTGCTTTCTTTCAAATTCATTATCGCTTTCACCGAGTCGAGGCCATGAAAGCGGATCACTTTATCCAGGCTGCCGTCTTCGTGCACCGTAGTTTCCATGCTGACATCATGCTCACAGGAAGTGAGCGCCAGGCCGGATGCGATCAGTACTATTATCCAACTAAATGTTTTCATCATTTCTTTTTTGTTTACGCTGTTTGTAAATCTTTACCCATTCAAAATCGCACTGATTGCTTTTCACACACAGGTAGAGTGAATTCGCAACGGGTTGTTCTTGTGTCAGGGCTTTCATAAATGCGTTGGTATCCAGAGCAACACCGGCTTTGTCTTTAGTTTGAGTAATGGCCTTACCGGGAAGAGGAATCGTTCGTTGCTGTTCGTTCACAAAAAAGAAAATCAGCACCAGCGAAACCGCTCCGAACGCATATCGTGTGAACAGGCTGTTCATCAAAACAACCACCGGAGAGACCGTTACTTTTTCTTTCGGTAATGCGCTCATGATTTTATGGGTGAGCAGGGGGCCATCTCTTGCCGTTGCTTTCCGCTCCGCCACGTCTTTCACCACACTTTGCAGCTCATGCATACGTTGAAATAATGCAGCACAGGCGGCACAGCCTTTCAGGTGATGGTTCAGGAATGTCCGCTCATCCTGCGTCAACTCATCATAGAGGTAAATTGACTCTTCGTGCTTTTTACAACTCATGCTATTGATGTTTTATCGGTTGTCTGATAAAAGGCCTTTAACTTCTCCGCCATTTTCTGCCGTGCGTGAAACAGGTTGCTCTTCACATTGCCGGCACTCATGGACAAAATAACCGTTACTTCGTCCACAGCAAGTCCTTCCAGGTCGCGAAGAATAAACACTGCTTTTTGTTTAGGTGTCAGTTCCTCTGCTGTTTCCAGAATGACCCGCATCAGTTCTTCCCGTTCATATTCCTTTTCAGGAGTGGTGCGATCTGCTGTCGTATATCCTTGGCTGAGGTCTTCACTGCTTCGTTTTTCCTTTCCACGTCTGGATTTGAGAAAGTCGAGACAGCGATTGGCGATGATGCGATAGAGCCAGGTCGTCAGCTTCACTTCCTGCCGATAGCTTTTCCGGTTTTTCCACAGGCGTACAAATGCCTCCTGGACAATATCCTCTGCTTCTTCCTCATCGCGAACAAAACGGTAAGCCACTGCATACGCAAATGCCTGATGCGCTTCCACCACCGTGCGAAATGCGGCCGTACTACTACCGCTCATGGCATCGTGCAAAACTTCGAAGGTGATCAGGTCGGGCATCGTTTTATCTGAACATGATACGAGGTAAATGACCGGTGGTCAAATGCAATCATCACCCATTTTCCAAAGATGAGGAAATAAATGACGGCTGATGGAATTGTGTTTATATTTGAGCTGTCCCCCTTCAACGATGCGCAGCGAACGAAACACCTATATCGATCACATCCGTGTTTATCTCACCCTCCTGGTTATTCTTCATCACACGGCCATTACCTATGGCGGGCCGGGCGGATGGTATTATACCGAAAAAAACGACAGCTACCTGACCGGCCTGGTATTCACTTTGTTTGTCGCTACCAACCAGGCTTTCTTTATGGGGTTCTTCTTTTTCCTTTCTTCCTTTTTTATTCCTTCCTCCTGGTTACGCAAAGGAGAGCGGCTGTTCCTGCTCGACCGGCTGAAACGATTGGGCCTGCCTTTAATCTTTTACTCCCTGGTCATCGCTCCGGTGACCATTTACCTGATGCTGTACTTCGCTGAAGGCGCTACGTATTCTTTTATGGATTACTACCTTCACCGCGATCGCTGGGTGGACTTTGGAGTTCTTTGGTTTACTGCGGCCTTGTTGCTGTTTACATTGGGCTACTGGGCGTATAAAAAATTACCGGTCCGAAAAGGCACAGTGCTGGTACCTTTTCCAACCAACCGCCAGCTCTTTTTCTCTGCATTGGCATTGGGGCTGATCTCTTACCTGGTACGCCTGATTTTCCCTGTCGGCTGGACACTGCAACCATTGGGATTTCAGTTAGGGCACTTCCCGCAATACGTAGCGCTCTTCATCATAGGCATTGTGGCTTATGAAAACAACTGGCTGCAATACATTACCTACCGGAAGGGCATTCAATGGTTCCGTGTGGCACTGCTGCTGGTGCTGGTGGGGTTTCCTTTCCTGTTTGCCGTAAAAGAAATCACACACCGTCCGCTCAGCGATTTTCAGGGAGGATTCAGTTTTACTTCGCTGATCAGCTGCCTGTGGGAACAAACATTGGGGGTATCGCTGATCATGACTTTTCTGGGCATCGGTAAGTACAAATGGAATACCGAGACACCATTACTTACTGCCATGACAAGAAGTGCGTATGCGGTGTACATCATTCACCCTTTGGTACTGGTGAGCGCGGCATTACTGATGAGAAATACAGCCCTCACACCCGGCTTCAAATTTTTGGTTACCGGAGCACTCACCATTGCCGTTAGCTTTCTGATCGGCCGGGTACTGGTGAAAACACCGGTGGTGAACGAAGTGGTGTAAATTAAAGCGGTCGCATAATCCCATCGATACAACTCCGCATTCTGAGATTGTTTCGGTCGTGCCTTCCTCGCTATGACGGTTCTATTGATCTTTCATTGCGAGGAGAAGCGATCTGCTGGTATGAAGCAAATGCCCGTTACATTCTTAATTCACTTTCTTCAATCCTTTGGTCTTTTCCTGATCAGCCGGTTTGAGCGCTTTATCCTTTGCTTTGCTGTCATCTGTGGTGAGCTTGTTTACTGCTTTGCTACGCTGGTTGTCCTCTCCGTTTTCGTCATCATCATGATCGCTATCCGTGCGCCAGCTGAAGTCCTCCTTATCCGTCGTGATGCGGATATCCATTTCAGGTATTTCGATTTTAATATCTTCCAGATCAATTTCAATTTCCGGCATTTCAATATCCAGCGGTTCCAACTCAATATCCAGGTCGCCCAGATCAGTTTCCATTGCCTCAAGGCGAATATCCAGTTGCTTCAGTTCGGCAGCTACTGTTTTTAACGTCTGGTTCACTATGGCATCCACATGCTGATCGATCTGCGTGTTCACCTCATCAATACCCCTGTTCGTTTTCATCTTCCTCAGGCCGGAAGTGGAGGACGATTCCCCAGATTCACTTCTTTTTGACTCATTGCTATTCTTCTGAGAAGTACGTTGTGCGGATGCCGACAAAGCGACAAGTGATACCAGCAGGCAAAGGAGAGCAAGGCGTTGAATGTGTTTCATAAAGTGTATTGTTTATTGATCAGGGTGATAAAAGGAATACCTCGCTTTGGTAAGAAGGTTACTGATTTTTCTAAAAATTGATAAAAATCTGCTGTATCACGCCTTAAACATAATCCACTCAACGATGATTCAAATAACTGACAGGCAAAAAAGTGACAGGTACCACTACCTCACTTCTGAAACACCTCCGGATACTTTCGTATAAAATAAACGGGTGTGCAACTCCAGGCATGGCAGTAACTATTCACTACGTAGGAGTTGTAGGGGGAAAGAAAATCATTCTTCGGATCGTAAACTTCCCAAAAGGTATCCGCTCCTTTGCTGACCATGCCGCCCCAATAGCTGGTGAGTAGTTCACGCGCTTCTTTTTGCATTCCGCACTTGATCATGGCTTCAATCACATAATGATAGAGATAAGGTGCCCCGGGATAAACCACTTCGCTGGTAGTCGTTAATGCCTGCAGGGCTGCGGCTCCCTCTTTGGCATTGAGCACTCCGCTCAGTATCATCCACGCCTGCGAAGCGTAAGATACCTGTTTGTCCTTGCCGCTAACGACCACTTTGGTCTTGCGATCGTACAGGTTCTTCTTCGCTGCGTTGCTTAGTGAAGTGATCAGTGCGGGGAGATCAGCCACTTCTTTCTCTTTACCCAATAGCCTGGCTAATTCATAAGTCTGCTGATAAGCATAGATAACCACTCCGTGCAGGGCAGCCTGCTTGTCCAAACCTTCGCGCCAGTCAAAGAACAACCACCATTCTTTACCTGCTCTGGCATAGTCCAGCATACCATCGGCTTGCAGGTAGGCTTTGGGTATTTCGGTTTGTTTTTTTACTACTTCCCACAGATCCATTGCCGTTGCCTTATCTCCTGTAGCAATGAAATAATCTTTTACGGCTACATTATAGAGCAGCGCATAATCAAACAAAACATTGGCTTGTGCATGGGGTGTGGGTCGTTCAAATACGTTGCCATTCAGATACCCTTTCTCATTTGCCAGTGCAGCCAACAGATACAGACTGTGTTTGGTAAGATCATGATTTTTGAACGAATACGTGTTGGCCAATGCTTCCAGATACAGATCACCGATCCATAAACGCCTGTCGCGCTTGGGGCCATCTTCATAGACAGTCTGCATACATTCTTTCAATGTAGTCAGGCCAACCTGGTCAATCTTTGCGATGAGTGAATCGGTACCGGCGGGCAAAGCCGCAGGAATTGATTTTACGGAAGTAGTGGCTTTAACTCCGATAGCACTAAAACGAAAATCAGAATAGCGTGAACCTCCCAGCCATTCGATCTTCACATAACGAAAAGCAAGCCTGCGTGGAATAGTAATCGTAGCAGGCACTTCGGTCACGGTAATGATTTCATCCTGCAGCCATGCTCTGCTCAGCGCGCCTTCATAGGGATCAAACGGGGTAACTGCCTCCGCCGGAACTTCAGCAAACGTAAACTTAAAACGCAAGGGTGCATCGGCCACACCGCGAATGTCCTCCAGTGAAAAGCTGAAGTGCCCCGTAAGGTGTTCACCAAAATCAACAATGATTCCCGACTTCTTCTTGAATGAACCGGTGTACAGCGAATCGATGGGATGAATTGGCACTGCCTTCCACCCCTGGTAAGCCGCAGCATCTTTTACCATGGATACAATGCCTTTGGGCTTCCTGATGGTTTCCGTAAGCACAGGTGTGGTCTGTTCAGCCATCTGCAACCATCTCGCCCGCTGCTCTTTATAAAAATCCTGCGCGGTGAGTGAATACGTGATGAACAGGGATGAAAACAATAGTAGAAGTCGCATAACAAGAGTTTAATGTGTACAATGTACATAAACCTTAGCGTTAAGGGCATCCTGTACTCTCCTGCCTGAAATAACTATTACCTTTGACTCCTAAACTATTCGCACAAGAATCCTAAATCTTTTGAACAAGGAAAACGGATCTTCCTCAATTGATGGAATTCATAACGGGTAAATAGCAACTGGTTGTGAGTTGCTGGCGAACAGCTGAAAGCCAATCGCCTGAAGCGAACAACCCCACTCAATTCAACACCGGTTCAATAGCTGCCCACACAGCAGGAAAGTTGCAATAGAACACCACATGATCACATCCGGGTATAATGCTAAGTTGCGCCGTCTTGATGGTGCGATAAGGAACCAGCATTCGCTCTGCAGTGAGGTAGCCGTCACGATCTCCACTCATAAGCAACGTAGGACACTTGATCTTTTCAAAAGTTTCTTTGCTCAGCAAATCTTCATTGTACAGTTTATTCATTTTAGTAAGTGATTCGCCCCAGCGCCCGGGTTCAGGCATGATCGCCAGCCGCCCTTCAAAGTATTCTCGGGCTTGCCCTAATAACAGCTCCTGTGTATAGACCGCTTTTTCACTCTCCTCAATTCGGGCACGATCCCCTGCTCCAATTACAATCAGCCTCTTCACTAACTCGGGATGAGCCGCAGCCAGCTTAAAACCGGTGTAACCGCCATCACTAAAACCTAAAACAGCCACGCTGTCTTTCGTCACCGCACGAATTACTTTGTAGGCATCTTCCGCACGTTGTTTCCAGGTGAAAGGCTCTTTACCGATTTCTGATTTACCATGCCCTCGTGTACCTACGCAGATCACCTGGTATTTTTCCGCCAGCTTGTCAATGAATGGTTCGAATTCATCGATATAGCCATACACTCCCCCATGCAGCAATACAAACGGTTTTCCTTTGCCATATACTTCATAATAAATAGCCGCATCGCCTGTATTGATGTATTTACCTGCTTCCGGATTGTTACCGTACGTAACCTTCTTCCTGGCCGGCGTTATCTCCAGGTTAGCAAAATCTCCACCGGAGGTATAGCCTACCCATAAACCAATCTGACCTTTAGTGACGGTGCCCAGGCTTTCCACCTCCAGGCTTGGCTTGGCTGAATGATTGACATATACTTTAATCTGCTTGCCATTAACTGTTACCTTGGCATGAAACCAGCCATCCGGATCAGGAACGGGGTTCACTTTGTTTTCATACTTGCCAGGATGCTTTTCCCGTAGTTTATCCCATTCATAATCAGGCAGGCAAACGTACTGAACCGACCGTGGTCTGCGTACGGTATCGGGATTCATAAAATTGAAAGGACGGAAGTAGATGATTTCCACTTTGCTATTCGCTTTATTATCCTGCAAATGAAAACCAATGCCTACAAAGCTTTGCTGCAGAATATTTTTTCCTCTCACATCAAATTCAATAACCCCGTCAGTGAATTCATAATTCTTCAGTACCATACCACCGTCATTGGGTTGCTCGTTGAAGCGGATTGCCTTTTTATCTCCGTCATGAATGGGTGTGACCTTCCGGCCAAATACATTCCATAAGCTGGCATTTTGTAGATCAGGACGATACGTTTGAGCAAGACACAGGCTGCTGCTGATTAGCAGAAGCACCAGAGATAACAGATGGTTCATACGTTTTTGCTTTGGGATTAATTTCAAGTTACGAACGGCAAAACTCACTCAAAAGAGATATTTTAGCTGTTCAAGTTTGCACCAAACCCGTACAAGTGCATAGCATTTCATTTTTTTATGACCAAAAACGGAGAAGAAGCGGATCTCAGGCAGTGCTTGTCACTCATCGAATCAAAACTATCCTGGGGGTCCAGTGAAGGCTGGGTAAATTATGATTTCGAAAAACTAAGCGATGCCATACAGGAAGCCACCAACGTGCAGCTGAGTGTGACTACGCTAAAGCGGATATGGGGCAAGCTGAAATACGAAAGTGCTCCCACCCTTACCACGTTAAATACCCTGGCACAATTTGCCGGTTATGAAGATTGGAGAACATTCAAACAAAATCATCACGCCCGCCTTCAGGCAGAACCGGTGACTGATGTGGCTCAGCCATTTACGCATATGCAACCCGTTGCTACCGCTCAAAAACGTTTCCATTACTTTTGGGCTTTGCTGATGATCGTGCCTTTCGCCTTGTTGGGATATGCGCTGATTACCGCTAGGCAGAACGACAGAAAAGTGGCAAACGATATGAATTCGTTTTCATTCCGGGCCGATAAGATGGTGACCGAAGGCGTTCCCAACTCCGTTGTATTTCATTATGACGCAAGGGCGGCCCAGACCGATTCTGTTTTCATCGTCCAGACGTGGGACATGAGCCGTAAGAAACACGTTCCGAAAGACCGAACGGATCATTCCGCCATCTACTATTACCCGGGCTACTTCAATACCAAACTGATTGCGGACAACGTTATCGTGAAAACCCAGCCTTTATGGATAACGACCAATGGATGGCTTTGTCTTTCAGAAAGTGATCCCATGCCACTTTACTTTACGAAAGAAGAGTGCGCGAAAAACAATGGGGTCGAAATCAATGAAAACACATTGAAAAAATACAACCTGGCGCTTCATCCAACGCCTCCGAAGATTCGCGTCTACAACCAACGAAACCTCGGTAGCCTCATGAGCGATAACTTCCTATTCGAGACTTCATTGAAAAATGATTTCCATAACGGCACCAATGTATGCCAGCCCGTGCAGGTGCTCATTCAATGCAAAGGCAACATCATCATTATACCCTTGGCCGCCAAAGCTTGTGTAGGCAATCTGGATTTGTCTTTCTGCGGGCATTATGTCTCCAGTAAAGATACAGACTTGTCTCTGTTTGGAACTGACCTCACCCAATGGACCCACTTGCGGGTAGAAGTAAAAAACAATAAGGCCTCAATCTTTGTGAATAACAAACTCGCCTACTTCCTTACCATACCGGATGAGGCTACCGGCATTGTGGGCGTACAGTATCGCTTCAATGGCACGGGTGCTGTAAAAGACACTCACTTCATTCAGGATGGCAAGCTCATACCGATGGATTAGCTCAGTGAGCGGTCACTGCGTCCGTTTCGATGGCAACTTCCTCGGGCACTTTATTACCCGCCTGCACATAATCTACCCCCCAGTTTTTCAAAGCTTTTAATACCGGGATAAGCGCTTCTCCTTTTGGTGTAAGGAAGTATTCAACGCGAGGTGGTATTTCGGGATAGATCACACGCTTCAGTATTCCATCCCTCTCCAAATCGCGCAGTTGGGTGGTCAGCATTTGTTTACTGATGTCTTTCAGCATCATGCTCATCTTGCCAAAGCGGTTAATGTCGTTATTGACCAGATGCACAATCAGCATCTTCCACTTGCCACCGATCACTTCCAGTGATGCAGTCACCGGGCAATTCACTAAATCATCCAAGGCGATCTTTCCCATATCTATCTGGTTATCAGCTAAAGTCTTATTTTAATGACTACATCCGTTTTTAATAACTACTTACAAAAATAAGACTTTCAGGTTAACCTTGCTATGCCAAACGTGAACAAAGAGTTCAGCCCAAGGCAAAACAAATAAAAACCATACATAGAATATGAAAAAGTACGTCATCACCGGATCGACAGGTCACATCAGTAAACCCATTGCCGAAGGGCTGATCAAAGCAGGAAAAGAAGTGTCTATCATTACCAGCAGTGCCGATAAGGTAAAAGGGATTGATAAGCTGGGAGCAAAAGCACTGGTTGGTTCGCTGAACGATGCAGCCTTTTTGAAAAAAGCATTTGAAGGTGCGGATGTGATCTATACCATGATCCCCCCGCTATGGCAGGTGACCAACTGGCGCGCATCACAAAATGAAGTAGGCAATGCCTACGTGGAAGCACTTCAGAGTAATCAGATCACTCACGTGGTTAACCTCAGCAGCATTGGTGCACACCTGGGGCACAGCTGCGGGCCGGTTAACGGTATTTATGATTTCGAGCAGCAACTCAACAGAATCCCCGGTCTCCATGTAAAACACCTTCGCCCTTCTTTTTTCTATTACAATCTTCTGAATATGATTGGACTTGTGAAGCAAGCCGGAATTCTTGGAGCCAATTACGGAGATCAAAAGATCGCACTGGTTCATACCAATGATATTGCTGCCGCTGCATTGGAAGAATTAGTGAGTCTTTCTTTCAAAGGCAACAGTGTACGTTACATTGTAAGTGACGAGCGCACCGGTAATGAGATAGCAGCAGTACTCGGCAAAGCCATTGGCAAACCACTTCCCTGGGTGGTATTCACTGACGAGCAACAACTACAGGGCTTGCTGGGTGCAGGTGTACCTTCTACCCACGCGGCAGCTTACGTAGAGATGGGTGCGGCACAACGAACCGGCATCCTGCAGGAAGACATGCTCCGGAACAAACCCGCTTTAAGCCCTACCAAACTGGAAGATTTTGCGAACGAGTTTGTGGAAGCGTATAATGAATAGTAGACAGTGCAAGGCTTGTTGGCCTGAATAACTGGCAACGCCTGTTGGAATCTTCATTAAGCCGACTAAATCCATCGTCCGCCGCGAGGAGTATTAAAACATACCGATGCTGAATACCTGTAGAATGATAGCCTCAAATGCCATAAAGCTCACTATCCGCTGCTGGCATTCCTTTTTCATCGGTTTTATAAAATCACTTATATTAAAAAGTGAATACCATTAAAACTAAAGAAATGACTACCTCAGATCACACCACTACCGACATCACCAGGAAAATTACAGTAAGAATCATTTTTCGATTTCTGCTGGGATGCTTCCTTTTACTGGCAGGTATTGGCCATCTTACGTGGGCACGAGCGGAGTTTACAGCACAGGTACCCGAATGGATTCCGCTTAGTGATGATCTGGTAGTAGTCCTTTCCGGCGTTGCCGAGATGATGCTGGGAGCCGCTTTGCTTTTTCTTATTAAACATCGTTTTATGGTGGGTTGGACGGTGGCCTTCTTCTTCGTAATGGTATTTCCCGGCAACATCTCTCAGCTGGTAACACATACGGATGCATTCGGATTGAACTCGGATACTTCGCGCACGGTACGCTTGTTCTTTCAGCCAATACTGGTCATCTGGGCATTGTGGAGTACGGAAGCATGGAGTCAATGGCGAAAGAACAGGAAATAAAAAGTGCAATGTAAAAAATGGATCTCTTATTGATTTCTTATCTCAAGGCATGAGAATTTATTTTCCAAAGCAGCTCCTTACTGGGCTTCTCTTTTAAAATAATAAACTCAGAAACGCATATGTTTGATGTTATGGACAAAGTACTAGGTTTACACCTAAACGAGCTGGAATGGAATCACATGATGGTGCGAAGTGTAGTCGTTTTCCTCTATGCTATTATCTTGATGCGGATTGCTGGCATGCGCACTTTTGGGACCAAATCTGCCTTTGATATTGTATTTGGTATTACTATCGGAGCGATACTCGGCCGTGCCATCATGGGGCATTATTCATTCTTCGCTACGCTGCTTGCGGCACTCTCCTTCTCGCTTTGTCATCGCGTCATTTCCTACCTGTCACGTTTTCCTTCCATTAAAAAATGGACAGAAGGTCAAGCCGTTTGCCTTTACGAAAACGGAAATATGATGACAGAAAAATTTCAACAGTACTCAATCAAACCGGAAGACATAGACCGTGCACTGCGTGGCGTTGGATTAGAGACACTCGACAAAGTAAAGAAGATCTGGTTTGAAGTAGATGGCAAGATCAATATTATCCAATACAATAAGTGAAGTGACCGGCATAAGCGTAAACGATGAACATCGAAAAGCAGATTCAGATTAATGAACTTGCTTCGTAGCACGTGTAAACAACTCTCACGGTCGGCAGTTAACTGTAAGCTAATTGATTGTGAGAAAGCAATCGCTGATGAATGTCAGAGGTAAATCTGATACATCGTCTATCGGATGATGAACTGTATAATGCGTAAACGATAAACATAAAAAAAGCAGATCCAAGTTAATGAATCTGCTTCGTTCTTTGTAGCGCGGAGGGGGAGTTGAACCCCCGTCCGCCAGCTGACGGATATAAATCCAACTACCTGTTTTTAGTTTGTTAACAGAGATCGAAGAAAAACTCTTCCCTGGTAGGATTTTAATTCCTTCTCCCGCTTCATTGCAGCGGCTTTAGTTTCAAATGCTTCTGTATAAAACAATTCCCACGGTCGGTAGTTAACGGTAAAGCCTTTCTTCGCTAATTAATTGTGAGAAAGCAATCGCTGATGAATGTCAGAGGTATATCCGATATATAGTCTATCGGATGATGGACTGTATAATGCGTAAACGACAAACATAAAAAAAGCAGATCCAAGTTAATGAATCTGCTTCGTTCTTCGTAGCGCGGGGGGGAGTTGAACCCCCGACCTTTGGGTTATGAATCCAACGCTCTAACCACCTGAGCTACCGCGCCATTTAAACTTCTACTTCTAAGAACAATACTTTGCAAGTCAAGCTACACATTTAATCAGTACCGTTGAACCCCCGTCCGCCTACTGGCGGATATGAATCCAACGCGCTAACCACCTGAGCTGCCGCGCCATTTATACTCGGCATCAGCTGCCTTTCAAAATCGGAGCGCAAACTTACAAACTTTTTGCGTTTTACAACTATGTAAAGTTTAATTTGATGATCTTTAAAAATTCGTCTAACTTAAAATTCGAATCCATTCAGACAATGCCCGAAAAAACTCTTTTCACTGCCGACTACGAGATTCACGCTTCAGTGAAAATGCTTTACCCTTATATACAGTCCGCCAGTGGTTTAGGCGATTGGTTTGCTGATAATGTGCGTATCAGCCCTGAAAAAGTATTCACTTTTGAGTGGGACAGCGAGCAGCACAAGGCTACCCAGGTGGCGCATCGGGTTAATCACTACAGCAAATTCGAGTTTCTGCCTGAAACAGAGCAAGATAAAGAAGATCCCTCCTACTTTGAACTCCGCCTGGAAGTAAACGAATTAACCCAAACTACTTTTCTTAAAGTCTTTGATTATTCAGACATCGAAGACAAAGAAGAAGTTCAGGATCTGTGGGACGGGTTGATCGAAAATCTCAGAAAAGTGGTCGGGGGATAATTTTCCTTCCGTAATTGCCCACTCCTGCTAATTTTGCTCTCTTAATTTCATTTTTATGCTGCCATCTATTAATCCGGTTGAAACAGAAACATGGAGAAAACTTACTGCGCACTATTTAGTGATGCAGGCTACTCCTCTTCGCGAATTGTTTGACGAAGATCAGGAGCGCTTTACTAAGTTCCATACGTACTTTGAAGACATACTGGTCGATTATTCTAAAAATCTAATCACGGAAGAAACACTGGCTACCCTGATTGAACTGGCAAACGAGTGCGAACTGAACCCCGCCATTGACGCCATGTTTCGTGGGGAGGCAATCAATCAAACCGAAAACCGATCGGTGCTTCACATTGCTTTACGCAATCGCAGCAATACGCCCATCAAAGTAGATGGTGCTGATGTAATGCCTGAAGTAAACAACGTGCTTGAACAGATGAAAAAATTTTCATCGCAGCTTATATCGGGTGAATGGAAAGGTTATTCCGGCAAGGCCATTACGGATATTGTGAATATCGGCATTGGTGGCTCTGACCTCGGACCGTACATGGTCACCGAAGCGTTGCGTCCGTATTCAAAAGGCATCAGGCCTCACTTTGTATCTAACGTAGACGGTACTCACATCGCGGAAACGCTGAAGAACCTGAATCCGGAAACGACTTTGTTCATTATCGCTTCCAAAACGTTTACCACACAGGAAACAATGACCAATGCGCAAAGCGCGAAAGACTGGTTCCTTGAAAAGTCAGGTAACAAAGGTGATGTATCCAAACATTTTGTCGCTGTATCTACCAACACCAAGTCAGTAACTGAATTCGGCATCGATGCGAATAACATGTTTGTGTTCTGGGATTGGGTAGGTGGCCGTTATTCATTATGGTCATCGATTGGCTTGTCAATTATTTGCACAATCGGCTACGATCATTTCGTTGAACTCCTGGAAGGAGCTCATGCGATGGACAATCATTTCAAAAATACACCTTTCGAAAAAAACATCCCCGTATTACTTGCACTTATCGGCATCTGGTACGGCAACTTCTTTGACGGAGCATCTGAAGCCATACTTCCTTATGATCAATACCTTCATCGTTTTGCCGCCTATTTCCAGCAAGGCAACATGGAGAGCAATGGTAAATCGGTAGATCGCAACGGTGAGCCGATCCTGTACCAGACCGGCCCTGTGATATGGGGCGAGCCAGGCACTAATGGACAACACGCTTTTTATCAGCTGATCCATCAGGGCACCAAAATGATTCCGTGTGATTTCATCGCTCCGGCCATCAGTCATAATCCGCTGAGTGATCACCATGATAAGTTATTGTCCAACTTCTTTGCACAGACGGAAGCACTTATGCTCGGTAAAACCGAAGAAGAAGTAAGGGCCGAACTCACCAAGGCGGGTATGAACGAGGACGAATTGGAATTCCATATCCCATTCCGGGTGTTTAGTGGAAACAAGCCGACCAATTCCCTGCTTTTCAAACAACTTACTCCCCGTACGTTGGGAAGTTTGATCGCTATGTATGAGCACAAGATTTTCACTCAGGGGGTGATCTGGAACATCTTCAGTTTTGATCAGTGGGGCGTGGAGCTGGGTAAAGTACTTGCAAAGAAAATTCTTCCTGAACTGCAATCGGATGCTGTGATCGCTTCACACGATTCTTCAACCAACGGACTCATCAACTATTTCAAACGTTTGAAGAAAGCCTAAAACCCGTAAAACATACTGAATATTGCAAAATTGAACTGATGGCTTACTTTTGAAGCCGCGAATTAAAGAATGGAGAATAATATTTCGAAAATTGGGGTGTTCACATCAGGTGGAGATGCACCAGGAATGAACGCTGCGATCCGTGCCGTTGTACGTGCTTCTATCTATTACAACAAAGAGATATATGGCATCATGCAAGGTTATGAAGGCATGATCTCAGGTGAAATTGTGAAGTTGGGAGCTCGCTCGGTAGGCAACATCATCCAACGGGGTGGCACTATATTAAAGTCGGCCCGGAGCCAGGAGTTCCGTACACCGGAAGGAAGAGCGAAAGCCTACCAGAATCTGAAAAAGAATGGCATCGATTCACTCATCGCTATCGGCGGAGATGGTACGTTTACCGGGTTGCATAAATTTTTCGAAGAGTACAAAGTACCTTCTATCTGCATACCCGGTACTATTGATAATGATATTGCCGGTACCGATTATACCATTGGCTACGATACCGCAACCAATACGGCCGTAGAAGCCATTGATAAAATCCGGGACACCGCACTTTCGCACAACCGGTTGTTCTTTATTGAGGTTATGGGACGTCATTCCGGCTACATTGCGATCAACAGTGCCATTGCCGGAGGTGCTATTGCCGTCATCATTCCTGAAGAGACAACTTCCTTTGATCAGTTGTTTAATCTGCTGGAACAAGCCGGAAATACCAATCGCAAATCCAGCCTGGTTGTAGTGGCCGAAGGTTCTAAAATCGGAGGTGCCAATGAGCTGGCCAAAAAGGTAGCGGAGCGTTCCAACTACTTTGATATTAAGGTGACCATATTAGGTCATTTACAGCGTGGTGGATCTCCAACTTACTTCGATCGCGTACTTGCCAGCCGTATGGGTATTGCCGCTGTAGAAGGCCTGCTGAAAGGCGAGAACGGAGTCATGGTGGGTATTCGAAATAACGAAATGGTTTATAACAGTTTTGATTCCATCATCCATCATCATCACGCCATTGATGCCGAATCCTTACGAATAGCAAAGATACTTTCAATCTAATCTAACCACATAAATTATTGCTGATGAAAGAAGTTACAATTGGGATTGACATCGGGGGAACAAGTACCAAGTACGGTATTGTTGATCGCGAAGGTAATGTTTTACATCAAGGTAATATCAGTACAACGGAGTTTGAAGAGTTTCATGACTACTTCGATGCGATGGCCGATGCCTTGAAAGAAGCATTAGCCTTTCTTCCGAAAGACCTGAAGCTAGTGGGAGTAGGTGTAGGTGCTGCCAATGGAAACTATTACAAAGGAACCATTGAGTTTGCTACTAACCTGAAATGGAAAGGTGTATTGCCATTGGCTAAAATGTTTACCGATGAGTTTAACATCCCGTGCGTACTGACCAACGATGCGAATGCAGCAGCAGTAGGTGAAATGGTCTACGGTAACGCTAAAGGCATGAAAGACTTTGTGGTGATCACTTTGGGTACAGGCCTTGGCAGTGGATTTGTCTGCAGCGGTATATTGCTTAACGGAAAGCATGGTATCGCCGGCGAAGTAGGCCATACCTCGGTAAATCCTGCCGGTCGTTATTGCAATTGCGGCAAGCGCGGATGCCTTGAAACGTACGTTTCCGCAACGGGTATCAAGCGTACGGTCTATAAATTATTGGCCGATCACCTGGAGCCCAGCGAGCTGCGTGGAATCAGCTTCGATAATCTGAATACTAAAATGATTACCGATGCTGCATTACGCGGAGACCTGGTAGCAAAAGCGGCTTACGAATATACAGGTCGCATACTGGGTATGAAGCTCGCTGAAACAGTAGCACATACCGATCCGGAAGCGATCTTTTTATTTGGTGGATTGTCTCAGGCAGGAGATCTGATCTTCAAGCCAACCATCAAGCACATGGAAGAAAACCTGATGCCCATGTTCAGAGGAAAAGTAAAAGTACTTCCGTCTGCACTGCAAAACCAGGTCGCTCCTATCCTTGGTGCAAGCAGCCTCGTATGGGATCACCTGGATAAGTTAAAAGAAGAAGTCGTGAATCGCTAAATCGCGAACTTTATAGTTACTAAATGAATAAAGCGGCCGAATGGACCGCTTTATTCATTTAACAGATAGGGATAATGATCGGTTTGCAAATGTTATAACCGGTCACCAAGATTGACCCCTTTCATTTCTTCCTGTTTGGAGAATGGCTGATGGTATAGCCGCTTACCTGTTGCCTTGAACAACGCATTGGCTACTGCTCCACCGGTTGGAGGAAGTGCCGGTTCTCCAAGGCCGGTAGGGTCTATTCCATTGTTTACAAAATGAACATCCACTTCCGGAATTTCTTTCATACGAATCAACCGGTAAGAATTGAAGTTCTTCTGCTCAGGTACACCTTCTTTAAACGTAATGTTACTGTATAGGGCATGACCTAGTCCATCTACAATACCGCCCCTCACCTGCTGGTATGCACCGCTAAGGTTTACGACCACTCCGCAGTCAGCAGCTGCAATGATTTTCTGAATCACAGGCTTTCCATTGACCATTACGACTTCGGCCACCTGTGCTACGTACGAACGATGCGAGAAGTAAACACTGAACCCCTGCGATACATCTTTCTTAGTGCCCCAGTTTGATTTTTCAGCGGCTAACTGAATTACGGTCTTCATCCGGTCAATGCCGTATTTAACGGCACCAACAGGGGATTGCTTTGCCTTGTCCAGTAATGAAAGACGAAACTGGATCGGGTCTTTCCCCGCTGCAGCAGCTACTTCATCAATAAAAGCCTGCTCCGCGAAAGCGAGAAAATTAGTGATCGGTGCCCGCCATGCTCCGGTAGTAATCGGTGATTTATGTTCGATGGAATCGATGAGCAAGTGATCCACAGCACCGGAAGGAAAATTATCTTCCCGTGTACAGTTGCCCGAGTTGATCCCCACTCCACGCAGTTTATACCCGATCATATTCCCTTCCTTATCCAGCGCGGCTTCAAAACGATAACGCACTGCCGGACGGTAGCTTCCGCCGGTCATTTCATCCTCGCGTGTCCAGATTACTTTAACCGGAGCTTTAATGAGGCTGGATAATTCGGCGGCTTCCAAAACATAATCGGCTTTCAGCCTTCGGCCAAATCCACCACCCAATCGCGTCAGCTCCAGTGTAATTTTATCCGGTGCCATATTCAGCAACTTAGCTACTTCACCCCGCGCCATTTCAGGTGTTTGGGTGGGACCGACCAACTCCACACCATCTTCACGTACATGCGCGAAGAAGTTCATCGGCTCCATCGGGTTATGCGGAAGGAACGGACATTGATATTCCCGCGAGATCACTTTGGCCGCATTCTTAAATGCCGTGTCCACATCTCCATCCTTTCTTCTTACGGTAGTCGCTTTGCTTTCCAGCAGTTCCTTAAACAACCGGTCATGATCAGCAGTACTCTCGATCGCTCCCTCTGCTTCGTATTCAATCTTAAGCAACTTACGCGCTTTGTTCACTTGCCATGTGGACTTACCGACTACGGCAACATTGTTTTTAAAGACAACCACATCACTTATGCCCGGCATGGCTTTCGCAGCAGCACTGTCCACGGATTTAATCTTCATACCAAAAGCCAGCGGCCGCTGAATCATGGCGTGAAGCATTCCCTCTCGATAGAAATCAAGACCATACAACGGCTTGCCGGTGATCATCTCCTGATTATCCACATTATGAATGGCTGTTCCGATGATTTTGAAATCCTTTTTATCCTTGAGTTTTACATCGGAGGGAACAGGTAGTGCAGACGCTTCAGTCGCCAGTTCGCCATAGTGCCACCTACGCCCGCTTTCTTGATGGATAACGAATCCATTATCGGTAGTGAGTGATGCCGAAGCGATGTTCCATTTTTGGGCAGCGGCTTCAATCAGCATTTGCCTTGCGGTAGCTCCCGCCTTACGCAGGCGTTCCCACGAATGGGGTATGGCGCCACTTCCACCGGTTAACTGGCGTTCGTACTTTTTTGAGTCTAATGCAGCCTGCACTACTTTTACTTTCGTCCAGTCGGCATCCAGTTCTTCGGCCACGATCATGGGGAAAGAAGTTTTGATGTTCTGCCCTAGCTCCGGATTCGGTGAAAAAATAGTGATGACATTTTCAGGAGATATGGACAAATAGCTGTTGAAGTTGATCGTCCCTTCTGCCATCGCATCAGCACCAATCACTTCCATGGCCGATGCTTCGGCACTATTCCAATGAAACCCGAGAAAGAGTCCGCCTCCCGCTACAGCGGCCAGCTTGAGAAAATCCCTTCTGTTTGTTTTCGTTAATGTCTCCATGGTTATTTCATTTTGGAAGAGGCTAATGTAATCGCTTCATGTATACGATGATAAGTTCCACAACGGCAGATGTTTCCATTCATGGCGTTATCAATCTGCTCCGCAGTGGGGGTAGGATTTTTGGCAAGTAATGCACTGGCCGTCATGATCTGGCCGGCCTGGCAATAGCCACATTGTGCTACATCTACTTCATGCCATGCCGCCTGTACCGGATGATCGCCATGAGCAGAAAGCCCCTCGATGGTAGTGATCTTTTTTGTTCCTACGGCCGACACCGGCAGCGAGCAGGAACGAACGGCATTTCCATTGAGATGAACGGTACAGGCACCGCATTGCGCTATGCCACAGCCATACTTGGTGCCCACCAGCCCCAGGTGATCGCGAAGTACCCAGAGTAGTGGAGTATCGGCCTCTGTTTCGGTTTCGTAACTCCGCCCGTTAATTTGTAATTTGTAGTTTGCCATAATTGAAAAGAATACGATTACTGAGGATAAGTTATTGAAAAATTCCCGTTCTTTTTATGAATTATGAGTAACATTACATTTTCGATTACCAGCGGAAAATCGGAAAACAAAACGGGTATTCCGTTAAAAATTTAACTACCTAAAGTACATCTATTTGCTCAATGAAAATAGGAATTGCTGCTGACCATGGAGGCTTCGAACTGAAGCAAACCATCTTATCTTTTTTAGCATCAAAGAATTATGAAGTAAAAGACTTCGGTGCTAGTGTTCTTGATTCAAAAGATGACTTTCCTGACTTTGTTATTCCACTGGCGCAGGCGGTAGGCAATGGCGAACTGGAACGCGGCATTGCCATCTGCGGAAGCGGTGTGGGGGCATCTGTTGTTGCCAACAAAATAAAAGGTGTACGTGCGGCACTCATTCATGAAAATTTTTCGGCCCACCAGGGGGTGGAAGACGATGCCATGAACATCATTTGCCTGGGCGGGAGAGTTACCGGTGTAGAAGCGGCCAAAGAACTGATTCTTGATTTTTTAAATGCCACGTTTATTGGTGGTGAACGTCACCTGCGCAGGCTGGAAAAAATCAGAAACGTAGAGAAGTAAATCGCATTGCTATACAATGAGTTATCGAGAACCAAAAACGATCTTCTGCGACATTGGTGGCGTGTTGCTCACCAACGGATGGGGGCACGAGTCGCGCGAAAAGGCAGCCAAGCACTTTGGATTGGAATACAACGAGATCAACTACCCGCATGAATTCATTTTCAATACGTACGAGATCGGAAAAATTACCCTTCGTGAGTACCTGGAAACGGTAGTTTTTACCAAGCCGCGGAATTTTACGTACGATGAGTTTGTTCAGTTCATGCTGAATGAATCGCAAGAGTTGCCCGATATGATTTCATGGATATGCCAGTGGAAAGAAAGAACAGGTCATCGTTTTGTCTCGATCAACAATGAGGGCAAAGAACTCAACGACTATCGCATACAGAAGTTTCAATTGAAAAGGGTATTCGATGCCTTTGTGTCGTCATGCGATGTAGGCATGCGCAAACCCGACCCCGGCATTTTCAAGCTCGCGCTTGGCGTAGGGCAAAGCAAAGCGGAGGACAGCATTTACTTCGATGACCGGCCCATGTTAGTGGCCGCTGCTGCCAAATTAGGAATCAATGCGTACCTTCATCAGGGATTTGAGCAGACCAAGAAAATTTTGGAAAATTTAGGATAATAAATCACTTACTATAAAATCAAAAAGCACTATGCAAGGCGATAATTATGTACTGGGAATGATCGGGTTGGGCGTTATGGGTCGCAACCTCCTTTTAAATATGGCAGAACATGGCTTTAAAGTAGCCGGCTATGACAAAGACGAAGTAAAAGTAAAACAACTGGATAGTGAAGCAGGCAAAAACGATGTAAAAGGGTTTACATCGCTGACGGAATTTGTCAGCAGTTTGAAAAAACCACGTGCCGTGATGATGCTGGTACCTGCAGGAAAAATCGTAGACAGCGTAATTACAGAGATCGCTCCCCTTTTGGAGAAAGGTGACCTGATTATTGACGGTGGTAACTCTCATTTTTCTGATACCAACCGGAGAGCGGATGAACTGAAAGCCAAAGGTCTTCACTTCTTTGGAATGGGTGTTTCCGGTGGAGAAGAAGGTGCGCGCAAAGGGCCAAGCATGATGCCGGGTGGTGATCAGGAAGCATACAAGGTGGTTCAACCCATATTTGAAGCCATTGCAGCCAAAGTAAATGGTGAGCCCTGTGTTACCTACATTGGTCCGGGCGCATCAGGTAATTATGTAAAGATGGTACACAACGGTATCGAGTATGCGATTATGCAGCTGATTTCCGAAGCCTATGAAGTGATGCAGAAGGGGCTTGGCCTGAAAGGTGATGAGATTCATAGCATTTTCAAGCAGTGGAACGAAGGAAGACTTCAATCCTTCCTCATTGAAATCACGCGCGATATTTTCGCCTATAAAGAACCCGGTGCCGATCATCTTTTACTGAACGACATCAAAGATGAAGCACGCTCCAAGGGAACCGGTAAGTGGACTTCGCAGGTGGCCATGGACCTGCAACTTCCGATCACGGCTATTGATACGGCTGTATCGATGCGTGACCTGTCCAAGTTCAAAGCAGCCAGAACTCAGGCTTCATCGTTGTACCAAGATGGTGTATTAAAACTTTCAGGTGACAAAGCCCAATTGATTTCCGCATTGGAAGAAGCGCTTTACTTCAGCACCATCATTGCTTACGCACAAGGTATGCACCTGCTGACGCAGACATCCAAAGAGTTTAACTATGATCTGAAGCTGGATAAGATTGCCCGCATCTGGAGAGGCGGATGCATTATCCGCTCTACTTTCCTCGAAGACATTTACCAGGCCTACAAGAAAAATGGCTCACTGGAACATTTATTATTGGACGATGCCATTGCCGCTAAAGTAAACAGCATCATTGCCGGCACACGGAAAATTGTTTCGTCAACAGCGGCTTCCGGTATTGCTATCCCTGCATTCTCTGCTTCATTGAGCTACTTCGATGCATTCCGCAGTGAACGCATGCCATCGAATTTAATTCAGGCGCAACGTGATTACTTCGGAGCACATACCTACGAACGTATCGGCAAAGAAGGAACGTTTCATACGCAATGGATTGCTAAATAAGCTTGGCGTAAACTGAACAATCGTGTACCGGATGGGTAAGCAGAAGTTGTAAGCCAAACCGAAAATTTTCAAATTAACACATTATCCAATTTTCAAATTAATAAAGAAATGAGCGTTCCAGCAGGCAAAGGCCATTCGCAGCCAACTATATTTTTCATCTTTGGTGGTACAGGTGATCTTACATCGCGTAAGCTGATACCGGCATTATACAATCTTTTTCTGGATGGCTGGATGCCGAAGAATTTTGCCATTGTGGCCATGGGCCGTACTGAATTTACAGACGAGCAGTTTCGCAATGAGCTACTAAAAGATATCAACCAGTTCTCGCGCAGCGGCAAGGCGAAGAAAGAAAAGTGGGATGTTTTCTCTGATCGCGTTTACTTCCAGGTATCCGACATCAAAGATGCAAAGACCTATAAAGAACAAGGCGAACGCATTGCCAAGTTCACAGCGGAAGCAGGTGAAGAACCTAATGTGATTTATTACCTCGCGGTAGCACCGCGTTTCTTCGCTACTATTGCAGAGAATTTATCGAAGCACAACCTGGCGGCTAATCCTGACAAGGCGCGCCTGGTGATTGAGAAACCATTTGGCCATGACCTGGAATCAGCAAAAGAACTGAACAAGCTATTGGGTGGTATTTTCTCGGAACGCCAGATCTATCGTATCGATCATTACCTCGGGAAAGAAACGGTACAAAACATTCTGGCTTTCCGTTTTGCCAACTCTATTCTGGAGCCGATCTGGAATCGCAACTACATCGATCACGTACAGATTTCGGTAACGGAACAACTGGGTGTGGGTGATCGTGGCGGGTATTATGACGAGTCGGGAGCAATGCGTGATATGGTGCAGAATCATATTCTTCAATTGCTTTGTCTTGTAGCCATGGAACCACCTGTCAGCTTCGAGGCCGATGAAGTACGTAATCGTAAAGTGGATGTACTGAACTCCATGCGCAAGTTTGCTCCGGAGGATATTCAGAAGAATGCGGTGCGTGGTCAGTACAGCAAAGGCTGGATGGAAGGAAAGGAAGTACCGGGCTATCGCGAAGAGCCTGGTGTCAATCCGGAATCCAATACCGAAACCTTTGCTGCCGTAAAGTTCTTCATTGACAACTGGAGATGGCATGGCATTCCTTTCTACTTAAGAACTGGTAAGCGCATGCATCAGTCTTCCTCGGTAATCACCATTCAATTCAAAGATGTACCGCATTTGATTTTCCCTGCTGGAGCCACGGAAGGCTGGCAACAAAACCGGTTGATTATCAGTATTCAGCCCGAGATGAGCATCCGCTTGCAGGTACAGGCCAAGCGCCCTGGACTGGATATGATTCTTAACCCGGTAGACATGGTGTTCGATTACAAAGGAACCTATACCGGCGATACACCGGAAGCATACGAAACCCTGTTGCTGGATACCATGCAAGGCGATCAGACGCTCTTCATGCGTGGTGACCAGGTAGAAGCCGCATGGGATCTGCTGATGCCTATATTGAATGCATGGGCTGCGAAGAAAAGCCTTAGCTTCCCTAACTATTCAGCCGATTCATGGGGTCCGGAAGTAGCCGAAGCATTGATTGCAAAAGACGGATTCCATTGGTTTACACTACCGTTGAAAAACGAAAAAAAGTAAGAAGATGAGTACATTTCATGTATCGGCTAGCGTGGATCAGGTGCTGACCGAACTGGCCGATTTTATAGTGATCACGGCAAAGAATGCCATTGCACAAAACGGAAGATTTTCTTTTGTGCTTTCCGGAGGAAGTTCGCCGAAGCGCTTGCATGAACTGCTTGCTTCAGATCTGTATAAAAACAAGATCGAATGGAGTAAGGTGTTTTTCTTCTTTGGCGATGAGCGCAACGTTCCTGCCGATCACAAAGACAGCAATTACCTCATGGCGAAGAAAACCCTCTTTGAACCGTTAAATATCCCAGCGGCTCAGGTCTTTCGCATGAATACAGATCTTGCTCCTGAAACCGCTGCACAGGCTTATCAAAACGAGGTGCTCACCTACTTTGCAGGCCAGCCCACTTCGTTTGATCTGATCTTACTGGGATTAGGTGATAATTCACACACCGCCTCTTTATTCCCTCGCACCAGTGTGTTACACGAGAAAGAAGCCTTGGTAAAAGGGCTCTACATCGAAGAAGTAAAGATGTTCCGTATTACACTTACCGCTCCTTTAATCAACCAGGCAAAGGAAATTGCTTACCTGGTGTTTGGTGAAGGAAAAGCATTGGCCGTGCGTCACATCATTGAAGACGAACGAAACATCGAAGAATACCCGGCTCAGCTAATCACCGCTGAAAAAGGAGCGCTTCACTGGTTTATGGATACGGCAGCGGCTTCTGCGCTGACGAAAAAGCACTGAGCGGAGAACGTAAATCAAGTAATGCCTTTTCAATGGTATCATACTTAAATTGATATCCGGCTTCAAGAAGTTTGCGCGGTACTACTCTTCTGCTTTTCAATATTAATTCGGTTTCTGTCTGAATCAGTACAGCTCCTATTTTGAGTAACCATACCGGAGCAGGAATTCCCAATGAGGCTCCCTGCACATGACGAAGTGCTTTCATGAAATGATGGTTGGGAACAGGATGGGGTGAGGTGAGATTATACGCCCCATTCAGTTCCGTATGGGTGATGATAAAATCAATGATGGCCGCAAAATCATCTTCGTGCAGCCAGCTGAAATAGTGATTACCGTTACCTTGTCTGCCCCCTAAACCGAATTGGACTAAACGTTTTAACGGCTGAAGTGCTCCACGCTTCCTTCCTAACACAATACCCGTCCGGATAATTACTTTTCGGGTTCCCGGTGTAGCATAGCTATTGAATAGACTCTCCCACTTCTCACATACATCTACCGAAAACCCCTGGCCTGCTTCTCCGGTGTATTCATCCATATCTTTATCAAGTGAATGACGATAGATCGTAGCAGAGCCGGAGTTAATCCACAGCTTCGGTGGGTGCTTGCTGTTTTGTATCGCTATACCAAGAGCGGTAGTAGCATCCAATCGCGTAGCGTAAATCAATTGCTTGTTTTTCTCCGTGTAACGACAGTCAACGGATTTACCATTCAGATTAATGAGTACATCCGCATGATCCAGTTCTGCTGTCCATGCTCCCTGTGTTTTTCCGTCCCAGTTTACATATTTGACTTTGTTATCTAAGCGTGAACTACCTCTGGTCAGAATCACGCACTGAACATCCTTATCCGAGTAATAATTAACGATACATTTTCCAAGGAAACCCGTTCCACCGGCCATCACTATTTTTTTCATCCCGCTTTATAAAATAATAAGTAAAACAAGTACACGATAGATTACCCAGATGGCGGATAAATAAAAAGGAAGCTCCAGTACCTTCACTCTTCGGATGTGTTCAAAAAACATAAGGCACACCACCAGCATAAAGTAGATTGCATAAAACAACAGGGAATGAATCACTGAAGTGAGTAGTAAGGCAATGGATAACAGCAACGCTCCTGCCAATGCTATGGTCATCAGATTGCCAATGTAGTGAATGAATTTTTCTTTCCGGACCAGCGCTACGATACTGCCCTGAAACAAAATCTGGCCACCGCAGATTGTAAATTCCCGCAGGTAACTGCCCGCAGGAACTACCGGTACAAGCAGGTGGGAATACGATACTAAAATCAGCGAAGTAATTATCCAGCAGAAAATAATATAGGCCCATCGATAGGATATGTTGAGATCGGGTGTGCACGTATTTTGCTTTTCAAAAACCGAGGCCGGCACGATTACTTTGCGATTGTATGAAATGAAGAAATAGAATTGCTGCATCAAAAAATGAAATATCCGGTTAGCAAAAAGCGGTTTCAACAGCGGCCATTGATACTCCAGGATCTTCATCAGGCTATCTACTCCGTACAAAACGGACCCATTCTTTTTATCAATCAACGCTATCTCATTTCTCGCCCGGTTCCAATCTACGCGGGCCTTACTGCATTTTTCCACCGCGGTGAATTTCTCTCTTCCGTGCTGATCCAGCATTCCTGTTCTTAGAAAGGTGCGGGTGTACAGGTCACACAGTGGGCATTCCTCATCATAAATAATGGTATGATCGGTAAGGGTTTTCATCTTGCTTTTCTTTTCGCCTGAGTTGATTTATTTTTTATTTTCAATTATTTCACAAATTTCAGTAAATATTGAAAGTTTACATTAAAAAAATATTAAAGTTTCAGCAGTAGTTTATAAAACCAGCTCTGGTCCGATTTGGCAAACTTCTCGATCATACCATCCACTTTATACGTGAAATCGAAAAGATCGCTGGTCACTTTTTTGAACTCGGCCACCTCTTTCTTGTTATCGCCTGTTACATTCTGCAATTCTCCCAATACATTCAGTATAGGTTCGATCTCTCTTCTTCTTCGTTCCTTGGATACCTGCCGGGCCAGTTCCCATACATCTTTGCCTGTCGAAAAAAACTCTTTTCGCTCCCCTACCCGATGTTCC
>JAHEZH010000267.1 GCA_023251155.1 Flammeovirgaceae bacterium | reverse complement strand
GGATTTGTCCAGGGAGTTGATGGTAACCCTGCTAGCGGATGTAATCAATACACGCACTACGGAAGAGAAGCAGGCTGCCATCACTACGCTGGGTACGCTTCCATTGAGTGCGACACAAAAAACATTTGAACAGTTGCTGGACAAACTTTCGGCTGGTAAGTTGCCAACCGAAGTACAACTGGAGTTATCAGATGCCATCGATAGTACACATTCTGCTCCGCTAATAGCCAGGTTAAAAGAAGCAAGTGCTAAGATAGCGAAGGCATCGCCTGATTCATTGATGGCGGCTTACTCAGGAGCGTTACTCGGTGGTGATTCTCAGAAGGGTGCGCGTATCTTCTTTGGTCATCAGACCGCACAATGTATTCGTTGTCATTCATACGATGACTTTGGTGGAAGTGCCGGGCCAAGATTGAATGGCGTTGCCAAACGGTTAACACGCTATCAGTTATTACAGGCCCTGGTAGAACCCAGCGCACGTATTGCTCCGGGATTTGGAACAGTCACTCTTGAACTGAAGAACGGAAAGAAAGTAAGCGGAATACTGCAGGAAGAAAAAGCAAACGGACTGGTATTGAAAATAGGAGACAAGCCGGATACAACGGTAAGTACTACTGATGTAGCCAAACGTATCAATTCACCTTCCAGCATGCCGGAGATGCGTTACTTGTTAACAAAGAAAGAGATCCGGGATCTGGTGGGCTTTCTGGTAACGCTGGAAGAAGAGAAGTAGAAACAGGTAAAGTTGAAATTCCACCGGCCGCAGTCAATGGTTGACTCCGGTCGGTGGAATTTTTATTTATTCAATGCTTTACGTACTGCAGGCGCGACTACCGTGCCGAACAATTCAATAGCCCGCATAATCTTTTCGTGAGGCATGGTACCAACTCCAATCTGTGCCAGGTAGCGCGTGTGGTGAAACAATTCGTATTCGTAAAGAATTTTATCAATCACCTGTTGCGCACTGCCAACCATCAGTGAGCCTTCCGGCTCGCGCATCATATCATAGTTATCACGATTCATTGGCGGCCATCCGCGTTCACCTCCGATCCGCGTCATCACATCTGCGTAGCCAGGATAAAATTCATCGGCAGCCTGTTTTGATGAATCAGCCACATAAGTATGTGAATTGATGCCTACCTGCAATTGGCTTTCCTCGTGGCCAGCTTCTTTCCAAAGCTGCCGATAGTAATTTACATACGGAGCAAAACGGTCCGGTGAGCCACCGATGATGGCGATTGTCAAGGGCAAGCCTAACATCGCAGCACGCTGCACGGATTGAGGAGTGCCTCCGATAGCGATCCAGATGGGAAGTTTATCTTGTTGTGGTCTTGGGTAGATGCCCAAATCAGAGATAGCAGCACGATGCTTACCGCTCCAGGTTATTTTCTCCTGCTCATTGAGCTTCAGAAGTAGTTCAAGCTTCTCGGAGAACAACGTATCGTAGTCACCAAGGTGGTAACCAAACAAAGGGAATGACTCGGTGAACGAGCCGCGGCCAGCCATGATCTCCGCTCTTCCGTTGGACAGTAAATCAACCGTGGAAAATTGCTGAAACACACGTACCGGATCATCGGAACTCAACACTGTAACTCCGCTGGAGAGTTTAATGTTTTTGGTGATGGCAGCAGCTGCTCCGAGGATTACGGCAGGTGAGGAAGCCGCATAATCCTTGCGGTGGTGTTCACCAACGGCAAACACATCAAGTCCTATCTCATCCGCTAGTTTGATTTCTTCCAGTAATTCCTGAAGACGCTGATGGGCAGTAACCTTCTTTCCGGTAACCGGATCGGGAGGCATGTCTGCGAAGGTGCAAATACCAAGTTCCATGTTTGTCAGTTAACGTTAAGGGGTAAAAGCAGGATCGGATGAAATAGTTTGTGCTGAGAGTAACTATTTCCCTTTTCTCTTTTAATTTTTAACTTTTCCGCTCGATCTCGCGCAGGTTCTCCATCTTCTTATTTCGAAGGAAGCCGTTGATGTCTTCCAGGTGTTCTTTGATGCGCTTGTTGCCAAACTCAAACACTTTGGTGGCCAGTCCATCGAGGAAATCGCGATCGTGCGATACAAGGATGAGTGTGCCGTCAAATGCTTTGAGTGCATCTTTGAGGATGTCTTTTGTTTTGATGTCCAGGTGGTTGGTAGGCTCATCGAGAATTAAGAGGTTCACGGGTTGAAGCAATAACTTGATCATGGCAAGTCGTGTCTTCTCTCCCCCCGAAAGCATTTTTACTTTCTTGTCGATGTTCTCACCACTAAACATAAACGCCCCCAGTATGTCCTTTATTTTGGTACGTACTTCACCAACCGCAATCTGGTCAATGGTTTCAAATACCGTAATGCTTTCATCTAAAAGTGCTGCCTGGTTCTGGGCAAAATACCCGATCATGCTATTGTGCCCCAATTGAAGTTTGCCTTCAAAATCAATCTCTCCCATCAGGGCCTTCACGAAAGTAGATTTACCTTCACCGTTCTTGCCGACCAGGGCAATCTTTTCACCGCGCTCAATCGTAACAGAAGCATCGCTGAACACCACATGATCGCCATACCTCTTGGTTAGCCCTTCCGCAATCACGGGGTAGTTACCGGATCGTGGAGCAGGCGGGAACTTCAAACTCAGTGCGGACGAATCTACTTCATCTACTTCCACGATCTGAATTTTCTCCAGCATCTTCACACGCGACTGTACCTGAAGGGTTTTGGAATACGTTCCTTTGAAACGATCAATGAACCCTTGTATATCGGCAATCTCCTTCTGCTGGTCATCGTATTGTTTTTGTTGCTGCTCGCGTCTTTCCTTACGCAGCTGCAGATAGTGCGTGTAGTTGGTTTTGTAGTCGTAGATACGCCCCATGGTTACTTCAATGGTGCGGTTGGTCAGGTTATCGACAAACGCTTTATCGTGACTGATGACAATTACGGCTTTGGCATTGTTGATCAGGAAATCTTCCAGCCATTGAATGGATTCGATATCCATATGGTTGGTAGGCTCATCGAGCAAAATCAGATCCGGTTTTTGTAATAGAATTTTCGCCAGTTCGATACGCATACGCCATCCACCGCTGAACTCGCTGGTGGAACGGGTGAAATCAGAACGTAAAAAACCAAGCCCCATTAAGGTCTTCTCAATTTCCGCATCGAAGTTGATTTCTTCGATGGAATAGTATTTCTCACTCAGCTCGGATACTTCTTCAATGATTTTTGAATATTCTTCCGACTCGTAATCGGTGCGCGTTTCCAGCTGATGGTTCAGTTCGTCCATCCGGGTTTTCATGTCCAGTATTTTGGAGAACGCTTTGGAAGCCTCTTCAAAAACCGTATTCTTATCTTCGGTGAGCAGGTGCTGGGGAAGGTAAGCGATGACGGCATCACCAGGAGCGGAGATTTTGCCGCGTGTAGGTTTACTCACTCCTGCAATAATCTTCAAAAGTGTGGATTTACCCGCTCCGTTTTTGCCCATCAAGGCAATGCGATCGTTTTCGTTGATATTAAATGTGATGTTGCTAAAAAGGGCTGAACCGTTAAACTCTACCGTTACCGCGTCTACTGAGATCATGTTTTCTTAAAAATAATCGGCAAAGATATTATTAATTTGCTAACGATTTGATTCTTCGGTACCCTAAAGGCTTTTAAAAGCTTCAGGCGTAGAAGAATGGTTAAAATGGTTGTTAGTTTAATGGCAAAACCATAGCTGAACGGGTTCGAATCCCGCCACTCTACCTTGGTAGTTTATGACTGGTTAAAACGGCTATGTTGCATTGTTCGATTCAGTGCACAACTACTGATTACTTTGCGCCTGGCAGGGTCAGCAATAGTTCAGGTTCATTGGTCGTGATGAAATCGACCTGCTGCTGAAGTAATTTCTCCATCAATGGTTTCTCATTCACCGTCCATACATTGATGGTCAATCCTTTCTGGTGTGATTCATTAATCCATCCGGGATTTTTCTCATAGAAGCTGAAATGATAATCCGATCCAAAGAAATGGTCGGCAGCCAGTTCGTCAGGAGTTTTTTCTCCCCGCAGGTAAGCTACCTTGGCATAAGGTGCCAGTTTCATTACTTCGAGGCAGACATCGTAATCAAAGCTGATGTAATCTATCCAGGCTTGTGCATGAAGCTGATGAACCAGTGCTACTATTTTGTGTGTTAGCGCAATGGAACTTTCTTTTCCTAGTTCGGAGGGCTTGATTTCGAGAACCAGTTTAGTTGTGTTCTGCTTCGTTCCTTCACGGATGTAGTTCTCCAGAGTAGGAAGAAACTCACCGTTGGATAACTTCATTTTTAACAAAACATCGGCATTGGTTTTGGCAATGGATACGCCGTCGATAGCGGCATCATGATGAATTACCGGAAGTGAATCGGATGACATGTGTACGTCAAACTCGCTGCCGGTGCAGCCCAAGCGTACCGCATGCTGTAAGGCTGCAATTGAATTCTCTGTAGCTCCGGTATTCTTCCATGCGCCACGGTGGGCGATTACTTTATTGCGGATGAAATGATCTTTGAGCAGGCGTACCGTTTCTGTAGTCTTTCCTTTTTCAGTCTCTATGTGTAATACTACATCGTACCAATCGCGTGAAGCAGAGAGCTTTTTGCGCTTTACCGTAATCAGCTGATCTTTACTGATGGAAAAAGCATTGGTAAATTCCCCGCCAAGGGTAATGCTTTTGATGGCACTGGTTTTACTTTTTACATAACCAATCACTTCTTTCTCCTGCGGAATGGTGTAGCCTGTGAGATATACACCGGTGTCTTTCATCTGGCCAAAACTTAATGTAGTCATGCTGAGTGCAAACAAGAGGAAGAGTGTGAATTTCATAAATGGGAATAATGTGAATTACGATGATGTAAATGAGACGAAGTGAAGTAGCTGTAACAGGAATACAACAAGGGAAGTGACCGCCATGACACTGATCAGGAGAAAGGCAATGCCTTTACCCTTCAGTTCCTGTTTGTCGGCTGCCGGAATCAATTCGAAAATGCGAAACAATGTTTTGGCTGATCGCCAGGAAAACACGACCATCAAGGCCAGCGGAATAAGCAGTGCGGCGAGTTGAGTGGATACTGTAGGTGTATGATTGACATAGGCGATGCCCAGCGAAATGCAACCCGCCAATCCGCCTGATAGTAAGGCCGTCTTGGCTTTCATGCCGATCAAGAGGACCGATACGATGCCGCAGGTGATTAAAAACAGACCGTAAAAGGAGAGAAGCCAGGAAGTGTAAATCGTAGTCATAGCAATGGAGCGGGTATTGCTGCGAAAGATATTAAACTTTTGTTCGTTACGGTTCACCCGGTGCAAAGAAAGCTTTGTTCTGTTTTGTCATAAACCTTTGCCCGTTAGTATATCTTTACCAAATTGTTATTCGATAAACGAAACGCTATGGAAGAATTGATCAGCTACCTTAATCAAAGCATCAGTGATGAAATGATGTCAAAAGAAGAGCGCAGAACCCTGCGCGATTTGCTTGCCGAAACACCACTGAGCCCCGATCAGCTTACTACGTTGCAGCATAAAGTGCATGAACTGGCTAAGCAGCGCGCCAACGCTTCCAACTTCGTTTTCATCATGGAGTGGGTGCGGAGCACAACCAATGTGCTGATGACAGCGACTTCGTTATCGGATTCATCCAAAGCGTATTTCAGCCCGGGCGAAGAAGGCCGCG
>JAHEZH010000035.1 GCA_023251155.1 Flammeovirgaceae bacterium | reverse complement strand
AGCAGGCCGCTGCATTGGTGCCGATGGTCAAATACGATAAGCGTTACGCCAAAGCCATTGCCAAGTGGACACTCAATCTCGCCAGCGCCAGCCGTTACTTCTATTCGAAATATCTTCCAGCGGACAGACAGGATGACTATGCGTGGAGCTCAGCAAATGATCCTGAATCAGTCATCGCTTACGAAGCACTGAAAGAAAAAAACAACTTTGCCGGTAACTTACCTCTCTTCGGAACCGGAGATGCAAAGCGCGGTAACTGGGCTCCTACTAATCTTGGTTTGTATGGTTCGTCCAGTGTGGGATACCTTGGGGCCATTCTGGAGACGACCAATGTAGCGGGTATATTAAAACTGGATGTGAACAAAACGGATTTCTTCGGAAAAAACCCATTTCCCACGTTTCTGCTCTACAACCCTTTGAGCAGCAACCAGCAGGTGACACTTCAACTGGGAACTAATTCCTACGACATCTATGATGCCATCAGCGAAACGAATATGGCTACAGGAGTTACCGGAAGTACTTCCGTGCAAATAAAGGCAGGCGAAGTAGTATTGCTCTCCTACCTTCCTGCAGGATCAACCACTACCAGCACCAATGGTAAACTTTCCATTGGAAATGATATCGTCGATTACCACTACGGATATGATTTCACCGCTAAGCTTAAAATAAAATCACTCGCATCTACTGCAAATGCAGTCGCATTCAACAAACAAACGACGATCTACACGCAGGTAGACAATGCATCACCGGCATTGAGCTACCAATGGTATGTCAATAACGTACTCACACAGACTACTTCCGTTAACACTTTCAATTGGACTGCTCCTGCAACAGCGGGAGATTACACGATCACATTAAAGGCCATTGATGGAGCTGTTTCCGCTAAAGACAGCCTTACTTTAAAAGTAGCGCAAACTGTGCCTGTCATTACCAGCATCTCTCAGGATAAAAAATTCTATCCGGTTTTTTCAGATGTGAAATTGATTTGTAACGTTCCGACAGCAAAAGAAGAAAAGCTGACGTATACCTGGACGGTACCTACTGGCCAGGCCGTTACCAAAGATTCCCTGCTCAATTGGGTAACACCCGCCAATGAAGGTTTTTATACCATCCATTGCACGGTTACCAATTCAGCCAATCTGCAAAGCACATTTTCAGTGAAACTATTGGTAAAAAAACAAAGTGGCACAAGCCAGGCACTTGCCTACTATCCTTTGGATGGAGATGTCAATGATTACAGCGGTCATTACAACGGACAACTTCGGGGTGCCCAACCAACCGTAGATGCACGCGGCAGCGATGGGGCTGCTTACCTGTTCACTTCCGGTGATAATATCATTTTTATCCCCAATGAATCGAATCTCAATTTTCAGGGGGCCATTACACTTTCATTCTGGGTAAACCCGACCAAAGTAACCGATGAGTCATTTATTCTATCGCACGGAAGCTGGGAAGAACGATGGAAAGTGTCATTGACTCCCACCCGTTTGTTAAGATGGACTGTCAATACATCGGTGGGAACGATAGATCTGGACAGCACTTTTCCGCTTGACCTGAATAAATTCTATCACTTTACCGTTACCTATACGGGATTCTCCATGGAGATTTATGCCGATGGGGTGATGGATACGTACACTGCTCACACCGGGCTAATCAATACTACCTCAAAAGCATTGACGTTTGGAAGAAAAGATCAGGAGCAAACCAATTACAGTCTTTTCGGAACCATTGACGAAGTACGCATCTATGATAAATCGTTATCATTAACTGAAATTGCTAATCTTAAAAATCTCTGGAACAGTGAAATCGTCACCGGACTGGAAAGTGCATTAAATAAAAACATTATTGTATATCCCAATCCTTCTTCCGGAGGTAGTTTTTACATGCAGGCAGATAATGGTACGAATACGATTATGGAGTTAATCGACACAACGGGTAAAAAAATACCGTTCACCTCTTTACAGGAAGACACACATCTTCGCATTACCATTGATCCGGGTTACAAAGGATTATTTTTACTGCGCGTAAAGACACAACAAGGCGTTGCTGTTAAAAAAGTTGTGCTTTATTAAAAGCAGGTAAGCTTAATTTAAATAAATACATGGATTCGTTGGTATTAGGAATAGATATCGGTGGCTCGCACATTACCGCAGCCATGACCAAGCCGGAACAAAAGTTAATCGTACAGGGATCATGGAGTCGTAAGCGTGTGAATGCGCATGGCACCACCAGGGAAATCATTCATTCCTGGTGCGCGTCCATAAATGAAGTTTTTCAACTTTATCCGGTAAAGGAAAAGAAGATCGGTATAGCACTGCCGGGGCCTTTCGATTATGCAAATGGAATCGCTCTTATCAAAGGATTGGATAAATACGATGCGCTCTACGGGCAGAATGTAAAACAATTGCTGGCTGATGAATTACAGATACCGGTTAAAAACATTCGTATGATGAACGATGCCGCTGCATTTTTACGCGGAGAAGTAGTAAGCGGTGCAGGCCATGGATATCAGGATGTAATCGGGATTACCCTCGGCACGGGCACAGGTACAGCACGGCATCACAACGGCACCACGGAAGATGCCAACCTTGGCCCCTCTCCTTTCATGGACAGCATAGCCGATGAGTATTTTTCAACACGCTGGTTCGTGAAACGCTACTCACAGCTGACCGGTAAAACGGTGAACGATGTGAAAGAACTGATTAGCTTATCAAAGGGTGATGATTCGGTGAAAACGCTCTTTGGCGAGTTTACTGATCATCTTACCATTTTCCTTAAGCAATTCATTGAGACCGACCAGCCCGAAGTGATCATACTGGGTGGAAACATAGCTCAGGCATCTGATTTTTTCCTGGCTGATCTTGAAACAAAGCTGGCCATTCAATCAATACACGTTCCAATTATAAAAGCACAACTGGGTGAAGAAGCCGCTATATGGGGTGCCGCCAGTTTATTTACCAATCTTTCTTCGAGCCGTGTTGTTTTATAGCTGTTATATTTGCAGAAACATCGTTAGCTCTATATAATTATCACATGACTATCCAATTAAAAAGTAAAGACAAAGCCGGCATCTTCAATGAAGTGGCTGATTTTCTGAAAGGACTAAATCTGAAAGCAGTAAACCAGGACGCCACCCGCCCATGGGGTGGTTTCTTCGTGATTGACGAAAACCAGGCCTCTGAATTTGCCAAACTATTTTTCCCTGAGGTAAACCTCGATGATTTACGCATTAGCGGTAAGCTGAGCCCTAAAATCTTACTGGTAGAGCCTAACAAAAGATTATCCTGGCAGTACCACCACAGACGTGCCGAAATCTGGCGTGTGATTGGTGGTCGTGCCGGTGTGGTGACCAGTTTTACTGATGAAGAGAAAGACAAAAATGAGTTGAATGTAGGAGACAGTGTTCGCCTGAAACAAGGTCAGCGTCATCGTCTGGTGGGTGTAAATGAATGGGGTGTATTGGCCGAGATCTGGCAGCATACCGATGCCACTAATCCCTCCAATGAAGATGATATCGTGCGTGTGCAGGATGATTTCGGAAGATAGAAATCAACACTAAAATAATCTGCAAGACCTGAAGTAAGATCGTATTCACTTTCTTACTTCAGATGCTCTTTTTCCGATTAAAAACAATTTCTTGATCCGCTTGGCGTAACCACCTTTGGCAGGATACTGACGCCTAGAGGTGATGTTGTTGACAATGAGTGCCACAAGCAAAAGAATTATACAACCTGTTAACACCGGGGAAAGTACATACCAATAACCAAGGCTCTTTATTTTTTCAGAGCCCGTTACCGCGATCAAAGCAGTAGCACCACCCGGAGGATGCAATGTCTTTGTCATTTGCATCATCACAATGGAAAGCGATACGGATAATGGTGCTGTGATCCAGATAATATCAGGAAGTAGCTGAGCAATGGTCACTCCGATGATGGCGGACAGGAGGTGCCCCCCGATCAGGTTGCGGGGCTGCGCCAGTGGACTTTGAATCACTCCATATACCAACACACTGGTAGCGCCAAAGGAGCCGATCAAAAACAAATTATCATTCACCGGAATCCAGTTGCTCTGAATAAAAGCAATGAGACCAATACCGATAAACGATCCGATGAACGCCCAGAAATGTTCGCGCACATCCACCAGTGTTTCCTTGTAAATCACATAGCGTGATACACGCAGACTTCGTTTTATCTTTTGTCTCATCAGGCGAGCTTTATAAAGACAGGCTACTGTATCGACTGCATGGCGGCCTCAATGGCATAGCGCACATCTTCATTACGATTCTCATTCATTATTTTCTTAAAGACAGGAAGTGCAGCTTTGGCATCCGGTCCTATTTTCCCCAGTATAACAATGATCCGGTAACGAACCCCGCCATCCTGATCGGTAGTGGAATTGAGTTTTTTGATTAATGCGTTCACCGATGGCTTGCCAATAGCAATCAATGCCTCTGTCGCATAGTCGGCCTCCTGGCTGAAGTACGACAGCGTAGCCACCATATAATCAATCGCCTTGCTATTCGCCGTCTTCATATTCCCTAATACAATCACCGCCATCGACTGAACAGTATTCAGTGTTGCCTTATCCTCCAGGCTCCTTTTGGAAAATAAATTCACTAGTGTATTTTCCAGTGGTCTTGGACGATCTTTCATCTGTACCAGCAGTTTCATCACGCGCAGTTGCTCGTTCAGATTATTTCCATTCAATATTACCTCCGCTTCACTCATGGTAGGAATAGTACCGGGTATTGGTATCTCGTACTTCACACAAAAGTGAATACGATCCTCCTGCTGATTGGGATAAGGTGTTTTCAAGGCATACGTGCTGAATTGATCTTTACACCTTTCCACCAATATTTTAAGGTCGCTTTCCGGGAATTCAGCCATTATCTCACGGTTTCGCGCATCATTGGAATGAAGACCAAACGAACCTGCCATATCGTATAAATGCTCGTGCGATTTTTCATCTTCATGATGCAGGAAGAAATCAGCTATCCAATGGATGATCCTCGTTTTCTCAGCACGGTCTTCTTCTTCCTGGTACATGGAATGCAATGTGGAGTAAATAGTACCTGCTGACTTTACATCAAGAGCTACTGCACGGGAATAGTTCTCGTACACATATTTACGGAGTGCCTGATTCGGCCTCACTCCTTCCATCATCTCAAAAAAAGCCTGATTGTAGCCAATCGGCTTAGGCAACCCTATCTTTTGCGCATTCACTAACTGGAAATAAGCATCTATCCGCTGATGTGATTCATCCGCCGTAGATTTTGTTCTTGCCAAGAGATAACTCAGATAATTAGAAAGGGTGTAGTCACCAATTCTGGAAATTGTTTTCAATCCGACCTTCCATTCCTTTGCATCCACGATACTATCACTTGACAGAAAGCGAATGATCTGGTACGAACGATCATCCAATGACGGATAGCGAATCGTATCCATGGTCGCCAGCAGAAAAGCATCATACTCACCGCTTTTAATTTTAAATCGCTGTAGTGAATACAGAACTTCATAGTGAAGCTTGCCACACCATTGATTGTCAAAGGGAGTCCTCATCGCCTCCTTCACCACGGCATCCACCCGTTCTTTTGTGCTTAAATCATTCAGTTTTATCTGAAAATCCTTCACATATTGCCTGCACCGTTCTTCGTTCGATGGTCCTTTGCTGATGGTGATGTCATTCGCTTTTTGTTTTGGCTGCTGGGTCACGATCAACGGGGTTGAGTTTTCCTTCTCCTCATCAACAGGAAAAAGTATACGCAGATTCCTGGTCATTTTTATTCTACCCGAAAAACTAACCCTGATTTCGCCCGAAGTAACATCGATCAGTCGCGCACTAATGTCCACATACGTTTTCAACTTCGTGTACGTACCTGAAAAGAGGGCATCAATGGGTGCCAGCTGACCAATCTTCTGCGCTGCCTCTGGAAGCATCAGATCAGAAAGAATCAATTCATCTTCTCTGAGAATGGCATCCAGTCGCTTGCGTTCAAAAACCGTGTACTTACCCGGCTGGTCGGATAGCTTCGAAATCAATGACTCTGTCACATACTCTCCGAAACGATTGGAGTATGAGGATTGGGTATTGACCAAAGGAACCACTGCCAGACGAATGGGCTGATTCGAAAGATGTGCGGCCCGAAGTTTAGCGGCCAGATCATTCATGACCGCAGCATAATCCCTCGCTTTTTGCGCCTGCGCGGAATTCACCAAATTGATTGCACCAATAAAAAACAAAACCCATTTCAACTTCATATAATTTCTTAAGTAGTTCTAACGGTAGTGATTAATTTTGCTAAGCTTCTCTGCGGCTTTGCAAGCGTTTTTTTACAATGGCAATTTAAAAAGAATACAATCCTTGGGTTCGTTCCCTTGATTTACAAACCGAAACCACTTCTCTAACCGCGCCTCTTCTACCAACCCTGATTTCATCAATACTTTCGCCGAGGCAACATTCTCTGCATCCACGAACGTGCTCACCCGAAACACTCCCTCCAAGCCTTTCAATGTACTCATCAGTTTACGGCACACTTCGGTTCCATACCCCTTGTTCCACTGCGTAGGGCTCAGCACATAACCGAATTGAATTTTACCCTCATCATTCATCAGACCACAGCTACCGATCAGCCGGTTATCTTTCTGATGGCGAATGGCAAACGAGTAATCCGTACCCGCCCTCCAGCCAGACACAGCATAATTCATAAAATGGCGTGTATCCCTCAGGCTCAGATGTGTGGGCCATGACATGTAGCGGGTGGCCTCCGGTTTACTGGCATAGGTATAAAAAATTTCCTCCGCATCTTCGTACCTTAGCCGAAATAAAGAAAGCCGGTCGGTATCAATACGTTCGGGTAGATTTAATTTCATAGTTCAATTTCTATACGAGAATGGGTGCAAGTTCAAATATCGTTCATCAGTATTTCAAAAAAGAATGGGAAGGAATCAAAATCCTGGTGAAGGTAAACCCCATTCACTGGAAAGGCATAGAAATCACGGTGGATGAAGAAGGCAATGCGGAGGGCCGTGAGCTCACGTTTGATCCCGAGATATTTGAAGACCTGAAAGCCGATGGCTTTACCGAGGCCAGCCCGCTGGAGTTTAACCTGTATGCTGCCGGGTTAGCATAATCGGCTCCCCGGAGACAAGAATTATTCATTAATCGCTGGAATATCGAATCTTTTTATACTTTTGCGCCAGCAAGCCGGCACGACCAGCTCCTGCTGAACTCCCCCAGGATCGGAAGGTAGCAAGGGTAGGCGGTTGTAGCGGTGCGATGTTCGGCTTGCTACTTTTTATACCACTGGTAATCAGGCCATACGCCTCTTAATACGATCTACCTTGAATTCCCTACCCGAATTCTCCCAACATAATTGCGGTTTAACTAACTTTACACTAAACATTTATCAACAATGAAATTTTTCATCGATACAGCCAATCTTAACGAAATTAAAGAAGCCTATGACCTTGGGGTGCTGGACGGGGTAACTACCAACCCATCCTTGATGGCCAAGGAAGGTATAGCCGGAGCAGAAAAGGTAAGAGCTCACTATAAAGCCATCTGTAACATCGTAGACAACAACGTCAGTGCAGAAGTAATTGCTACCGACTTCGAAAACATCATCAAAGAAGGAAAAGAACTGGCGAAGATCGATGATAAGATCGTGGTGAAAGTACCAATGATCAAAGACGGTATTAAAGCGATTAAGAAATTTACCAGCGAAGGTATCCGTACCAACTGTACGTTGGTATTCTCTCCGGGCCAGGCTTTGCTTACTGCCAAAGCAGGAGCAAGTTATGTATCTCCATTCATCGGTCGTTTGGATGATATCGGTTTGGATGGTTTGGATTTGATCGCTCAGATCCGTCACATCTATGACAATTACGGATACGGAACGGAGATCCTTGCTGCCAGCGTTCGTCACACCAATCACCTGATCAAGTGTGCTGAGATTGGTGCCGATGTAGCTACCTGTCCATTGAAAGTAATTACTGACCTGTTGAATCATCCGTTGACTGATTCAGGTCTTGCCAAATTCCTTGCCGACCATAAGAAAGCAAATTCTTAATCCGTCAATTCAGGATTCAATATTCAATGCCGGAAGCGGTGTTGAGTATTGAATCTTTCTTTTTATATCCCTTCTATGTTTTCAACCGATCCAGTAGTACGCGTACAGGAAGCCACCATTTTTCAGGATCACAACAGTGTGCTTGAAAATATCAGTTTCGAAATTGAAAAAGGTGAATTTGTATTTCTTGTTGGCCGAACGGGTTCTGGTAAATCATCGTTACTCAAAACGCTGTATGCCGATCTCCCCTTGCGATTGGGTGATATCAACGTGGCCGGTTATAACATCCGTGAAATCAAAAGCAAAGAAGTTCCGCTGTTGCGAAGAAAAGTAGGCATCATCTTTCAGGACTTTCAACTTTTTCCGGATCGCACGGTGGGTGAAAACCTGACCTTTGTGATGAAGGCGACCAACTGGAAGGACAATGCAAAAATCAAAGCCCGCCTTGCCGATGTATTGATGCAGGTAGGACTGGGTTCCGTAGAGAAAAAAATGCCTCACCAGCTATCGGGTGGTGAGCAGCAGCGCGTGGTGATTGCACGAGCGCTAATCAACGAGCCGGCCATTCTTTTTGCTGATGAACCTACAGGTAATCTCGATCCGGAAGTAGCTTCCGGTATTATGAAGTTGTTTCAGCAAATCAACAAAAGCGGAACGGCTGTACTTATGGCCACCCACAGCTATGGGTTGATCAAACGTTTCCCGGCACGCGTCATCAAATGTGAAGAAGGAAAAATCCTCGATTCAAAGATTGATAAATTCGAACTCAACAAGGAAGACAACTGGTAATTGAAGAGTACGATTTTAGAAGTAAGATTTTTACTGCCTCAATCCCCCATTTTCAAATCGCCATTTGCACTTCTACTTCCCAATCAAATTGTAGCTTCTTTGGGCTTTGCCTTTTTACCCGAATCTTCCAGGCGTTTGATCTGCTGATTTAATAAATCGATGCGAATCAGCATATTCAGAATAAGCGCATCACGTACTTTCTCGCTTGGCTTGGCTCTCATCTCTTCGCGCAATACCTGATACATGGCATCCAGCTTTTGAAAATCCTGTGTGAACTGATCTTGTTCATCAGCATTAGCAAAATCGTCAATGAAGGCTACTTTCTCAGCAATCTGGTCGTTATAGAATAATTCCTGATCAGTGAATTCATTCTGCATTTTGGCCACCTCCGATTTTTTCCCGGCAGGCACCGATGATCGTGTGCTAAACAGGTAAATCGAAACAGAGAGAAACACGACAGCTGCTACGCGCCAGACAAGAAGTGAATTCCAAAGAGAATACGGCTTCGTTTCCGGCAACGATGATTCAATGGAGCTCCATACGTTATCTGAAGGAAGACGGTTGTCAAACGCTGACCTGTTCTGGCGGATGTATTCTTTTAGCGGATCATTCATCACTCACCTCCTGTTAATAGTTCTTTCAGTTTTTTCTTCGACCTGTTAAACTGGGATTTCGATGTTGATTCCGTTATCCCCATAATCTCTGCTATCTCTCCGTGATCATAGCCTTCCAGCAAATACAGTGAAAGTACTGTACGATAGCCATCCGGCAAATTCTCGATCGCGCTCCTCACCTGATCTACCGTAAACGGAAAACTCTCAAAATCATTGTTCTCTTCCTCTTCCTTCACATCCCAATGTTCATCTTCCGGCAGGCGTTCCAGGCGTTTCTTCTTGAGGTAGTTGATGGCCCGGTTCACCACGATACGCTTCAGCCAGGCACCAAAAGTAGAATCACCGCGATAGTGATGCAGGTTTTTAAATGCACTGACAAAGGCTTCCTGCAAAACGTCTTCGGCCTCTTCCGTATTGTTCACAATGCGGTATCCCACATTATACATACTGCGGCTGTACAGCTTATAAATTTTATAATGCGCTTCCCTATCGCCCTCCCGGCAGCGATCAATCAGTTCTCCATGAATATGTAGGGTCTGTCCCTCCAAAAGGCAAATTTACTTTCAAAAGACACTACCCGATCCGGAAGGTTGCATCATTTCAGTTTAGCCAGACTTTCCTTAGCCATCACAAAATCCGGAGCCAAAACCAGTGCGTCCTCAAACGCTTTTTTCGCCCCGGCCTTATCCCCCTGATCCTGAAGGATCAACCCCTTCAGATTCAGTACAGCTACTTTCATGACGTATTCTTTCGATTTATTCTGCGGGTCGTTGAAGTATACTTTTTCAGTATTGATCTCTGGCTTCTCCAATAAGATGGTAACATTGGTCAGGCTTTCGTTATACCGTTTCAGGTCATATTGCAGGAATGCGATCTTATACAACGTACCTACCGTGTTAGTAAGCAGATAAAGAGTTTCATAGTTTTGCAAGGCCTTGTCCCTCACTCCCAGTGCTTCACTTGACACGGCCGCCATCTCCAGGTAGTTCAGGTTTTTAGGACTACGCGCCAATAGCTCCTGAGAGATTAGCAAATTGGGAGCATACTGTCTGTTCTCGTAATAATAGTAGGCCAATGTAAAGAGTAACGAATCGTTCGCCGGATTCTCGATGATCAGATCATACAAAGCGCTCTTGGCTACTTCAAAATCATTCCATTGGGCAGCCAATGAATACTTGCGTAAAAAGTGCTCGGTAAGCGGGCTTCTCTGAATGGGAGTGGCTTCTGCAGCAGGCTTGGACGGTGTCGTAGTTGCTGGTTTTGTTGTAGCGGGTTGCTTCTTTGCCTGTGCAAAACCCATGATCATGCTGGCCGAAAACAAAAATGCGAGAATGTATTTCATTTAGTTAGTAATAGTTAGTCGTTGAACAATACGTATGTTAACTGGTCGGTTTTATTTTATCGTTTCTTCCGGTTTGATCAGCCCTTTCTCCCGCGCAATCGCATCCAGTAGCTGTAATGCTTCCTGACGGTCATTTTTAATTTTTCCATCGAGAATCGCTTCTTTGATCTCTTCCTTGATATCGCCAATGATTTTACTTGGAGGTAAATTGAACATTTTAATAATTTCATCTCCTGTTACCGGAGGCTGGAAATTACGCACCTGATCTTTCGCTTCCACTTCAATCATCTTCTGCTCTACTTTCTCAAAGTTCCTGAGAAACTTCGTTACTTTCTCATTGTTCTTCGATGTAATATCTGCGCGACAAAGTTTCATCAGTGCATCCGCGTCTTCACCTGCCTCAAAGAGCAGCCTGCGCACGGCAGAGTCCGTTACTTCTTTTACTAATGCAATAGGTCGCAGATGAAGCCGCACCAGTTTCTGCACAAACTCCATCTTTTCATTCATCGGTAATTTCAACCTTCTGAAAATGCCGGGTGTCATACGCGCTCCTTTATCTTCATGACCGTGAAACGTCCATCCGATATTTTTATCGAAGCGTTTGGTAGCTGGTTTAGCTATGTCATGAAGCAGGGCCGCCCATCGCAACCACAAATCATCCGACATCTTCGAAACATTATCCAGCACTTGTAACGTATGGAAGAAATTATCCTTATGCGCATGGTTATCAACATACTCTACACCATGCAAGGCAATCATCTCCGGGAAGAATTGTTTCAGTAATCCGCTATGAAACAACAATTTAAAACCATACGAAGGAACCGGTGAAAGTATAATCTTATTCAGTTCATCGATCACTCGTTCCATGGAAACGATCTTCAGTCGCTCGGCATTTCTCCCGATGGCTTCAAATGTATCGCCATCAATATCAAAATTAAGCTGCGATGCAAAACGTACAGCGCGCATCATTCGCAACGGATCATCCGAAAATGTAATAGCAGGATCGAGCGGTGTTTTTATTAATTTCTTTTTGAGATGCCCCACTCCATCGAACGGATCGACCAGGTCACCATACGATTTTCCATTCAGACTGATCGCCATCGCATTGATGGTAAAATCCCTGCGTTGCTGATCGTCTTCCAGTGTACCATCTTCTACAATCGGCTTGCGTGATTCCGTGCGGTACGACTCCTTGCGCGCTCCGACAAACTCCAGTTCATACTCCTCTGTTTTGATCATGGCCGTTCCGAAATTCCGGAACACGGTGACCTGCAATCCTCCCAGTTGTTTAGCCACTTCTTCGGCCAGCTCAATGCCACTTCCTACACACACAAAGTCAAGGTCTTTGCAAGGCCGTTTCAGGATAAGGTCACGTACAAAACCACCTACTGCGTACGTTTCAGCCCCCAGATGCTGCGCTGCCGCAGAAACCTTGCGAAACACATCGTTCTTATCTAAATCTTCAGCAAAATTCATCACTAGCCCCTAAATGAAGGGAATTCCAACTTCAAAGGTAGGAAAATGCAGCAAAGTGCCGGTCGATTTCGGATGTTGAATTTATTAGATTGAGCACCAATTCAAGCCAGTAGGCCATCCCACATTATCCTTTGCTGCGAGTAAATGTGGGGCAGGGAATGAATTTTTCCTTCTTTTTATGACGGGGATTATGGACAATGGCCACTTTATATTTAAGCGCAATCTCGTGGGTTCCACCGGATGCCGGTCCCAGTTCGGATACGGTGAAGTCGTAGCTATAGGCCAGTTCTATCCGCTCTAAGTTAAAGCCAAGAATGACCACCACTGCATCCTGACTGATATTATCCTTTACATTCTGCTCGATCGGTATGCCGCGATACCAGAGCCCGATCATAATGGGATCGTATAAGAAATAGGCGCCCACATCCAATTGAGAAAATTCACCTTGCTTTTTGTAGACAAAAGAAGGCGACAAAACAGAAATACGATCCTTTTTAAAGGGCCCCCAGTATAACGGTATGCGCACCCCTCCATGAATAGTGGCTTTGATGGGGAGCACCGCTTCTTCATTCATCAGGGAGCGATTGGGGGTATTCAAATGGCTTGCCGCAAAACCCAACCAAAATGTTTTATTATAGGCCAGCATACCTGCCTTGAAATCAAAGTAGTGAGCCGTATTCAGGTTATAGGCTGCCGGATCATCACTCGGTGCATTACCATTTGCATCAAATTGCAATTGATCACCAAACAGTAACCGGTTAAAATCAATGGAGCGAAATGCATATCCGAAATTAAGCCCCGAAGCAATCACCCATTTATTAGAAATATTAAACTTATACGAATAAATAAAGTTAAACTGTGTGGAGCGCATACCTGCTGTGCCTGCTTTGTCAGCTGTTACTAAAAACCCTACTCCGCTATTGAACCGATTCAGATTATAATCATACGACATCGCATACGTTTCATACCCTTTCGTCACATTCGGCCATTGATTGCGATAGTTGGCAATGAAGCGGTGATCATTGGTTGTTCCGGCAAAGGCTGGATTAAGATATAGCGGAGCTGAATAATATTGAGAGAATTCCGGATCCTGAGCCCAGGCCGATAAACTGATGACCATCCATACACTTTGTAAAATTCGCTTCATCGAATCAGGTTTATATCTCCGGTTCGGGTCACTTTCTGCCCGTCACTAAAAGATGCCGTTAACTTATAGACATACACATCCTGGGCACAGAGCTTTCCATTATAGTAGCCGTCCCATCCGCGGTTCTGATCGCGCGTTTCAAAAAGCAAAACGCCCCAGCGATTGAATACCAGCATCTCGAATTCAGTTACGCCTCTCATCAGTGGCATGAACACATCATTCTTTCCTGAGCCGGGCGTAGTACCTCCGCTCCCGGAAATGTTAGGTGAAAAGGCATTCGGTATCAATACCCTTCCACCTTTTATAGCACGTACTGCGCCATCCATCTTCGTTGTATCGGAGCATCCCCGATCATTGAAAGCAATTAACGTAATGGTGTAGTCTCCTACTTCTGCGTAACTATGCTGGGGTTGTACTTCGGCAGAAGTAGTTCCATCACCAAAATCCCACAGATAACTGGTAGCCTGAAAACTTCGGTTACTGGTGAACATCATTCCATCCGGCACAACCACTTCTTTGGGTTTCACATCAAATTGGGCATCGGGTCGCGGATATACTTCGATGATTTGTTGCTTGGTGACTCGTACATTTTGCCCGGTTGCATTACCCGCCGTAAGGCTTACGGTATATAAACCAGGTTCATAATAGGTGTATGAAGGATTGACCGCTTTAGACGTTGCCTGGCCATCACCAAACTCCCACACATACTTATCCGGATCAGCACCTACTGAAAGATTGGTAAACTTAACCGTAAGTGGAGCACAGCCCGAGCGTGGAGCATAATCAAAATCAACTACCGGAGGGGTAGCCAGAATAATTACCGATTGGGTAGCTGTTTCGGTACATGAAGCTCCTGCGCTTACCTTCAGTGTAATGATGTAATTACCATACGTGGTATAACTGTGCTGAAGCGTTGTTCCTGATTCTGTGGATGTAATACCATCACCAAAATCCCACAGGTAAGCCCACGCACCTGCGTTGGTGGTATTGGTTATCATTACGGTTGTATTCGGAAATGCCTGTGTAATGGGTGAAGCCGTGAACGAAGCATTGATCACCTCTTTATGAGGAACAATGACACTTTTGGTTGTTATCGCGCTGAGACAGTTTGCCAAGTTACGTGTATCCAGACTTACGCCTAAATTAATATCTCCCCCTGTTCGCACCACTTCATAGTCAATAGCATCATCATTGGTTGTCGTGTTTGACATGATTACCGTATTCTGTGAAATGACCCAATGGTACTGAAGTCCTTTCTGCGTAGCCGCAAATCGTAATCGCATCCGCTCACAATTATAGAGAAGCGTATCAATAGTAAAGGAGGATACGGGTATTGGGCTTACGCGGATGGTGCGCGTAGAGTCACCTGAACATCCTGAAGCTAAAGAGGCAATCAATGTAATTTTAAAATCTTTAATCAACGAAGAGTTGTTGATGAATTGCTTTGTATACGAAGGTGTTGTGCCCGTGCTCTCCTGGCTGAGTACACCAGAGAGATCGCTGATCCGCCAGGTATAGTCAGTAGGGCTGAGTGCTTGGGTTGCTGCATCCACATCAAACTTCACGAATACAGGAGAACAGTTGTCATTGAACGGAGAATAATTCGCCGATACAAAACCGGCCATTGCTTTAGGTGTAACTGTAATAGCCACAGGTGCGGATAATCGTTCGCAGTTATTAACCGTAACTACCCGCAGACGAACATTGAATACCTTGTTCACGGCGTTGGGGTTCACAAAATCATGAACAAACTGATTGGTGAATCCAGGGTCCGTTGGCCGCTGTGTCGCCAGTACATTAAAACCACTGCCTTCATTTACTTCCCACACAAACCGGTCAATCACATCCGGCTGAGGGCTCACTGAATTATTTGTGAATGTAACCGTGAGAGCACTACAGCCTGAAGTAACATCCTGACTGAATGTGGCTAAAGGAAGCGGATCAACCTGAACAGGCAAAACCACTATTTCAGAACAGCCTGTCTGATTGGTCGTAACACGAAGCGCCACCAGGTAAGTACCGGCAGCACCTAATGATCGGGTAAAAGTTATTTTGTTATCAAAGGCTGCGTCTTTATTGAAGACCGTTCCATTATAGTTAAAGTCCCACTCACGTAATACAATACTTTCACCATTGATCGGATTCAGTGTTGAAGCTTCATTAAAAGAAGTAACGGAACCTTCACATACGCGTGGAGCTGTAAAAACAGGTCGGGGATTTTCGAATACACGTACGCGCACTTCATCCGAAGTTTCGCACAACGTTACATTATCGATAATGATCAGTTTGATGCGATAGATCCCCCGGTTCATATAAGCAAGATCGAATGGGCCAATGGATGACGTTGCGTATCCTCCACCCGTGGGTTCCTGCCTTACCAGCACATTTGCTTCGTTATAAAACTCCCATCGCCATCGCGTTTGTGCGGTAGTGGTACCGGTAGATGCATCTCTGAACCGTACATTGAATGTCGTGAGTGGAGCTGCTGATTTCTGACAGAAGTCAGGAGTAATTACCACATTACTCAAATCCGTTATTTGAATTTTTGCAATCACCGATGGAGTGATGTTAACCAGATGAGTAATCTCTTCAACACACGAACCCTGTGCCGAAGCATTGGATGCTCTGAGTCGGATTAATTTTTGTCCTCCGGTAGTGTAAGAGAATGTAGGATTGCGTGAAGTACTTGTCCCCATCGTTACTGTTCCGGCAGCATCATCGAAGAAGGTCCACGAATAAGTATAATTGGCTACGTTAGCCGTTTGATTAGCAAAATGAATGGTTTCGTTGATACAAAAATCGGTAGTAGGAACTCCCGCTCCATCGCGTGTTTCGAAAGCGGGTGTTGGTGCATCTACAATTCGGATATAAGCTCGTGTAAGAACAGCATCACCATAATTAGGATTGAGTGCATCACCATTCCATGGATTACAAACATTCCAGTTATACAGGGTTACTTCAAAACGATTGCCAACAAGATTGAGTACATTGGCAGGTGCATTCATTGGAAAACTGCCTGCACTTGGCCCATCGGCAGGAAAAGGAACTGTTTGTACCGGGCCGAAATAAGCAGCAGTCACCGTTGTGCCTGTGCCTCTGGTGGACGAAGATACCAGTGCTCCGCTTCCATTGGTTAACGGCTGTGGTCCGCCATCAATTAATGACAAATCACGGATGGTTGCAGCGGCATTGTGATTCGTGCCGTAAACAAACTGAACATGGCGAGCCAACCGGTTGGGGTTATCAGGCTCACTTGCTATATTACAATTGAAGGTGGAGTTATCTCTGAATACGGCATTGGTTACAGGATTATTAAAACACACGTCATAGTTCTGTGGATTGATCGACATGATGCCATTTCCTTGATCTTCTCTACCCCAGAAAAAGGCGGTCTGTACCTGGCGCGATGTAGGGCATGCCACTCCATTAATGTAAATCGTAGTGGTTGGAGTGATTGTACAACTACTGTTATTGTTGTAGGTAAAAGTAGAATTGGCCGTAAATGCGGTATTACCTGCTGAAGCAACAAGACCACTTCCCTGATTAATTACGGTTACGGAATTGGCAGGATCATTCCACTCATAACGGATACTGATGGAAGAAGGGTTTTGCGCTGTATTAAAATAATACGTGATCTCGTACTTAGTAACCGTTACAGGTGCACAGTCCTGATCGGTATTAAAATCAATGGTAACTTGTGGGCGAAGGGCATTGCACTGGCTCCATACCTCGATAGGCAAGCTATTCAGTACAGCAAAAAAAAGAATTAATAAATAAAAACGGGTGTAATAACACTTCATAGAGTCGATCAATAAATCGACCAAAGCGCACCTTAGACACTATAAATGTCTGCAATCAAAAAAAAGAAACCTCGTGATTATGCCTGATAAGAGGCTGTCTTCGACAGGGCTACATTTACACCGCTAAACGGAAAATAGTTAATTCCAGAAGCCAGCCTTACTATTGAAGGTAGGGCAAGGAATAAGCCGGTTACGCTTCTTCATGCCACGGTGAAGCGGCTTGGCCACAAATTCATAAACCAGGGAAATCTCGTGCGCACCACCCGAAGCGGTTGACAATTGAGAAATAGAGAAATCGTAGCTATATCCAATAGTCAGGTTTTTCAAATATAAACCCATTTGAAAAATCAAGGCGTCCTGGTTAGCAGAACCAATGTAGTTCTTCTCATAAGGCTTACCCCGGTACCACACTCCTATCGAAACGGGATCAATGTGATAGTTCAGTCCGAAATCCAGCTGCGTAATGTTTCCTTGTGTACGCAAAATAAAGGAAGGAGTAAGATACGAAATCCGGGCCATTGTACGTGGTCCGTTGTATAATGGAATTCGTGCTCCACCGTGAATATTGGTCTTCATCGCCAGGCGGCTCACTCCGTTAAGGATAGAGAGATTAGGTTGATTCATGTGATTGAAAGAAGCTCCAATCCACAAAGCTCTGCTATAAAGAACGAAGCCGGATCCAAAATCAAAGTACTGCTGATTACCTAATTTTTGCAGTTCCGGATCGAGCGAAATACCATTGTACTCCAGTCCGTCACCCAGTCGTAATTTCGATTGATCGAGTCCATTGATACCATAACCGAAATAAAGACCGGGAGAAAAAACAAGCTTGTCGTTTACTCTTACTTTATAACTGTATGATAATCCCGCAGTGGTTGTACGCCATCCGGCAGAGCCCATCTTGTCGGTAGTTACCATCAGACCAAATCCACTTCGCAATTCATCCACCCATATATCATAGCTTGCTGCGAACGTAGTATATGCCTGAGGAAGGTTGGGCCATTGAATACGGCTATTGAAAGCCGCACGTTGCTGAGGCGTGATACCTGTGAAACCGGGATTCAAATACAAAGGTGCCTGATAGTATTGTGAGAACTGAGGATCCTGTGCCCACAGTTTTCCGACACTTAAGAGAACAAGTATAACCGGTAAAACACGTTTCATCTTTACAAACTTAATCATTAACGGCCGAATGCATTTAAGCTGGAAGTTAATCATTTTCAAATTTTCAAATTCACTCATCTTCAAATTCTAATGATTAACGGATCATGGTGATGTCACCCAATTGCGTAGACCGCTGCCCATCCGATAGCCGGACGGTAAGCTTATATACATACACACCGGCTGGCATCAGCTTGCCATTCTTATCGTAACCGTCCCATCCAATATTGGAGTTGTTACTTTCAAAAATCAGGTTACCCCAGCGATCAAATACCTGCATATTAAACTCTTCTGCACCCTTCACAATAGGTAAGAAAACATCGTTGAACGTATTGTTACCAGCGACTCCACCCGTTGGCCCATTAGGACTTGGGGTGAATGCATTCGGCACTTTAGTAACACCACCCTGCTTAGCAGTAATCTTACGGCTTAATGTATCCCTACATACCGCTCCATCACCGTGATCATTGATAGCTACTAATGTGATGTCATAAATACCTTCAATCTTATACGTGTACTTGGGCTCTTGTTCAGTTGAGGTACTGCCATCACCAAAATCCCACAGGTACTCCGTTGCACCGGTTGTAAAATTGAACGTAGTCAACTCCGTATCCGGAACGTACACCAATGTCGGACGCACATCAAACGAAGCTACCGGGTTATCATAGATCGTAAAGCTCTTTCCTGCAGTCGGAGCAAAAGCTTCCTGATGAGTAAATGGATCATACGTTCTCAGTGAAATGGTGTACTTACCTGGGTTCGTAATCAGGAACTCAGGAAGAGGTGCATTGGAAGTGGCCGCAATACTGTTATTAGCATCCCGCACGACCCAGTCCATCGCCACACCAGTAGAAGTGTTCTTCGTTACTTTTATTGTTGTCGGGAAACAAGCTGCTTTAGGATCAAATTCAAAGTCAGCCATCAATGGAAGTACCGGTATGGTAATCTTGGCAGCGAATGTACTTTCACAGCCCAGATCAACAGGAGCGGCTTTGTTTGAGGCGGTTAATGAAACATAGTGATCACCAGGTCGTGTATAGGTAACCGCAAACGGCCCCACTCCAGAAGCACTTAAAGGATTAACGTAACCATCTGTACCAAAGCTCCAGTTATAATCAAACACAGCTCCATCAACAGGTGTAGAGGTATTGGTAAATCCAACCACCGAAGTTCCGCCAATGAATGGTGGAATAGTGGCTGTCCATCCTGCGGTTACTTTCTTGTAAACGGTAATGGTCACTGTCGGCTCCGGAGAGAACGTAACTGGGCAGCCCAGTGCGTCTTTCGCTGAAAGGATTTTATAAACAGTGGTAAGTGTAGGTGTAACTTTCTCCACTTTCACACTTCCTGACTTGCTTATTGTTTTATTCACTGTTCCCGTTGCATCTGTCGCACTATAGACAAAATCAAACGGTGCCTGTCCATGTAATTCAAACGTGAGGAATACAGGAGTGCCTTCACACACGCCCTCATCGACTGAAATAAATGCGGCCGTAATGGTTGGAGCTACCGATACGTTAACAATTCGTGGCAGACCTTCACATTGCTTACCTGCGCTAACAAATATTGGTGTAATCTGATACAGAAGTGTAGCGGAAGCATCGGATGTATTTACAAATACCTGACTGATGGATGTACCCACCCCATCAAATTGCCCGACTGTTCCAATACCATTAACATCCGTCACTTCCCATCGGAAGGTGGTTGCTCCGGTGGCTAAAGGTGCCAGGTTCAGGTTGAAAGTAGTCCCTGCACAAACTGTAATTTTATTAGGAAGTGTAGGAAGAGGAGAGCTATTGAATTTAGGCATTGGATTGACCGTAACAATGATATGTCTGGACGGCCCATCGCAGCCATTAAATGAAGGAGTAACGGTATAATCAACGGTCTGTACCGCACCTCCATTGTTTATCAATGTCTGGAATAACAAATCACCAGCGCCATTGCTCTCTCCTACCACATCTACAGAAGAAGCAAGAGCTGTCCATTTTACAATTGTACCTGACTGATCAGTATCGGTAACAAGATTCACTTCAACAGACTCACTACTACAAATCTCAAGCGCTGTTGCCGATGGCGTTACATTGGGTCGCGGATTAACGGTTACACGTACTGTTATCGGAGTTCCGTTCGCACAGATAGTTGCATCTGTCGCGTCCACATTTAAAGGTTCAAAAGTATAATCCACGTAACGTTGAACTACATCCGAATTTGAAAGCATATCACCCAACACCGTATTGTTAGCCAGTAATGTATTGGCCGCAGTAAAGCCTGTGATCGCAGCTGTTTCAGGCACTACACTTGTTAATCGGAATTTGATAACTCCCGTACTAGGTGTTGTTGGCGATACCAAACTTAGATTAACTGAGTTATCCTCACATACAGTCTTATCTGCAATTGGATTAATCTTAGGTCGTGGCTGTACAGTAAGCAGTATCTCCTGCACTGTTCCTGCACATCCAAGTCCTCCGGCTGCTCCAATAGCACGAGGGGTAATTCTATACTTCACCTGAATAGCAGCATTGGTCGAATTCACTAACACATCCGAGATATCTGTACCCGAAGCATCTTTCAATAAATTGTTACCAACCGTATTTCCACTGATTCCGGAAGTTTCGGGACCTGCGTAGGTCATGGAGTAACTGTAAGTAATTACCGGATTGGTCGGATCTAAGTTAGCGTAAGAAGAGGTATTAAAGCTGATCGCAATTGGAGTTCCACTACAGATATCCGGATCAGTAATTGTTGAGGTAGAAATAATAGCAGGCTCTACCGTAAGCGTAACAAATGCCGTCGCTTCACAACCGGTGGCGGCTATTGCTACAATCTGATACCTTACCACGATTCGATCAGACGTGTTGTTGATATAACGGTCTGTACTGATGAGTGAGGTGCCCGCTGTTGCACCAATCGCTCTGTTTCCTGCATTAGCGGTTAATCCGCCTGCCGTAGCACCTGGTGTGATCGGTGTGTTGGCCGGACCAACTGTAATTCCCGCCAGACGGTATTGACTTGCCGGAGCACTCGTTGGAGAATCATCCACCAGCACGATACCCGAATTGGTGTTATTACAAACCAGCTTATCCAACCCCGCTTTTAAGCCTGGTGCTGGATTAACACGAATAGTAACGGTTTGATCAACTCCCATACATCCATCTGCCGAAATCGGAGTAATGGTATAAACCACGTTTACAAATGCAGGACTTATGGTATTGGTATAACTGTCATTATCAATTCCATCTTTATTGATCTGTACACCAAGTGACGCATTCGTCAGCGCAGGTGTTAATCCATTGGTATTAATGGATCGGATAATAAATAATGTAGAAGGGACGGACGTAGCTATCGATCTCAATTCAAAAGCAGTTCCGGCAGGATCAATCTTCTCACCGCTGCAAATCGGTGTTGGGCTCAATGCCGGATCAAGAATCGGTTCTGGGTTAATATCAATAAAGAAATCCATGGTGGCACTCAAACAACCGCCCGAGCTTTTCCCTTGAATGGTATAACGAACCGTTACCTTTCCACCTCTCCTGTTGGTGTATTTATCGTCTTTTACCAGATTGAAAGAACCATCTGTATTCAATGCCGCGTTTGCCGCATCCTTTGTAAAATCAGCAGGAAGCACCGTGCTGAATGGACCGCCCGTTCCTGCCGTGCTGTATTGAACATCTTTAACCTGATAGGTATTGGCATTGACGGATGTTCCATCTGTTCCCAAGACCACATTAATCGGATTAATGGTATTCGAGTTGGTACTACATACTGCCGGAGGAGGTGTTATTGATAATACCGGTTCGGGGTTGATCGTAAATACAACATCTTTTGATTCACCCACGCAACCCCCGTTCCCTGCAGTAGCATGTGGTACAACATGATACACAACAGTAAGTGGTGTGGACTTGCGGTTGATGAAGGCATCATTTCGAAGAGCTGTTGCCAGAAGGCCATTACCCACGGTAGCCGTGCCAATCAGATCCGGATGCACGGTAGCTGTAATATCATAAGTACCTGCAGCTACGGATGCATTGCCCCCCGTCACTGTTGCCAGATCCTTTCCGTAAACCACCCCGCTACACTGCGTTTCGTTGAGGTTAGAAGCAACAACAGGTTCAGGTTTAATCGGAACTGTAATATCGAAAGTAGTACCAATACAGGAACCTGCTGTAGGTGTTACATGGTAAACGGCATTCAGCACTGTATTTCCACTTGTTCTGTTCAGAAGCGTTTCACTGATACTACCACTTCCTGTGCCCGCTGTTTTGACTACTAAACCGGTTGGATATGTCACTGTCCAGGTAAATGTACTGGCCACGGAAGTTACGGTCTGCGGATTAAAAGTAAACCCGGCATTGGAACAGGCCGGAGTAATGGTCGTTGGCGTACCTACCGGATTAGTATTAATAGTCACCTGATACGTGAATGCCACACCGGCACAGTTATCTGCTGTACTGATAGGTGTTACCAGGTAAGTCACCACGGCCACATTACCTGTATTATTGAGAAAGTTATCGGTGATGTTAGCAGTGCTCGCCACTGTTCTGTCATAAGGAGGCGGAGTGGTTGGAACCACTGAAGGATTAGAAGGATCCGCAATAAACTGATAGGTAAACTTGCTCGATACACCATTCACTATCTGCGAACTTAGGTTATGATTTAAAGAAGACCCTGTGATCGGTGTTGTACATAACGCATCAGTACCAGCACTACCTCTTGGCTCAGGATGCACAATGACTCTTAATTTAAAAGGAGTTCCGGGACAGTTATCGGCATTACTGAAAGGAGTTACAGTATAAACAACCACCGCATCCGCATTAGAGGCAATAGCCAGGTGAGTAAATGCATCTGTGATCTGAGCGGTTGAAGCAGTCGTTCGGTCCAGGCCGGAGATAGCTACTTCGGAAGCAGCTGGTCCGGGCTCAACACTTACGGTATACCTGAATTTGCTCGAGACCGGAGCAGGGCTATTATTGATCAACGTTTGCAGATCAAAGTTCAATGCTTCTTTACTGCAACGTGTTATCGTTGTGACAAGTGGTGCCGTGGGTTCCGGATGTACAGTAACCACCAGATCCTGAAAAACTCCCGGACAATGGTCGGGTGCCGGGCCAGTAGGAATAACCCGGTAAGTAACTGTACCTGAAGTGTTGGACACATTTACCAAAGTCTGTGTTATTGCTCCTGATCCTGAATTACCAACAGTTGCTCCTGTTACCGCGCCTGTCACATTGGTAACAGTCCATGCAAATGTACTACCCAATACATTTGAGGTGAATGTTACCGCTGGCGTATTTCCACTACATATATTATCCGTAGCTGGACTGGTCATTACGGGTTGAGGTGTTATGGTGATGACAACGTCCTGGGATGCTCCTACACAATTATCCGTAGCTGGACCGGTAGGTGTTACGCGGTAGGTAACTGATCCGGAAGTTCCGGAAATATTAGATAGGACCTGTGTGATATCACCTGTACCAACGTTTCCAACAGCTGTGCCTGTAATGGTTCCTGCAATATTAATCACTTCCCAGGCAAACGTTGCGCCTGACACGTTGGAAGTAAAAGTTAACCCTGGAGTATTTCCACTACAAATGGTCTTCGACGATGCGCTGGTCATTGCTGGCTGTGGTACCACTGTAACAATTACGATTTGTGTATCGCCTGTGCAATTATCAGGACTAGGTCCGGTAGGAGTTACCGAATAGGTAACTGTACCGTTTGACCCGCTGGTGTTATTCAGGGTATGCGCAATATTTCCCACTCCAATACTTCCTACTGCAGTACCCGTTACAGAAGCACTCATAGCAGTAACCTGCCATGCAAAAGTGCTGCCTACCACGTTAGAGGAAAAAGTAAGTGTGGATGCCGGTGTTGAACCGCTACATATCCGGGCTGTTAATGGACTGGTTATTACCGGTTGAGGAGTAACGGTAACCACAACACTCTGAGGTACTCCAATACAATTGGATGCTGCAGGGCCAGTTGGTGTCACTTCATAAGTCACGGTTGCCGTTGCCCCTGATTTATTAGTCAATACATCACTAATATTTCCTGTTCCCGCATTGCCGATGGATGTTCCTGTTACTCCCCCTGTAATACCAGTCACCTTCCACGCATACGAACTACCTATTATATTAGATGAAAATACAAGGCTTGGTGCACTGCCACTGCATATCCTATTCGTAGAGGCACTGGTCATGACCGGTTTCGATATAACAGTGATGGTCACATCTTGTGAAGCACCAACGCAATTATTAGGACCAGGTCCTGTTGGTGTCACCCGGTAAGTAACAGTTCCATTTACTCCGGAGGTATTGGTCAACACCTCACTAAGAGCTCCTGCTCCTGAACTGCCAATTGTTGTACCTCCTACACTTCCCCCAATAGCGATTACCTGCCAGACATAAGTGCTACCGGTGATATTGGTAGCGAATGCTAAAGTGGGTGCGGAGTCACTGCATATCGTATTAACATTCGTACTGGTCATTACTGGTTGCGATATGACCGTGATCGTTACTACTTGTGATGCTCCTACACAATCATTTGGATTCGGTCCGGTTGGCGTTACTTCATAAGTAACAGTGCCATTCGATCCCGATGTATTCATCAGGGTTTGATTAATACTTGTTCCTATACCTGAATTACCAACCGTAGCACCAGAGACATTAGATGTAATACCAATTACGTTCCAAGCAAATGTTCCTCCTGCAACATTAGCTGTAAATGTAACACCTGGGGTACTGCCGCTGCAGATAGTATTGGCCGTTGGGCTCGTCATCACTGGTTCTGGAACTACAGTAACCACCACCGTTTGAGCTGCACCCGGACAGTTACTTGGGCCAGGTCCTGTTGGAGTTACCTCATATGTAACCGTTGCATTTGTACCTGACAGATTAGTTAAAATCTGACTGATATTTCCGCTTCCTGTGTCACCAAAAGCAGCACCACCTACTGTACCGGTTATTCCTGTTACTTTCCATGCAAAAGTACTACTTGCCACATTGGCTGTAAACGTGATCCCTGGTACTCGTCCACTACAAATGGTAGCTGCCACAGCACTGGTCATCACAGGCTCTGGATTAATAGTGATTACCACATCCTGAAATGCTCCAACACAGTTATTCGGAGCTGGTCCTGTCGGGGTAACTCGATAGGTAACGGTACCATTTACACCAGAAGTATTCGTCAATACCTGAGAAATATTTCCACTTCCTGTATTTCCAATCGTTGCTCCTCCTATTACTCCGCTTTTAGCGATTACTTCCCAGGCAAATGTGCTTCCTGCAATTGTAGAATTGAATACCAGTGTTGGAGCTAATCCGCTGCAGATCGTGTTTGTAGTTGAGCTCGACATGGCAGGTTGCGATATAACCGTTATGACAACATCCTGCGGATACCCAATACAATTATCAGGAGACGGGCTTGTAGGAATAACCTGGTAAGTTACCGTTCCATCTACTCCTGAAATATTGGTAAGTGTCTGTAGAATATTTCCTGATCCTGTATTTCCAATTGAAGTACCCGTCACACCTCCGGAGATGGCGGTTACTGTCCATGCGAATGTACTTCCTGGCACATCCGATGTGAATACAATACCTGGTGTGCTTCCACTACAGATCGTATTTGAAGCCAGGCTGGTCATACCAGGCTGAGGAATGACATTAATTGTTACTACCTGTGGTGCACCCGCGCAATTATTTGGATTCGGACCTGTAGGTATTACTTCATAGGTGACGGTAGCTGCCGAACCTGATATATTGGTAAGTGTTTGATTAATATTTCCGGATCCGCTATCTCCTACTGCTGTACCTCCTACTGTACCGGAAATGCCTGTCACCTTCCAGCCAAAAGTGCTTCCTGGAATATTGGAACTAAAAACCAGGGTGGGCACACCTCCACCACATATGGTATTGGACGCTGCACTGGTCATCACCGGCTGAGGAGCTATGGTAAGAACAACATCCTGAAAAGTCCCCGGACAGTTGGATGGTGCCGGACCGACAGGTACTACTCGGTAAGTAACAGTAGCATTGGTTCCGGAGGTGTTAGTAATCACTTCACTGAGATTACCTGTTCCCGTATTGCCCAATGCCGTACCACTGATAGTTCCTGTTATATTAGTCACTATCCATGAAAAAGTGCTTCCTGACAAATTGCTGGTAAACGCAAAGGCCGTTGGTGCAAACCCACTACAAGTCACTGCCGTGGAAGGGCTGGTGATCACGGGTTGCGGATTTACGGTGATCACTACATCCTGAAAATCGCCAACACAATTATTAGGTGAAGGCCCAGTAGGTATTACCCGATAGGTAACCGTTGCAATTGCTCCGGAAGTGTTTGAAAGCGTCTGGTTTATATTTCCACTTCCTGCACTCCCGATGGTTGTGCCTGTAATTGCCGGATCTTTAGCAATAACAGTCCAGCTAAATGTACTACCCGGAACATTGGAAGTAAATGTAAGTGTCGGAGTGTTTCCGCTACAAATTTCATTGGAAGGTAAATTCGTGATTACAGGCTCCGATATTATGGTCACATCAATATCCTGGAAAGCTCCGATACATGGTGGAGGGCTCTTTGGAACCACCCGGTATGTAACAATGGCATTCGCACCGGAAGTATTGACCAAAGTCTGGTTAATATTTCCAGCTCCGCTATCTCCAATTGCAGTGCCACTTACTGACCCCGTTACGTTAATAACAGTCCATGTAAAAGTGGTTCCGATCACATCAGCAGTAAAGGGGGCTACTGTACCTTTGCTGCAAATAATATTAGAGGTAGGGCTGGTAATAATTGGCTGAGGATTTATTGTCACTACAATGTCCGTGGTTGGCCCGGAGCAATTACCAGGTGCAGGACCAATCGGAGTAACCCTATAGGTTACAAATGCCGTTGATCCCGAAATATTGGTAATCGATTCCGTAAGCTGGGAGTTGATTGCCGTATTCCCGATTGCTGTACCAATAACGCTTCCTGTTATCGATACCACCTGCCAGTTAAATGTCGATCCGCCAATAGAAGAAGTTAATACATAACCATTGCTGCTGGGAGATACTCCACTACACACGGTAGTATTGCCCGATGTAATCAAGGGACGGGCAAACATATTCACCGGATGCGGAGCAGCGGAGAGGCTTGTACAACCTGTTGTATTTGATTCGGTAACAGTTACATCACCAGGAAACACATTGAAATCCACAAAAATCGAACTCTTTGATGCATTACCTCCGCTGATAACAGCCAATGGAGGGAGTGTCCAGGTATAAGTAGATGTTGGGTTAGGTGTTGCTATTTGGAAATTTACTCCCGTCTGATTCTCACACACATTATTGGGGCCAATAATGGTTGGGGCGGGTGGGCTATCATCAACGATAACGGTAATGGTCTGAATGTTTCCAGGGCATCCATTAATAGTTTCCTGAACTGTAATAGGTAAACCAGGAGGCGAAACCTGATTCGGAAAAGCGACCAACACAAAGAAATTAGAAGAGTTGGTTCCCCCTCCGGCAACTAACTGAAATTGCCCAGGTCCTGTTGGCACAGACCAGGTATATGTAGATCCCGGGGTTACGGTTGCGTCTACTTTAAAGAGTAAAGGCGAAACACTTTTACAGAGCGTAATGGAGGCGGGTGTAGCTCCACTTGGGTCCTGAATAGGATTATTCAGTGGTCGTGCATTTAAGATAAGATCAACTGAAGTTGTGTTCGTACACCGTGATGGAGTCCCTGAAGGGGTGGTCGCTGCTGAAGACAAATTGGTAACCCGTGCATAAATTGTTTTTGTGCCAATTCCTACAAGAGTATAATTCTGATCTTCTCCTACACCTGAACCCGAGGGGATCGGTGTAGTAAAAGCTGCATCTTCAAACCATTCTATCAATCGGTTGGCTGCAGTGGCTGGCGCCCCACCTCTGATATCGGGGTTAACTAATGTCACTAAATTGATTCCTGAGGCGGTGCTTGATCCTACGGTATTCTCGCAAAACTGATATACCTTGTTGGGCACTGCTGCCGGAAGTGATTCTACTGTAAAGGTAATGATACCGTCTTTCAAACAACCTGTAGTGGCATCCTGCACACGGGTATAGAAAACCTGGCCCGTAGCAAATGTCTGTGGAGTACTGACAACAACCGTTCTTGCGGAATTGGAATAATAGGTTACCGTTCTGTTTGTGGAGCCGCCAATATCGGTTACCCTATCGTTATATGAAGAAAGGACAACACCGGATACTGTGGTACCACCTGCTACGTCGGCACATAGTACAGGGGCTGGATCCAAGGCTTTGGGAAGCGGGTTAATAGTCAGCACAACATCATCATCCGTAGTGGCACAAACTCCTTTATTACTTGCTACGGTCCACTTAAGCGTTATTGCAATAGGAGAACCATTGGGAACGTCTTGAGGAAGGTTCGTTACGGTCGTATTACGCAGGTGGGTATTGGTGATGCTGATACCAGGATATCCCGGAGTAACTACTGTCCAGGTACCTGTTCCTCCATTATCGGCTGCCGTAGCTGCCATCGTAGCAGTGGTTCCACACAGAAAAGGCTGATCGGCTCCGGCTGCAGCTGCAGTGGGCTTAACATCTACCTGTTGTTGCACTGCTACACCGGTTGAACTGAGGCAGGAGGTTAACAAATCTAATTTAAATGCGTAAAAAGTTACCGCAGCAACTGCTGCAGGGGTAAAAGTCGAATTTCGTGACCCTCCTACTGTACCATCTCCTGCTGTAACAGCGGCAAAAGTCGAACCGGTTGACCATGCGATTTCAAATCCAAAGCCAGGATCGGCTACCGATAATGGAACACCTACTGATGCATCCGAGCAAACGGTATTATTGGTAGCACCAGTCGGTGCCGCAGGACGAGGATTTACAGTAAAGCTAAGATCAATATTAACAAGTCGCTGGCAGGTAGCTGGAGAAACTATTGAAACAATTCTGACCGTATGCGGGCCTGAATTGTTAAGTTCTGTATCTGCAAATATAATTGGTGCCGTAGGATCGCCTGCTGCATTGGTGTTGAATGTCTTGCTTCGGATAGCGGATCCATCAATCGTATAATTAAGGGTGAATCCGTTTGTGGAGGCAGAGGCTGCATCAAGACTGAACGACAATTGCGGATTAGTTGTAGCAGCACCATCATCACAGGCAGAAACAGGAGAAAGTGAAGGAGGTGTATCTAAAGTAGGCGCAGTTCCTCCGATCGTAACCGTACGCGTTCCTCCTAATACAGTCGCAACACAACCATTACCGTCCTTTAAAGCAATCACCCGGTAGGTGGTGGTCACAGTAGGATTAGGAGCAACAATAGTGTAGGTATTAGAAGTGTGGCCTGTAACTACGATATCCGGCACATCTGGAGTAGAAGCTACTTCTATGGTGAAGTCGAAATTGGTGGCACCTGTAAACGTAAACTGAATATCAGGAGCGGGGAGACCGCTACACACTGCGCCTCCACCTGTGGCATTCGACACTGTAGGAAGAGGACTGATAACAACAGCCACTGGATCCGATAATGGTCCTGGGCAGGCTGTAGGTGCCGGACCAACCAATTGAACGGTATAGCTGCCGCTTTCTGCGCTGGTATCTAGCGTAAGTGTATTACTGGAAGAGTTCTGAACTAATGTTGCTCCTTTGAACCATTTATAAGTTGCTCCTATACCCCCCACGTTGTCCGATTGTAAAACCACCTGATCCGCTCCGTTTTCACAAATGGCTAGCCCAGCACTACCTGCACCTTGCGTAATGGTTGGTTTGGGTGGGATGGGATTTACCGTAATCGTAGCAGGTGCACTATTTACCACTCCACAAGGTCCGCCTGAGGCATTTTGTAGCACGGCATAGTAAGTATACACACCCGGACCATTAGGAGGAAAAGGCTCTGTAGCTGAGGTTAACGTTGTGCCTGTATGTGAAATAGTTGCTAACCCTCCCGGACCTGTTCTCTCCCACCGTATTACATTTCCTCTTTGTCCGGTAAGTGTGAGCGTGGCAAAGGGCGAACCATTACAAATGGATTGATCAGCACTAACGGTTCCTCCAACCGTTACTCCGAAAACATTAACAGTAAGGTTATTGTTAGGTGTGGTGGTACATCGGTTGTTCGTTGAGTTGTTTGTAGCAGTGCGGTATTGCAGGGCAGCACCTATACCACGGGGAGTAGAGGTAGGTGGCTGTGTCGCGATATTAAAAGTAGCTGTTATATTATCTACTGTAGAAGGATTGGTGCCAAAGGTAACATCCGCAGCAGAACCAGTCCATAAATACTCTGTTGGAAAGACAACGTTCGCAGTGTTGGTGATCGTTCCTGTAGGGATAGTCCTGTCCAATGGAGCACTGGCCAACGTATAAACGGCTGAACTTCCGTTACATATATTTCCAATTCCGGTTGGTGCAGCAGGTGCGGTTAAAGTAGGCCTCACGGTTAACTTGGCTTCCACCGGGTCACTGATACAACCGTTGGCTATACTGTACGTAGCCCAAAGCGAATAAACGCCTGGAGTTCCTGCCGCCATGGCTGATCGCATGGATCCCTGAGCACCTGTACTCGACAAGGCACCCGATCGGAAAAAGCGACAGTTGGTGCCGTAACTGTTAGTAAGCAAAACGCCACCAGAAGCTGGATTTCCAAAATACCAGTTAATAGCAGTGCTTCCGGTAACACTGGCCGCTGTAAGTTCAAATGAAATCAATTGATTGGCAGCAGTACTTGCCGCACAGGTAGCGGTAGCTGGATTAAGGGTGGTTCCTGCACAAAATTCTTTATTGTTAGCTACTGGAGTAGTTGGCTTAGTAATGATTTCAACATAATTCTCAATACTTTCTGCATTGGCAAGGGTGGCAGGTGACAGTGGATCATAGGGATTACAAACATCCCAATACTCCATTCGTATATAGAAACGCTGACCGACTACTTGTTTAGTCGGATCCAAAGTAGTGATCTGGGCTGCATACGTGAGTGCAGTTGCCACTGTTACAGATGCTGGTAAAATAATAACTCCATTACCATCAGATGGGCCTAAGTTGGTAGGAAAATATCCTCCAGGATAAATCAAGGTTCCCGTGGCATCATTGTTAGTAATCGGAATGCTTGGCTGAGCTCCATAAACTCCAGTTGGTAAAGTAATACGGATATCAGGCACATTGCCCACTCCTCCGAAATTAGTACTACCATAAGTAAAGCGTATAGCTCTGGCCCTTTGGTTAGGTACAGTTGGTTCCACCGCTAGGCGACAGTTTAGCAAAGTATTATCAGAAAATTGCATTCCTACATTCGTACCCCTACAGACCAGATTTGAGGTAGGTAAAGGGAATGGTGGAAGGTTTAGAGCACCTGTATTTTTGTTATCTGTATCATACGTTGCAAAGTTGGTCGTTTTTGTTTCACCCGAACAAGCAGTGAATGCTGCGAAATTCAAAACAGGTGTAACGGTAGCATTCCAGCTACAATCACCTCCGGTTAATGGTAACGTAGCCGGATAATTATGAGTAGGACGACTGGTCATAATCACACCTGGATTACCAAGACCAAACGCAGTTTGAACATAAAAGGCAGCGGATGGAACACCATCACTATCGGAGGTATAAGAGACCTCATTTGTAGTCACACCATCACCCCAGTTAATTTGGTGAATGAGATTTCCTCCAGCATAAGCAGCGCTATTTCTAACCCTCAAACTAAGATAATATTGGTACTGGGTAAAATCCTCGACTACCGGTGAGCATATATCAGGTGTTTTTGCCACGGGAAGAGTAATTAAGCCTTGCTGCAAAAAAGCGATATCCGAACAATCAGCCACAACTTTATTAACGGAAGTGATGAACCCACCAGATGAGTTTGCCGGGGCGCCTCCAGCAAGGGTAGTTATGCTTCCAGAAGAGTTAATAAATCTGACAGAAAGCGTTTGTCCCGGCAAAAGAAAATTTTGACCTGGATTTACATCTGAAGCCTGAAATACAATAGCTACATCAAAAGAATTTATTCTTGTTGCAGAGTTAATTGTTACCGGGGTACCATTAATTCGAACCGTCCAGTCAGTCGCGGTTGCTGTACCTGTAATAGCCTGAGTGAACCGAACTTCTATGGTATGCTGGTCCAGCGTCTCATGTCGCGGAAAGTTTCCATTATTAACAACACTTGCCTGCCCGAAAAGCCAATTTGAAATGAATAAAAAAGAAAAGCTTAAGACTGCAATCTTTAAAAATCTAATCATCGGTAGAGTTCGACTATATATTTATAATTATCCGGCAACTTTTTTAAATACATATGGCGAGAAAAATGTAACCAAATTCATCACGACACGTAACACCAAACTTATTCATAAATTCGTCAAAAACGAAATATTTGCCAAAACGTAGGTTTGTTAAGAGTGCAAAAGGGCTACCTTTGCACCCGAATTTTTCAAATCCCAAATGTCTTCTACGGCCAAGTATATTTTCGTCACCGGTGGCGTTACCTCCTCATTGGGAAAAGGTATCATCGCTGCTTCCTTAGCTAAACTTCTGCAAGCCAGGGGTTTTTCTGTTACTATTCAAAAGTTCGATCCCTACATCAACATCGATCCGGGTACCCTCAATCCGTATGAACATGGTGAGTGTTATGTAACTGACGATGGTGCCGAAGCGGACTTGGATCTTGGTCATTATGAGCGCTTTCTGAATATCCCTACCTCGCGCGCCAACAACATCACCACGGGGCGTATTTATAATAATGTGATCACCAAAGAGCGCAGCGGGGAGTATTTAGGTAAAACCGTTCAGGTAGTACCCCACATTACAGACGAAATCAAGCGTAACATCTTCCAACTGGGGGAAAGTGGCCAGTATGATTTCATCATCACCGAGATTGGTGGTTCAGTAGGTGATATCGAATCACTGCCATTTGTCGAAGCGGTACGCCAGGTGCGATGGGACTTAGGAGCTAACAATGCGTTGGTGATTCACCTTACGCTTATCCCCTACCTGAGCGCGGCCAAAGAATTAAAAACAAAACCTACCCAACACTCTGTTAAAGAGCTGCTTTCGTACGGTATCCAACCCGATATTCTGGTTTGTCGTACGGAGCATCCGCTTCCGCTGGAATTAAGAAAGAAACTGGCGCTGTTCTGCAATGTCAACCTCAATTCCGTCATCGAAGCCATTGATGCAGACACCATCTATGCCGTTCCTCTCCTGATGAGAAAGGAAAAACTGGATGAGCGTGTATTGGCTAAACTGAAAGTAACGGCTAAACAGGAACCCGACCTCGAGCAATGGAAAGCCTTCCTGGGCAAGTTGAAAAACCCGATTGAAGAAGTGAAGATTGGCCTGGTCGGCAAATACGTTTCCTTGCCGGATGCCTACAAATCCATTGCGGAAGCGTTCATCCACGCCGGTGCCGAAAATGACTGTAAGGTTTCTTTGAAATGGATTTCTTCGGAAGACATCAGCAAAGAAAGTGTGAAGGATATTTTGGGCGAAATGGATGCGGTTTTGGTTGCCCCCGGCTTCGGAGAGCGTGGCCTGGAAGGGAAGATCGCTGCTATTCAGTATGTGCGAGAGAACAAAGTTCCTTTTCTGGGAATCTGTTTAGGAATGCAGTGCTCGGTGGTAGAGTTTGCCCGCAATGTACTCGGGCTGGATGCCAGCACCACTGAATTAAATCCAAAAACAAAGCATCCGGTCATCGATATGATGGAGGAACAAAAAAAGATTACAACAAAAGGCGGTACAATGCGTCTTGGTGCTTATGGATGCAAGATTAAAAAAGGAACCCGGGCGTTTAACATATATGGCGATACGATGATTCAGGAACGCCATCGCCATCGTTACGAATTCAACAACAAATACCTGGAGCAGATCGAAGAAGCCGGCTTAAAAGCCACCGGTGTCAATCCGGACACAGGTTTGGTTGAAATCGTGGAACTGAAAGATCATCCGTGGTTTGTAGGGGTCCAGTATCACCCGGAGTTGAAGAGTACCGTTCTCAATCCGCATCCGCTGTTCGTGAAGTTTGTCGAAGCGGCATTGAACAGTAAAAAGTCCGCATTATAATTTTCTTTATTCTTAAGTAACACAATGGATCGCAATTCAGCCATAGGTTTAACGCTCATCGCAGCTTTACTTTTAATCTATTTCAATTTCTTCTCCCCTTCACCAAAGCAGGAGGTTCCCGTACCTGCACAGGTAACGGCAAAGGATACGACTATCGTTTTAAAAGACTCAGCGACACAGGCAGTAGCAGACAGTTCACTCATTCGTCAGTACGGTCAGCTTTCGTCTTACCTTACTGGAAACGAAGAAGAAGTGAAGATCGAGAACGCGGACCTTGCCATTACGTTTTCAAACAACGGAAAAATCAGGCAGGTGGAGTTAAAGAAGTTCAAGACCTATACACAGAAGCCGCTTTACCTGGTGACTCCGGCGTCCAACCAGTTTACACTGAAGACACAGTATGAAGGTAAAAATATCGATCTCTATCGCTTGTTCTACCAATACTCTACAGAGAAAAAAGGCGATACCACCATCATCAATTACACCGCCAAGCTAAGTGAAAGTGCATATCTGCGTCATGTGTATTCCATACCTGCTTCCGGATACCAGATAGGTTATAAGCTACAGGCGCAGGGAGTGACTGGCCTGAACAATGAAGAGCTCACTTACCAATGGAACGATCAGATTCCTTTGCAGGAAAAAGACATTGAAGATAGCCGCACCAGAACATCACTGAACTACTACACCACTGCAGGTTCGTTTGAAGACATCGAGTCCCCCAAAGACTACGCTGTAGAAACCTCTACGACACCTGTAAAATGGGTCGCTATCCGTCAGAAATTTTTCATCAGCTCCATCATTGCTAAAAACAGTTTTTCCAAGTCAGAGGTAAGCACGGTAGTAACCAATCCGATTGATTCATCCACAGTAAAAGATGCCGTTATTAAGCTCTCCATTGCTAAGCAGGATGTGACTTCAGACAAAGCACAGTTCAATTACTTCTTTGGGCCTAACGACTATGAAGTAATCAAAGATGTAACGGATGGGTTCTCACGTAACCTTCCTTTAGGATGGCCGCCGGTAATCTGGGTGAACAAATTCCTGATCATGCCGATCTTCAAGTTCCTGGCGCAGTTCATTACCAACTATGGTATCATCATCATTCTGCTGGTATTGATTGTGAAGCTGATCTTATCCCCCCTCTCCTACAAGTCATACATCGGTATGGCGAAAATGAAAATATTAAAACCCGAACTGGATCTAATCAAAGAGAAGTACGGTGATAACATGACGCAGATACAGGCAGAGCAGATGAAGCTGTATTCGCAGGTAGGAGTAAGTCCGTTCAGCGGATGTATACCCCTGTTACTGCAGATGCCCATCCTGTTTGCCATGTTCTACTTCTTCCCTTTCTCTATTGACCTTCGTCAGGAGCATTTCCTGTGGGCCGAAGACTTGTCGACTTACGATTCCATCATGAATCTGCCTTTTGCTATTCCATTCTATGGCAGCCACGTGAGTTTGTTTGTATTGCTGATGACGGCTACAACATTAATCACCACCTGGCAAAACAACCAGATCAGCACACAGGTACAGGGCCCGATGAAATCCATGGGATACATCATGCCGGTCATCTTCATGTTTGTGTTGAATAAGTTTGCTGCCGGTTTGAGTTTCTACTACTTCGTATCCAATCTGGTAACCTTCATTCAGCAGATCATCATCAAACGTTTTGTGGATGAAGAGAAAATCAAAGTAGTAATGGCCGATCATCGCAAGAAGATGGAATCGGGAGCCGCTACCGGAACCAAATCGAAATTCATGAGTAAACTACAGGAAGCCATGAAAGCGAGTGAAGAAAATAAGAAGAAGAATAAATAGTCAAGGACCACCGCTGACAGGTGACTGTCGACAGTGGTCTAATGGCCTTTTTTCCCCAATTGTTTATAACCTGTTGAAATAACGTGGATAACTAACGTTTCACGAACGTTCCACGAGCGAAGGTTAGATGTATATTTGAACCCCGTCAGCTACCTAACTGACGGGGTTTTATTTTAATCAATAGCTTAAATGGGCAAAATAATCGCAATAGCGAACCAAAAAGGAGGCGTAGGCAAAACAACTTCAGCTATCAACCTGGCTGCCAGTCTTGCCGTATTGGAATACAAAACGTTACTGGTAGATGCCGATCCTCAGGCCAACTCCACTTCCGGTTTAGGTTTGGATCCCAAAGAAGTAAAGATCAGTATTTACGAATGCATGGTCGATGATGTTCATCCCCACGATGCCATTGTAAAGAACGATCTGAAGTTTCTGGACATTCTTCCTTCGCACATCGACCTGGTAGGTGCCGAAGTGGAAATGGTGAGCATTCAGAACCGCGAGGAAAAAATGCGCAATGCGCTGGGAAAAGTCATTGACGAATATGATTTTATCATCATCGACTGCTCTCCTTCACTGGGTTTGATTACCATCAACTCGTTGACGGCTGCCAACTCGGTAATGATTCCAGTACAATGCGAATTCTTCGCGTTGGAAGGATTAGGGAAACTATTAAATACCATCAAAATCATTCAGACACGGCTTAATCCTGGGCTGGAGATTGAAGGTATCCTCCTCACGCTGTATGATTCACGTACTTCGTTGGGAAATCAGGTGGTGGAAGATGTACGCACCCACTTTAAGAACATCGCCTTCAACACCATCATCCCACGTAATGTGAAGTTGAGTGAATCGCCCAGCTTTGGATTGCCTGTAATTGTACACGATGCGGAAAGTAAAGGAGCCGTGAGCTATCTGAACCTGGCACACGAAATCCTCGATAGAAACGGAAAATCAAAATGATGAAGAAGAAAGCATTAGGAAGAGGGTTGAGCGCTTTGCTGAGCGACACTCCCACAGACGATAAACTGGAAGTAGAAATTTCGGCAGCCGCCAACCTCGTCGCCACACCGCCTGTGACGGAGACGGTTCAAACAGTGGTGGTCAATAACCTGAATGAAATTCCTGTCGATCAGATTGAGGTGAACCCCTTTCAGCCACGCCAGCATTTCGATCAGGATGCACTGCTGGAGTTATCGGAATCGATATTGGTACATGGTATCATTCAGCCCATTACGGTACGAAGACTGGCTCAAAACCAGTATCAGCTCATATCGGGAGAAAGACGTTTCCAGGCCTCCAAGCTGGCCGGGTTAAAACAGATTCCGGCTTACATCCGCTCTGCAGACGATCAGCAGATGCTGGAAATGGCGTTGATTGAGAACATCCAGCGTGAAAACCTTAACCCGATAGAAATTTCGCTGAGCTACCAGCGATTGATTACCGAGTGTAACCTGAAGCAGGAAGAGCTGGGCGATCGCGTAGGTAAAAACCGCTCCACCGTGACCAACTACCTGCGCTTGTTAAAGCTGCCACCTGATATCCAGGTAGCCTTGCGGGATCACCGTGTTTCCATGGGCCATGCACGGGCCATTGTGAGTGTAGAAAATCCGGATACGCAGCTTTTTATTTTTAAAAAGATCTTATCGGAGGACCTCTCTGTCCGTAAAGTAGAAGAACTGGCCAGACAACTGACCACCACTACACCGGCCGAGACTGAGAAAGTAACGACCTCCACACCTGCCTCCAAAGAAATTTCTCAGCTACAATCCAAACTTTCTTCGCATTTTGGCACAAAAATTAGTGTAAAGAGTGATGGCACAAAGGGTGAAATTAAAATCCCGTTTCTTTCTATTGAAGACCTTAACCGCATTCTTGACATCATCAAAGTGTAAAAGACCTGTGGCCCTGCGCCTCGGTACATTCGCTTTGTTGCTGTTTCCATTGCTTTTATCAGGTCAGGATAAGAAAGCCCCCGCACGCGATAGCACTTCTACGTATTTATTATCCGATTCCGTTCAGATAGGCAAAGGAAAAAAAGTAATCAGTATCGCCACCTATGCCGCCAAATTCAATCCGCGCAAAGCGCTGTTGTATTCTGCAGTATTGCCTGGCTTGGGCCAGATCTACAACAGGAAATACTGGAAACTTCCTATAGTGTACGGTGGATTTATAGCCGGAGGGTATGCCATCAAAGTTTATCAAGACCAATATGCCCAGTACCGCAGTGATCTGTTTGTTATTCTGGATAAGAAATCCATTGACCCATCCAAAGTTTACCTCTCGCCTGACTTAGGTCTTACAGAAGCCCAGTTGCGTACAATTACCAATAGAGCTCGGAGACAACGTGACTATTTAATCATTCTTACCGGCGTGTGGTATGTATTACAAATGGTGGACGCCCACGTAGATGCGCACCTGAAAGAATTCGATGTCAATCCCCAGTTGAAAGCACGACTCGAACCCATGATGGAGAGAGATATGTTAATTGGCACCAATACCGGTGTTGCACTCAAATTACGTTTTTAATGAATACCCTTTTACTTGGATATGGAAAGATGGGAAAGACCATCGAAGCCATTGCTGTTGAACGCGGCCACACGATAGCAGGCCGCATTGATACTACTTCTGAACGGAATGCATTTAGCCCTGCCGCTAAAGTGGATGCTGCCATTGAATTTTCTCAACCGGAAGCAGCCGTAGAAAATCTGAAGTATTGTTTTGATCAAGGCATCCCGGTGGTCTGCGGTACTACCGGATGGCTCGATCATAAGACAGAAGTAGAAAAATACTGTCTGGATAAAAACGGCACCCTGTTCTACACTTCCAACTTCAGCCTGGGAGTGAATATATTCTTCCGTGTGAATGAATACCTCGCACAACTAATGAAGAATTACAGCCAGTACGAAATTTCAATAGAAGAAACGCACCACACCCAGAAAAAAGATGCTCCCAGCGGTACTGCTATTTCTCTGGCCGATGGAGTGGTAAAGCACCTGGGGAGAAAGAAAACCTGGAACCTGGGCACACCAAGCAGCGGAGAGTCTATTGGCATTCAGTCTTTTAGAGTAGATCCGGACCCAGGTACCCACGTGGTGAAATACCACTCGACAGTTGACGATATTGAAATCAGGCATAAAGCACACTCGCGCCAGGGTTTTGCGCTGGGGGCCGTGCTGGTAGCCGAGTGGATCAAAGACAAAAAAGGAATCCTTACCATGAAGGACTTCTTAGGCTTCTGAAATGATCTCAAAAAACCTTTTCTTTGCACCGTTTTAAAATCCGTATTCTGTGAATTCTTTACTCATCATCGCCCTGGTTTTCCGCATTGGTGTAACTATCGGCTACTGGAAAATTTTCGAAAAGACAGGCGTAGCTGCATGGAAGTCACTCATTCCTATTTACTCTGAGTTTGAAATCATTAAGCTGGTAGGCAAACCTACCTGGTGGATTATCTATATCATCATCCCTTTTGTAAACCTCTTTGGGTATTACATCATCATCCTTGATCTTATCCGCTGCCTGGGTCGCCATTCACTGCTGAGTCAGCTGGCGGTATTGCTTGCTTTACCCGTTTATTTGCCTGTACTGGGCTTTAACCCGAATGTTAAATACATTGGCACGCTTGATAAATTGCCCGTAATAAAAAAATCAGCAGTATCGGAATGGACAGAAGCCATTGGCTTCGCTGTTGTGGCCGCCACCTTGATCCGCTGGCTGATTATGGAAGCTTATACCATCCCTACTCCTTCCATGGAGAACTCATTGCTGGTAGGTGACTTCCTGTTTGTCAGCAAATTCCATTACGGTACGCGCACGCCACGCACCCCCATACAAATGCCGTTGACGCATCAGAAAATCTGGTTCACAAACATTCCGTCTTATGCCGACTGGGTGCAGCTGCCTACTTACCGTTTACCGGGAATCAGTTCCGTAAAACGGGAAGATGTCGTGGTATTCAACGTACCCGGAATGCTGGAGAACAACTGGGAGCAGCAAGGTAATCCTGCTGTATGGGTAAAGTATCCGGTTGATTTGAAAACCAACTACATCAAACGGTGTGTAGGTGTTCCCGGAGATGTGCTCAGCATCAAAGACGGAGTAGTCTATGCCAACGGTACCGCCTTGACTCTTCCTCCGGAGATGCGCTTCGATTACAACGTGACTTCCAAAAGTGAAATCAGCGACCGCAACCTTCAGAAGTGGAAACTAACACAAGGAGAAGATTTCACCTATGCCGGAAGTGACAACGCAGGGGCACATTACAATATGCAGCTTACTGCCGCGCAAGCCGATGAATTGAAAAAAACTTCCTTCATTTCGTCGGTTGAAGTAGAGCATTTTACAGAGCCGGATTCGCGTATCTTTTGCTACTCGAAATATTCGAAATGGAACCAGGATAACTTCGGCCCGCTCACCATTCCCAAGGAAGGGATGAAGATCGCTATCAATGATTCTACATTGGCACTCTATGGCAAAACGATTGTTGAATTTGATCATAACAGCGATGCGAAACTGGATAGTGGCAAGCTGATTATAGATGGTAAAGAAGTGACGGAATATACCTTCAAGCAAAACTATTATTTCATGATGGGTGACAATCGCCATAATTCATGGGATTCGCGCTACTGGGGCTTTGTACCCGAAGATCACATTGTAGGCAAGGCATTCTTTATCTGGTTATCGATCGATCAATATGCGGGCATTACAGACAAGATACGCTGGAGCCGCCTTTTCAAAATGATTCATTAGTCAATACGAGCAACTCATTGATACAAGCAGCCCGTGATTTCATCGGGCTGTTTTTTTGCATTCCTCTCCGGCACGATACAAACAATGGAGATCATGAATAAAATACTTGTGGATACACCAGACAAAGAAAACGCTCGATAAACTCCAGTCTACGAACAACAATTGGCCGATCGTTAAAAGTGAGTGTATATTGCCATGGATATGGAAATTGCGCTCTCTTTTTTACACCTTGTGCTGATTGGTTTTGTGGCTTTGATACCTCCGGTGAATCCGGTAGGTACGGCATTGATCATTGATCCATTGCTAGGAGGACTTGATCCTGCCGAACGCAGAGCGGCTGCCAAACGAATTGCGTTGTACTGCTTTGTGATCTGTTGCGCATCTGTAGTGGCCGGCAGCTGGGTACTGAAACTATTTGGTATCTCCCTGCCTATTGTACAATTGGCCGGAGGTATTTTGATTTGCCGGATGGGCTGGGAGTTGCTGACTTCCGATAACAGTGTTGCCAAAGAATCGGGCGATACCCCGGCGGATGAAAATCATAAGGTAAAAACTTCCAAGCTGCTCTTCTACCCGATCTCCTTCCCGATGACCACCGGCGCAGGTACTATCTCCGTTCTGTTGACACTGAGTGCCCGTGGCGAAAGTGAAGTCTTCTCGGAATACATCGGCAACCTCGGAGCACTTGTGGTCGCCATCGTGATGATGTGTATTGTGATCTACTGGTGTTATGCATTCACCCCTTTGCTCATTAAACGTCTGGGTAACCGTGGTGAAGAAATTATGAACCGCCTCAGCGCATTCCTTGTGTTTTGTGTCGGGTTACAAATTGGAGTGGGTGGACTGACTCAGATTTTCAAGCAATTGTAGGTGATCACAGAAGACAAAGCACCTTCCAATCGAATGAATGTACCATGAGGTAACTAAAGCCCCGTACTTTTAAACATTCATTCCACTACAATAGCCAGAGTTTACCAACCGAAGTGCCGGAAGGTAACTTAATTACCTATACGTTTCACTACAACTGATTTCCTCAGAGTTTCGCTCTGTTATGAACGCTCTGTTATGAAAATGTCACCTTGTGGCGAACAAAAACTTACCGAGCGTTAGGAAGCAAAGAGTGCTTCCTTCCACCCTGCTGAACTTTCTGAAAAAAAATCCGTTTCTATGTTAAGAAATTGGTGAAGGATTAAGATTATAAAAAAATCGTATCTATTTTTACACAAAATATAACGAATGTTTTTACTCGATCTGTAACCTATTAACACAGAACAACGAAATTGAAAAACAACTTCACACTCGCAGCGCTCACAGGCTTCCACGGAAGTCTCCTCCGCAGCTTGCTCACATCACTTCCTCTGGTGATTCGAAGTTTCCGAAGGCAGATTCGGATTTGATACATCCCTTTTAAATTTCATTTACCGCGTTTGGTCTGAGACAAGACGTTGGCACGTGCTTTTGCACCTCCTTTTCATTTTTCACTTTTAACGAAGTTATAGAATTGAACCATAACATCATTGTACGCGTAGCTACCGCGGACGATAAGAAATATTCAGAGACCATCACCACCGAGATGGAAGAGTCGGCCAAGGCCAGAGGCACAGGTATTGCCAAGCGCTCCCCGCTTTACATCGAGCAGAAGATGGATGAAGGCAAAGCCATCATAGCCGTATTGCCTGATGGCACATGGGTAGGCTTCTGTTACATCGAAGCATGGCAACATGAAAAGTATGTAGCGAACTCCGGCCTCATTGTATCTCCTCCTTTCCGCAAGACAGGTATTGCCACGGAGATCAAACATAAGGTATTCGCACTTTCGCGTAAAAAATACCCGGATGCCAAAATCTTCGGTCTGACAACGGGCCTGGCCGTGATGAAGATCAACTCGGATCTGGGCTATGAGCCTGTCACCTATTCTGAGCTCACTACTGATGAAGAATTCTGGAAAGGATGCCAGAGTTGTGTAAACTATGAGATCCTGATGAGCAAAGGTCGTAAGAACTGCATGTGTACGGCCATGCTTTACGATCCGGTAGAGAAGGCAAAAGAGGAAGCGGAAAAGAAAGCAGCATTGCTCGCGCAGCAAAAACCTCCGGTTACGATTGAAGCAAAAGAATTTGCTGCTAACTCAAAAATCTACGAGCGTTTCATGCGCCTGAAACAATTCATGCTATTGAAAGGCCGTAAGAAGAAGGACAACGAAGAGCCAAACAAAAAATCATCACTGCTTAGCCTTTTGTTCTTCTGGTAATATTTTTCTCGCAAAACCGCAGAAACGCAAAGTAATATAACAACCTCGGTTGGTGTACCCACCTACCGAAATGAGTTTAGATAATAACGTAAGTGGTCTATGGGGAAACCGACCACGGTATTAGAGATCGATAACAGGATTAATTTAGTCATGAAGAAAAAAGTAGTTTTAGCATTCAGTGGTGGTTTGGATACTTCGTATTGCGCCATCTATCTTTCACAAGATCTCGGCTACGAGGTACATACCCTTACGGTAAATACAGGAGGATTCAGTGCAGAAGAACTGGCCGATATTGAAAAGCGCGCCAGGAACCTGGGAGTAGCTTCACACAAAACGGTGAATGAGATCACCAACTACTACGATAAAGTGATTCGCTTCCTTATTTATGGAAACGTATTGAAGAACAACACTTACCCGTTAAGCGTGAGTGCCGAACGTATGTCGCAGGCACTGGCTTCGGCTAACTATGCCCGTGAAATAAAAGCCGATGCCATCGCTCACGGAAGTACCGGTGCCGGTAATGATCAGGTTCGCTTTGATATGGTGATCCAGATCCTTGCTCCCGGCACGGAGATCATCACTCCTATCCGTGATATGAAACTGAGCCGCGAAGCGGAAGTCGCATACCTGAAGACAAAAGGAATCATCTACAGCGCTGAGAAAGCAAAATATTCAATCAACAAAGGACTCTGGGGAACTTCAGTGGGTGGAAAAGAGACATTGAATTCATTGGGTATGTTGCCGGAAGAAGCATGGCCAACACAAGTCACCAAGAAAGACAGTGAAGAAGTAAAGCTTGGCTTTGAGAAAGGAGAATTGCTTTCCATCAACGGAAAGAAGTTTGCTCATCCTACCGAAGCCATTCAGGAACTACAGAAGATAGCCGGAGCCTATGGTATCGGTCGTGACATTCACGTGGGTGATACGATCATTGGTATCAAAGGTCGCGTTGGTTTTGAAGCGGCTGCCCCGGTGATCATCATCAAGGCGCATCATGCGTTGGAGAAACACGTACTCACCAAGTGGCAACTGAGCTGGAAAGATCAACTGGCACAATTCTATGGCAACTGGCTCCACGAAGGCCAATACCTTGACCCGATCATGCGCGACATTGAAGGCTTCCTGAACAGTTCACAACAACACGTAACCGGCGAAGTGTCGGTAACGCTCTATCCCTATCGCTTTATGGTGAATGGTATTCAGTCTGCCTATGATCTGATGTCTGCCAAGTTTGGTAAGTACGGTGAGATGAACCTGGGCTGGACAGGTGATGATGTCAAAGGCTTCACTAAAATATTCG
>JAHEZH010000034.1 GCA_023251155.1 Flammeovirgaceae bacterium | reverse complement strand
GCGTGAGGAAGTAATTGAGAAAGGCGTATGGGCTACCAAGTATGCAAAGTCAAAAGGATATGAGGTGGAATTTTTTGCGGAAGATGCCGGCCGTGCCGATCTTGAATTTCTGGCACGCCTGACGGAAGCCGTTATTGCCGCCGGTGCTGATGTCGTGAATATTCCCGACACCACGGGCTACTGCTTACCTAATCTCTATGGAAAACGGATTCAGTATTTGTTTGAGCATGTAAAGAACATTGACAAGGCCTGCATTTCGGTTCATTGTCATAACGACTTAGGCATGGCCACAGCTAACACTATTACAGGCTTGATGAACGGAGCACGTCAGGCGGAAGTAACCATCAACGGTATAGGAGAACGTGCCGGCAATACTTCATTGGAAGAAGTAGCCATGACACTGAAAGTACATAAGGATCTTGATCTGTATACCAATATAAAATCAGAACGCCTGTTTGAGATCAGTCACCTGGTGAGCAGCATGATGCGCATGCCTGTGCAGGCGAACAAAGCCATTGTCGGTAAAAATGCGTTTGCTCACTCTTCCGGTATTCATCAGGATGGCTTCCTGAAGCATGCAGAAAATTATGAAATCATCAATCCTTCGGATGTGGGTGTTCCCTCTTCCTCTATTGTATTGACTGCCCGGAGCGGACGGGCCGCCTTGAAACACCGCCTCGAACTATTGGGCCATAAGTTTGAAGGAACCGACCTGAACACCGTTTACGAATACTTCTTACAGGTAGCTGATGAGAAGAAAGAAGTGAATGATGACGATTTGATTGTACTGGCTGCCAGCATGCCGGTACTCGTCAACAAGTAAAATTTCCATTATTCCGATACATTTCAGTTATTCGCTTATCTTTTCCCCACTAACGGAAGAGGTAAGCGAATTATGTTTTCAGCCCCGTACAAACACCTTTTTTGTTTTTTCATTCTCCTCCTGCTGGCCTCCTGCTCATCGAAAGAAAAGCAACCACCGGCAGTACCACCCGCAGATAAGGATGAAACCCTGATATCCTACTCCATTGCCAAGCTTTTCCCGCACGACAGAACTGCCTATACGCAAGGGCTGGTGATTGAAAAGGGAAGGTTATTCGAAAGCACCGGCCAGGCCGGTTCCTGGATTGCGGAAGTAAATATTGCTACCGGCATTCAAGACAAAAAGGTAATTCTTGCCGATAAATATTTCGGCGAAGGCATCACTTTCCTCAATAATAAAATCTACCAGCTCACCTGGCAGAATAAAGAAGGCTTTGTTTACGATGCGACTACTTTCAAAAAGATAGACACATTTACGTATGAGCACGAAGGCTGGGGCATCACACACGACGGGAAACAACTGATTGTGAGCGATGGCACGAATGTGATTCATTTCAAAGACACCGTGACCCTGAAAGACGAACATACGATCACCGTAAAGGACAAAAAGGGAGTAGTGAAAAACCTGAATGAACTGGAATACATTGAAGGATATATCTATGCGAATCAATATCTGACCAACAACATTTACAAAATCGACCCGGCTACCGGAGACGTAGTGGGCAAGCTTGACCTGTCCGAGATCGGTGAGAAGGTAAGAGTGACCGATCCGCAGGCAGATGTACTCAATGGTATTGCTTATGAAAAGAAAAGCAAACTAGTACTGATTACCGGAAAACAGTGGCCTGCCACCTACGCCATCCGCATTGGAAAATAATTTCTCCTTTTGGAGGTGATTTCTGCCGGGCTTTCTGCACTTCATCATAAAGAACAAATAATTGATTAACGATGACGGCTACACTTCAAAAAGAACTACACGATCCGCTCCAGCGTCCTATCATTTTTGAAACGCTCTATCGTGAAGCGTTCCCGATAGTGGCACGCCTTATCAGCAAACAATCCGGTTCATTGCAGGATGCCAAAGATGTTTTTCAGGATGCTCTGGTGATCCTGTATGAAAAAACCGTACAGCTTGAAAGCACTGCCATAGATCATCCACACTCCTACCTGATTGGTATCGCCAAACATCTGTGGATACGGAAAACAAAAAACAATCAGCTGCTGCTTTCCTTGGATGATCTGGAAAAGCAGATCGAACTGCCTGAAGATTATTTGGAAGACACTTCGCACAATCATTTACTGACACTACTGGAGCGAAGCGGAAGAAAATGCCTTGAACTATTGAGTGCATTCTATTACGATCACCTCTCCATCGAAGCCATATCCAGCCAGTTCGGATTTTCAGGAGCACACTCCGCCTCCGCGCAGAAGTACAAATGCATCGAGAAGCTACGTCATGAAGTAAAGAAAAAAGCATTACACCATGAAGACTTCATCTGAGCAAATCAAACACATCGATGATTTTCTTTCGGGTCAGTTATCCACTGAAGACCATCTTTTAGCTGAAGCAAAGCTATTGTTGCAGCCCCAATTCAAATGGAACGTATTTCTTCAAAAGAAAGTAAGGGCTCTGGCCATTGCGTTTGGCCGCAAAAAAGTAAGAGCGGAGGCGGAAGCAATCGGTCGGCAGATGCTTACCTCTCCGCAGGAAGCTGCCTTTCAAAAAAACATACAACAACTTTTTAACCAACATTGACATGACTGCACGCGCAAGCATCATCCCCATGGTCATTGACAACAGTGGCCGTGGAGAGCGGGCCTATGATATCTATAGCCTGCTGCTGAAAGAACGAATTATCTTTTTAGGCACCCAGATCGAATCTCAAATGGCGAATGTCATTGTCGCTCAGCTGCTTTATCTGAATAGTGTAGATCAGAAGCAGCCCATTCACCTGTACATTAATAGTCCGGGAGGGCATGTGTATGCCGGGCTGGCGATCTACGATGCCATGCAAATGGTTCAGGCACCTGTTTATACGTATGCCGTAGGCATTACCGCCAGCATGGGCACTGCGTTACTTTGCACCGGGCTAAAAGGCAAACGCTATGCATTGCCCCACGCCACTATCCACATGCACCCCACAGGAGGCGGAGCACAAGGCTACACCGAAGATGTACGCATCGCCATGCGTGAGCAGGAACGGTTACAGTCACAACTGTTTCACATCATGGGCAGGCACACCGGCCATAGTGCTACAGAAATCGAAGCGTTCTTTCTTCGTGATCGATACCTCAATGCCGAAGAAGCCAAGGCCTACGGACTTATCGATGAAATTCTGGGAGACACCAGTAATCTGATCACATTAAATCACATTGCTCCCGAACTATTATTCACCCCATCGTCATCCGGCAAGTTATTAACCGATTAAAACATTCATTTAATCACGGCCAATCATCAATCAACTATAAATTGGAGATCAAAGACTTTTCCACAAATACAGTGTAGCATACGCCTCCCACCCTTTGTATTTTTTAAAGATGCGCTTCACTTGATCCAGTGTGGGTTTCACTTTCATCTTCTTTATGTTTTTGATCGCATTATGAATGCCCACATCCTCCAGCGGAAAAGCATCCGGGTAGCGAAAGGTTTTCATGAGTGCATAGTTGGCCGTCCAGTTGCCAATGCCTTTTATTTTGATGAGCTCTTCCTTTGCCTGTTGTAAGGGCATTCCTTTCAATTTCTCCTTGGAGATGTGGCCCGAAGCAAATGCTTCTGCAATGGAAACGGTATACGCTGCCTTTTGCCGCGAAAACTGGAGAGGCAGTAATTCTTCGGGTCGGAGCTGAGCTACTTTTGATGAAGTGGGAAACAAATAATAATGCTGATCATCAATCTTCACCGTTTCTCCATACGCTTCCACGAAGCGATGTTTTAGCGTATAGGCAAATTGTAAATTGATTTGTTGGCCTAACACCGCCCATATCAATGATTCAAACAAATCAGGTTGCCCCACAATGCGATAGCCATGAAATCGTGTCACCAGGTCACCGAGTAATTTATCTTCGGCTGCCATCGCATAAAAGGGAAGCAGGTCGGTCTCCAGGTCAAACCATTCGATGATAAAAGCCTTTACCTGCTCTTTTATTTTTTCAGTAACTGGCCCCGAGAGAAAATCAACGACCAGCTGACTGCGCTCAAAGCGCATACTGAATACCACTTTCTCTCTTTCCACATACAACGCCTTCAGCACACGATCCTCTTCCACGCGGTGAAGCACTTCACGCGGAGAGCGCAACAAAAAAGAAACAGCCAGATCAAAACTGAACGCCTGCGGAACAGGAAGGTAAAGTGAATTCATTTACTTGTAGCGGCACTGCGATGGATCGGACTTGACGTAGTACGATTTATAATTAACTGCCTTAGGGTCTTTACATCCTTTCAGATCCAGCAACTCAATTTTGCGAAACTCAATAGGATGACTTTCCGCTTGCAGGGCAATATAACCTTCCTTTAATGGAGTATTTTGCTTTTGTCCCCACAGGACGGAATCGGCAAAACCACCGGTACGCCAATTCATATCCTTATTCACAAATCCGCCACCTACCTGAGTATTTTCATAGGTGAGCACCGTATCTCCCTCTATCACATGATGAACGATGGAATCGCCTAACACAATGGCTTCCGCACTGATCCACAGTTCCTCATCATAATTCGGAGAACTGGAATCGATACAATGAGCAGATACGACCGCTCCATTCCTACTGACTTGTGTGCCGGGTGTACATAAGTTTCCGGTGGTTCTTTTCACGCTATCGTTACTTGCCAGAAACTGCATCTCCAGGGAAACAGGAAAGGTCTGTGCTTTACCTAACGATGCTGCTGATTGGGAATGTAACATGATCCCGCTATTGAGATAGGCGTAATCCGGTCCATCCTTCAATTGCCTGCCGGTAAAGCGGTACTGAAGTTTCACACGATAATAGGAGTACGGCTTGTTATAATAGAGATGACCAAATTTATTTTCAAACTTCGCATACTTGCTGTAATCCACTTTCAGAATACTATCCTCCACTCTAAACGTTTCGTTAAAATTATCATTGATATCATAACCGGCAATTTTAATGTCCCATCCGCTCAGGTCTTTACCATTGAATATCGGAATCCATTCTTCGTTGAATGTTTCCGTTGACGAGCCCGAAGAGCAGGAAATTAAGGCTGAAAAAGTCAGTACACGAAATAAAGAAGTAACGAGATGCTTCATGTGAATGATGAATTTATTCGAAAGATAAAGAATAGTAAAGGTCATTTCCACACTTCTTTTCAGTTCAGCAAGTATCGGGTGGATAGAAAAATGATCCTGATCCATTTTTGTGAAAAAGAATTTCACGTATGAACTGGAAGGAAATTTACGATTCATTAAATACCAAAGGTTTTGCAAAACTGCCAAACGTTCTTTCTACCGAAGAGTGTATCCAACTCATTGGCTTGTACGGTCAACCTCTTTATCGAAGTACCGTCAACATGCAGCGCTACCGCTTCGGGCAGGGAGAATATAAGTACTTCAGCTATCCGCTTCCTGAATTGATTCAACAACACCGGAGTGAACTGTATCCATCATTGGCCTCGCTCGCCAATCAATGGATGAATATCCTGGGCATCGACATTCACTATCCGGCCTCACATGAAGAATTCATTACTTCTTGTCACCATAAAAATCAACTCCGCCCTACCCCGCTTCTCCTCCGCTATCAGCAGGGAGGATTCAACACCCTGCATCAGGATCTGTATGGAGAAATCTATTTTCCTTTTCAGGTCGTTTTCATTCTTACACAAAAGGGAAGAGATCATGAAGGAGGTGAACTCGTAATAACCGAACAGATTCCACGCGCCCAATCCAAAGCAACGGTTGTCCATGCGAATCAGGGTGATGCAGTCATCTTCACGACTAACTTTCGCCCGGTGAAGGGAAGTCGTGGCCATTATCGCGCTACTTTAAAGCATGGTGTGAGTGAAGTGACAGCCGGCGAACGGTATGCGTTGGGTATTATATTTCATGATGCCACCTGATTTCAAAACCAGTGGACTTAAAAATTTGACAATGATGATACACGCTGACATAACCAATACTGAGCCATCGTCACGTATTTGAGTAAGGCAACCAGCGATTAAAAATTGATACGTGATTGCAAATCAGGTAAACGCCTGAAGAAAAAGCACCGCCGCCTCTTTAAAAATGAAACGGAAGTCCCTCGTTAGGGCTTCCGTTATGGGGGTAGTATTGAATGAGTATGTGAGGTGGCTCAAACACGATATCTCTTTTACTTTTTCACGCTCAGGCTTTCGGCAGCCATCAGCACAAAATCCTTTCCTTTCAAAAAGCCCTTGCCATAGGTAGCATCATACTTATCGGTGATATTCAAAGCGGCAATCTCTTCCGGTTTCTTTCCTTTCTTTAAGGCGGCAGTCACCTGATCACGAATATCGGCCATGGCATCGCGCACGGCTTTCACATCTGCCTTGGTGGCCAGTTCACCGTGTCCGGGAATCACTTTTGAGTTATCGTCAAGCAGCAGCAATAATTTATCCAGCGTGTTTACAAATCCATGGAGTGAGCCTCCGCTGGAGAGGTCAATGAAAGGATAACCATAGCGAACAAACGCATCGCCGGTGTGATACACATTTGCTTTCTTGAAATGAACAATCACATCCCCATCGGTATGGCCTTTATCGAAGTGAATTAATTCAATATCTTCTTCATTCAGATGAACGTTAAGTTGATCAGCAAACGTAATCACAGGTAATGCGTCTTTGTCTCTTGGAGGCGCAGTGCCACGTGCGCTCTTTTGTTCGGTCAGCATCCGGTTCCGCACCTGCTCATGGGCTACGATCGTGATACCCATCTTTTTAAAATTTTCATTGCCTCCGGTATGATCTCCGTGCAGGTGGGTATTAATCAGAAACCTGATTTCACCCGGATCAATTGTTTTGATCGCACCGTTGATTTTATTGGAGAGTGGTGCAAACTGATCGTCTATCATCAGCGTACCATCTTTCCCGAAAAGCACACCGATGTTGCCTCCGGCTCCTTTGAGCATATAGAGATTCTCCACCACTTTGATAGGGCGGATTTTTACGGTATCATAGTTTTGCCGGGCAAAGGCCAACTGTGTCATCCACAGAAACAGCGCCAGGAAAAGTGTTTTTTTCATGTATTGAATAATTTAGGGTCTGGTCAACTAAGTTACCATTTTACTTGAAATCAAAGTCATCGGTTTATTTAGCATGAGCAAGAAACGGGTTGAGCGGCTTTGGAAATGGTGGCAACTTTGATTCAACAAAAAACAATAGCTTTATGATTGTGGCCACCGATCAGAACATGAACTACCTGCGCATAGAGCAGGCCATCCGCTATCTGGAAGAAAACGTTCAGCGACAACCTGAACTGGATGAAGTGGCGGAGATCGTACACCTTAGCCCGTTTCACTTTCAGCGCATCTTCACGGAGTGGGCAGGCATTAGTCCGAAACGCTTCCTTCAATATCTTACCATTGATTTTCTGAAATCAAAACTGGAGCAAAGCAAAAACCTGGTGGAAGTAGCCGAACAGGCCGGCTTGTCAAGTCAATCGAGAGTATATGATTTATTCACTACGCTGGAAGCCGTAACTCCACAAGAATACAAACTCAAAGGAAGCGGGCTTCGCATTGAATATGGTTTTCATCCCACCCCATTTGGCATAGCATTGATTGGGATCACCGAACGTGGCGTATGCTGGCTGTCTTTCATTCAATCGGACGAAGACCCGAAGTATGAAGTAGAGAAGATGAAAGCGCATTGGCACAACTCCCTCTTCCATGAAGATCCAGTCATCACTATGCCGTTTATTGATCGAATTTTTGGAAAGGTGAACCCTACATCCCGATTGCATTTACTGGTCAAGGGCACGAACTTTCAAGTGAAAGTATGGGAAGCTTTATTGAGGATACCCATGGGTGAAGTAACTACCTACAAAGGTATTGCCTCGCACATTCAGAATCCGAAAGCCATGCAAGCGGTCGGTTCGGCTGTAGGGTCTAATCACATAGCGTATTTAATTCCTTGTCATCGGGTGATCCGGCAGGATGGAATACTTGGTGAATACCGATGGAACTCCGCACGAAAAAAAGGGATTATTGGCTGGGAGATGGCGAAGAGTGATACGGAAAGAATAGCAATCGACAATTAACAATAGGCAAAAGGCTTAGTCAATGACAGGTTCTATTGTATATGATACCTTTCCTGGTGCTTAACAAAAGGTAATTGACAACTTGCTTTTTGGGCAATTGCTGTATTGTCTACTCATTCTCTTCTCCATAACAATGCTGCTTCAGGTAATCACCGGCATCATCTACTTTGCCTGTATAGAATGCTTTGGCCAGGCAACTGCAACCTTCATCGATCTTCTCCTTTTCGATGAGGGCGATGCCTTTGTAAAAGATGGCGGTGTAGTTCTTAGGATCTAATCGCAAAGCAAGATTAAGATACGTCAATGCCATGTCGTAATCTTCATTCTGCAAACTGAATGAACCGGCATAGAGGTAGGCAAGTTGATACGTAACATCCAGCTCCATTGCATTCTTCAGGCTGATGAACGCACTGTCGGACTGATTGGTGTTGTAATAAGCAAAGCCGAGATAGGTTTCTACCTCCGCATCATCCTGATACAATTTCACTTGCTTCAGGTCTTTCTTGGCAAGATCAAACTTCTCTTCGTCCAGGTAGAGCATAGCGCGCCACTTGATCAGGTCAGGGGCACCGGGTTGCCGCTTCAGTGCTTCGTCAATATTGGTGAGTTGGCCCGCTGCATCTCCCTTCTCGCGAAAGATGAATGCCTTTAACAAATAGGGCTGCGGTGAGTTGGGATAAGCCGGAATGAATTCGTCAATGGCCCCGAGGGCTTCATCCAGTTTTTGAACGCTGTAAAGACTGACGGCTTTCTTGTAGATGACGGAATAGTAGAATTGATCTTTTTCTTTGTGTGACTTCAGGATCTTTGCAAAGACCTTCAGCGCTCCGTTGAAATCTTCATGACGAAGTAGGGTGTCTCCTTCCGCCTCCAGCTTCTTTACCTTTTCTGTCTGTGCCTGCGCAACGGACATGAGTAAAAAGCTGAAGATGATAAAGAGACACCTGCTCATCATGTTACGCGTTACGCTTTGTTACCGAAGCGCTTGCGATCCGTTTCGTTCAGGTAGATTTTTCTCAAACGAATTGACTTCGGAGTAACCTCCACGTATTCGTCTGCCTGAATGTATTCCAATGCCTCTTCCAGTGTATGTTTCAGCGGAGGAGCAATTTTCATTTTCTCTTCAGAACCGGTAGCACGCATGTTGGTCAGCTTCTTGGTTTTGGTAACGTTGATTACCAAGTCACCACTTCGGCTGTGTTCACCAATTACCTGTCCTTCATACACCGGTTCACCCGGATTGATGAAGAACTTACCTCTGTCCTGCAGGTTGTGCAAGCTATAAGGAATCGCTTCACCTTGTTCCATCACAATCAATGAACCGTTAATACGGCCAGGGATTTCTCCTTTGTGTGGCTGGTATTCTTTGAAGCGGTGAGTAACTACAGCTTCACCGGCTGTTACGTTCAGCAGGTAGTTTCTCAAGCCCATGATTCCGCGTGACGGAATGAGGAACTTCAGAATCATACGGTCTGCCTTAGGCTCCATGTTCAGCATTTCACCTTTGCGCATCGATACCGTTTCAATTGCCTTACCCGCATCTGTTTCCGGTAAGTCGATCGTCAATTCCTCTACCGGTTCGCAACGCACTCCGTCAATTTCACGGAAGATTACCTGAGGCTGTCCGATCTGCAATTCATATCCTTCTCTGCGCATGGTTTCGATCAACACCGACAAGTGAAGAACGCCGCGGCCAAACACCATGAAGCTATCCGCTGATCCTGTGTCGCCTACGCGCAAGGCAAGGTTCTTTTCCAATTCTTTCTCAAGACGCTCTTTGATGTGGCGTGAAGTAACGAACTTACCTTCTTTCGCATAGAAAGGAGAGTTGTTGATCGTAAACAACATACTCATGGTAGGCTCATCGATCGAGATCGACTTCAACGCTTCCGGATTCAGCACATCAGCCACCGTGTCGCCAATTTCAAATCCTTCCAATCCTACCAGTGCACAGATTTCACCGGCACTGACCAGGTCGGTCTTTTCTTTTCCGAAACCTTCGAACACATATACTTCTTTCACCCGGGTCTTCACGATTTTACCATCGCGTTTCACCAAGGCCACTTGCTGGCCGGGCTTCACTTCTCCACGCTGTACGCGGCCGATAGCAATACGACCAATGAAGGAAGAATACTCCAGTGACGTGATCAGCATCTGAGTGGTACCTACATCTACTTTAGGTGCAGGGATGTGTTCAATCACACCTTCAATCAAGGCAGTGATATCGGTAGTAGGTTGCTTCCAGTCCTTGCTCATCCAGCCTTGCTTGGCCGAACCGTAGAAAGCAGGGAAGTCCAGCTGGTTTTCCGTTGCGTCAAGGGCAAACATCAATTCAAATACCTGCTCGTGTACTTCGTCGGGAGTACAGTTTTTCTTATCTACTTTATTGATAACCACGATTGGTTTCAAGCCCATCTGCAATGCTTTCTGCAGTACAAAACGCGTCTGAGGCATAGGCCCTTCGAAGGCATCCACTAAAAGGAGACAACCATCGGCCATGTTCAATACACGCTCTACTTCGCCACCGAAGTCACTGTGACCAGGAGTATCGATGATGTTGATTTTATAGTCTTTGTAGCGTACGGCTACGTTCTTCGCCAAAATGGTGATACCACGCTCGCGCTCAAGGTCATTGCTGTCCATGATGAGTTCACCAGGAGTTTCGTGGTCCTTGAACAGGTGACCAGCATGTAAAAGCTTATCTACCAAGGTAGTTTTACCGTGGTCAACGTGTGCGATAATCGCAATATTCCTGATTTTGTCAACTTGCATAACCTCTTTTTCTCAAATAAGGGTGCAAAAGTAACCATTTTTAGGCACAGACGGGAATGTGTTCTGAAAATTCACGGATTAATAACCTGGAAGCGCGGTATTTAGCGCTTTAAATCGGATGATACCCGAGAAAAAAGCAAAAAGCGGTAAAGCACTTTACCGCGTGTACTTATTGTTTGAAACGCAGAAAAGTACCCATCGGCAAATCCCTGTTCTGCTGCGATTTCAGATAGAATTCACCGAATTCCGGCCCGGTCATCCTGAAATGAGTTTGGGCCACATTTAAGCCAACAATCGATGAAAACCCACCTGCATACATGGAGAGAATATAGAAGGAATCGTTCTTTTCCAGCAACTGACTCGCGCCTTCAATCATTTCGTCCAGTTTCTCTGCCAGCGTCCATTTTTCGCCTTCCGGACCACGGCCATAAGGTGGCGGATCCATGATAATGCCGCTGTATTTATTACCCCGTTTCACCTCGCGCTTCACGAACTTGAGAGCATCTTCATGCACCCAGCGAATATTGCTTTCATTATTCAACTGCATGTTCTGATTGGCCCAGTTCAAACCCGGGCGCGATGCATCACAATGGGTCACATCGGCACCAGCCATCTTTGCCACTACTGACGCAGCACCGGTGTAGGCAAACAGATTTAACACTTTTGGTTTGGATCTACTCCAGCTCCTGACGGTGTCATAGATGAAATTCCAGTTGTTGCCCTGCTCAGGAAACACACCAACGTGGCCGAAGCCGGTAAGTGCCAGACGCAGGTTCAGCTTTAACTCATTGTATTCATACATGACATTCCAGCTTTCCGGAATGTCCTTCAGCTTTTTCCATCCCCCCTTCACCTCATCGGTAAAGCGAAAATTATCGGTTTGTTCACGGTTAAAATGCGCGTGCGCCATCTTCTTCCACTCGGCCTCGGAGAGCGTCCGCTGCCAGATGGCCTGCGGCTCCGGGCGTATTAATATATAAGCACCGAAGCGTTCCAGTTTTTCAAAGTTGCCCGAGTCCAACAGTTCGTAGTCTTTCCAGCTGGATGGATATAACAGTTTCATTACGGCAAATATACTTCAAAGTTTCAGGTTACAGGTTTCTTGCCTAAACTTGAAACATGAAACCGGGAACTGTTCTTACCAGCACACAAAATCCAAAAATCAAAAGCCTGCTGGCATTGGATAAGCCGCGCGAACGAAGAAAGCAACAGCTCTTTATTATCGAAGGCAAACGAGAGATACAATGGGCCATCGAAGCCGGATACAAAATCGGTAATCTCTTTTATTGTGAAGAGATTATTCCTTACGAGGAACTCGGTCATGATCTCATCAAAGACAAGCTGACAATTCCGGTATCAAAAGAAGTGTTTGATAAAATTGCGATACGCGAAAACTCAGGTGGAGTGATTGCGGTGGCTGAAATGAAAACACATACGCTACCGCAAATCAGGCTTAGTAAAAATCCATTGGTGTTAATTCTGGAATCCGTGGAGAAGCCCGGCAACCTCGGAGCCTTACTGCGCACAGCCGATGCAGCAGGCGTAGATGCGGTGATCATCTGCGATCCGCAAACCGATTTTTATAATCCTAATGTGATCCGCTCCAGCGTAGGCTGTGTGTTCACCACGCCAATCGCTTCGGCTACCTCGGAAGAAACCATTGCGTGGCTAAATCAAAATGAAATCCGTATTTATTGCACTTACCTGCACGCCTCCAAACCCTATCACGAAACAGATTACACGCTGCCAGCAGCCATTGTCATGGGCACAGAGGCCACGGGGCTATCTGATCTTTGGGTGAAAAACGCGAACACCAATATTATTATCCCCATGCAGGGAAAAATTGATTCGATGAATGTGTCCACCGCTGCCGCTGTGGTTGTGTTTGAAGCAAAAAGGCAACGTGGATTTCGCTAACACAAAGAATTGTGTACTTTTAACACACCTAAGCTGATAACACCATACCACCCTTACGGTAATGAACCGTTCGCTCATTCCTGAAACCGAATTGATCACACGGGAGAAATTCCTGAATGCGCTGGCTGAAACGTATCTTTTGCAGGATGCCATTCTGAATTCTACTGAACTCTCCGTGATCTCGGTCAATACCGAAGGGACCATCATCAGTTTTAATCCTGCTGCCGAACGCCTCCTCGGATACACCCATACGGAACTGATCGGCAAATGGAGTCTATTGATTATTCATGAGTGGAACGAAATTATTTTGCATGCCGAAGAGACCAGCCAGCTGCTGGGAATTTTGCTTGAACCCGGCTTCGATTCGATCGTAGCCAAAGCGCGGATCACCAAATCAGCCGATCGCAGGGAATGGACTTACATACGCAAAGATGGTTCACGTTTTCCGGTGATGCTTTCCCTTTCGGGAATATGGAATGATAAAGGTGAACTGACCGGCTACCTGGGCATTGCCTCCGACATCACTGTGCAGAAAAAAAATGATGAACGCATCCGGCAATCCGAAGCTCACCTGAAAGCGCTTCTTTATTCCATTGATGACATTGCCATTGAAATAAGCCGTGACCGTATTTATACCAATGTATGGACCAAACATGATCAGTTGCTGTTTGCGCAGCGGGATCAATACATTGGCAAAACAATTCATGAAGTACTGAGCGGGCCTTACGCTCATCTTTTTGATCTCTACGATACGACCATCACCAAAGTATTTGTCACCGGAAAAGCAGAATACATTGAGTATTGGGTCAATGATGCCCGCCCCTGGCGCAGTGCTAAAATTTCCTTTATCGATCACAACAGTGTACTGGTTCTGATACGCGACATTACAGAGACGAAAGAAGTAGAACAGAAGATAAAAGAAAGCGAACAGAAATTCCGCTTGCTGGCAGAGAATTTACCTGGCACGATTTACCTCTGTAAAAACGATGCCACGTTTTCCATGCTTTACCTCAACGAGCATGTTGTCAAAATGACGGGCTATGCAATTGCGGATTTCATAAGTGGTCAAATCAATTTTGTGCAGCTCTATCATCCGGAGGATGCACCAGTCATATTGGCTAAGGTGGATGAAGCGCTCACGCAGCAACGCAGCTTTCATATTGTATACCGGCTGCGTCACAAAGAAGGCCACTGGCTTTGGATCGAAGAGTTTGGCGCCGGGGTATACAACAAAGGTGAACTGATTTTCCTGGAAGGATTTCTCAGTGATATTACTTCCCGTAAGGAGGCAGAGGAAAAAATCATTCGCATATCGGAAGAGCACGACCGCGTATTCAATTATTCCATCAGTCTGAATGCCATTGCCGGTTTTGACGGGTATTTCAAAAAGCTGAATCCCGTGTGGGAGAAAACACTTGGCTATTCCGTAGAGGAATTGACCAGTGTACCTTTCATGGAGTTTGTTCATCCGGATGATCTGAATGCAACGAGAGGAACAACCAATACCCAGGTCAATCAAGGTAGAGACGTTACTACATTTGAAAACCGGTATCGCTGCAAAGATGGCACCTACCGATGGCTTTTGTGGACTTCGTCGACGGATGTTGCCAGTCAATTGATCTATGCTTCAGCTATTGATATCACTGAACGGAAAGAAGCGGAGGAAATTCTCTTATTATCGAAGAGTAACCTGGAGACGGCCACCGAGGAATTGCAGGAGCAAAACCAACAACTCAATTCATTTGCTCATGTGATCTCGCACAATCTTCGTTCGCCTGTGGGTAATATCAATGCGCTGATCTCGTTGCTGAATGAAAAGAGCTCGATCAAAGAATACCAGGAAATATTCCATCAGTTAAAACTTACTGCGGCCAGCATGAGTGAAACCCTCAACGACCTGATGGATACATTGAAAGTAAAGAAGTCCTCTGCTACGGATTTGGTACCGCTGCGCTTCAGCACGGTATTGAAAAAAGTAATGCAGGACTTAGCCGGAGAAATCATTCGCAGCAATGCCACCATCTCTTCCGATTTCTCCGCCTGCGAAGAGATCCGTTACAATAAGCCTTACCTGGAAAGTATTTTCCTGAATTTATTAAGCAATACGCTCAAGTATCGCTCACCCGAACGGCCGCTGCAAGTAAAATTTACGGCTAAGCAGGAAGATGGTCATATCGTATTACGAGTATCTGACAACGGATTGGGCATCGACCTCAATCTCTATGGAAATAAGCTCTTTGGCTTACGTAAAACGTTCCATGAACATAAAGACGCTAAAGGCGTAGGCCTGTTTCTTACCAAAACCCAAGTAGAGGCACTGGGTGGGAAAATCTGGATTGAAAGCCAGGTGGACAAAGGAACCACCGTTGCGGTACAGTTCTGATGTCGTTTCGTGAAAAGAGAAAGCGAACCCGGCTCCTATTTAACCTAAACCAAAAGATATCATCTGAACCGGATTCTGCTTTCGGGCTGCGAATATGTAGGCTAAACGAAAACCTGTCTTTGTATTTTATGCAGGCGGTGAGAAAGTGAAGTATACAGGTAGATTTCCTTGATCAGTTTTACTCAAACGATTGAGACCGGAGTAGCGCAACGAAATAGTGTTTACTTTCATTTTATAACAAAGCCGGAAGATTGCTCCTCCGGCTCTGCCGTTTTATTACCACTTTAAAGATGATTAATTCTTATTTACACCCGGATCGCGTTTCAAAAACTCGTCATACAGCAAAGTCTGGCGGCTTACCATCGGCATCTGCCAGCCATCGATGAATACATGTTTGATTTGTGTTTTGGTTTCAAACGGATCACCATCGCTCACGAACAGTGTAGCGTTCTTTCCTACTTCGATGGAGCCAAGTTTATCAGCAACACCGAATAATTCAGCAGGTACAATCGTGATGGATCGCAGGGCTTCAGATTTATCCATACCATAGGCCACCGCAAAACCCGCGTGATAAGGCAAGTTACGATAGTTGCCATTACCATCTTCCTGTGAACGGATGGCTACTTTCACTCCGGCTTTCTTTAACAATCCGGCATTTGCGTAAGCCTGATCGTACCGGTCATAATCACGGTTAGGAATAGCGATCACCGGACCGGTAATCACCGGAATGTTTGCTTTCGCAATTTCACTTGCCACGCGCCAGCCTTCGCTCACACCGGTAAGAATTACTTTCTTCACTTTCTTTTCTTTCACCCACTTCAGCGCAGCTTCAATGTCTTTCTGTGCATTGGCTTCAATCATCAGTGATTGCTGACCGCGTACAACAGGAAGCATTGCCTGCAACTCAGGATAATATTTCACGCCTTTACCACCAGTGGCCGAATCAATCTTATGATACTGGAGTGCTTTGTCCCACACATCATTCAATTGCTTCAATGCTTTCTCAACACCCTTCTTTATCTCATCATCCGTTCTGCGGTCGAAGAAACCTCTGCGGCCGGTGTTCGGGAAGTTGATCAATACACCTTCAAAACCGGCATACATCTGGTCAGGCACATAGCCAAACAGGTTGACTAATGCCGATTGACCAGGCAGCAAACCGCCATCGGGTACAACCAGCGTTGTGGTTACTCCACTCACCCGGGTAATGGGAATCGCTGTTGCATTCGGATTAATAGCTGTGAGGGCTTTCATCTGTGGGATCACATCTCCTTTTTCACTTTCATCCGTTGCCTGTGGTATCTGGCCGATTTCAAGCAAACCGATTTTGGTGCCCGAATCAATCATGCCCGGATAGATTTTTAATCCATTGCAGTTAATCGTTTCCGCACCTGGTGGTACGGCCACATTGGTGCCAACCGCTTCGATCTTTCCATTGCGGATGATGATTGTACCGTTGGTGATCGTTCCCTTGGTTACGGTCTCAATGGTTGCATTCGTCAATGCAAATGTGCCTGTCTTCGCTTTTGGATTTTGTGCTTCTGCCCTGAACACAATAATGATCAGTACGGAAAGGGCTATGCCTGTTAATAGTTGAATGTTCTTTCTCATGATCATTTTATTTTTTAGAGAATCCAAAAAGCTGTTCCATAAATTCTTCTGTTCCCTGCATACAGTTGTCATGACTATGACCATTTTCCTGTAGTGTAGTGACATCAAATGTTTCTTTAGGATCAGGCATCAAACGCATATCTGCAGCGTCTTTAGCACGATCAAAACGAACAATCCCATCCACAATTGAATATTGAGGTACTCCGTAGATAGAAAGCGGATGGTTTTTGAAAATAGCGATGTCGCCATCTTTACCTACTTCCAGTGAACCAATTCGGTTTTCAACGCCCAGTTGCTTGGCCGGATTGATGGTAATTAACGACAACGCTTCATCATCGGTCAACGCACCGTATTTCTGTGTCTTGCCTGCTTCATGATACAGGTGACGAATCAGATCACCGGAGTCAGAGTTGATGGAAGTAACCACACCATTGCGTGTTAATATCGCTGCATTGTAAGCGGTAGAGTAGTACACTTCCAGTTTGTACTGCCACCAGTCAGAAAACACGGAAGCCATTGCCCCGGCAGCAGCCAGTTCAGGAGCTACCTTAAAGCCTTCGTTCACGTGCTGGAATACCAGTTTTTTGATACCATAATCTTTACACACTTTCAGCAGCATATTGATTTCGTCCGAACGATAGCTGTGGCAGTGCAGAATTATTTTTCCCTTGATGATGTCATATATGGTTTCAAGGCGTGCGCTGTAAGCAGGCGCTGCACCCCGGAACCCTTTCACCGTTTTGTTTTTATTGTAGGCCTCCCAGTTTTCACCATATTCTTTCGCCTGCGCGAATGCCTGGCGGATAACAAACTCGACTCCCATACGGCTTGTCGGAGTTTCATTGTTTCTTCTTCCGTGGCCGGTTGGATTTTCTCCCAAGGCAAACTTGATGGTGCGTGGAGCATCTTCCATCTTCAAATCATTCGCATCAAATGTACCATAGCGGTGCTTGATCGTTTCCGATTCGCCACCGATGGAGTTAGCTGATCCGTGCAATGCATGTGAGGTGGTACAACCACCGGCCAGTGCACGATAAATGGCGATCTGGAAAGGATTCAACGCATCGCCTGTTCTCACTTCAGGGGTGATGGCGTTAGAACCTTCGTTGACCGCATCGATACCTACGTGCGAGTGGGCATCGATAATGCCGGGCATTACATACAGCCCGGTAGCATCGATCACTCTTGCACCTGCAGGTGCAGCGATCCCTTTACCGATCTGGCTGATCTTGCCGTCTTTCACCAATACATCGGTACCTTCCAGTGTACCTTTTGTGATGGTAAGTACCGTTCCGTTTTTAATAAGCATCGTACCTTTTTCGATCTGCGCCTGTGCTGCAGTGAAGAGGCCGAGTGCAATGAGTATTGAAAATATTTTCATAGTTGGTTTTTCGTTAATTGTTATCCGTTAATAGTTAAAGTATAAGTACTTTCAACTATTCACCATGAACTCCTTACTTTTTAGGGTCCCTTGTTCCTTTGATGGGGAAGCTTCCAAACGTACCTACCGACATGGTGCCTTCAAACGAATCACCCTCAATAGCCACACTCACTTCAATAGTGAGCGAATTGCCACCAGCATCAAAACCAAAATTGAACGACAGATTGCTTCCATCCAAAGTAGCTCCTTTAAGCTCTGTTTCTTTATTGCTCATGCTGTTACTGATTGTACCCGATAACGTACCATTATCATCCTTGATCACCAGTTTACCGGTTGTTGTGCCTTGCGGACTTTCAGTAGAATAAGACCATGTACCACCTGGGGCTACTTTCGCTGCACCGTCTGTTTTCTTAGGTGTCTCCTTCACTTCCTGCTGATACAGGACACCATCAACAAACACATAGCGCACCTTGGCTTTCTCATTAAAATAAGGCTTATCACTGATCACCAGATTGGCAATCTTACCATTATCTACTGACCCCATCCGATCGGATAATCCGAGCAATTGTGCCGGTGTAGTGGTCAATGCAGCAAGTGCGGCATCTTCACTCAATCCGGCGGTGATCATTCTTCTGAGATTGGCAGGTACATCTTTCGACTTTGCACTCAACAACGAAAAACCAAATGGAATGCCCGCTTTCTGGAATGTAGCCGCTTGTGCTACATAACTGGCGATGGCTTCCGCTTTTCTTTTTTCCAATGCTTCTTTTTCAAGGTCATTGGCTGTCTTGGCTTTGGCAGGAGTCTCTTTCTTCTCTTCTTTTTTGTCTTCCTTCTTCTCTCCTTCTTTCTTGTCACCCTCTTTTTTATCCTTATCGTCTTTCTTCTTGTCGTCTTTCTTTTCTTCCGGAAGATCTAATGACAAAAACACTTTGGTACCAGCCGCTTTGATCTTGCTGGTCATCAGCCAACCTTCTTTCACATCGGCCAGTACCAATGGAAATCCGAGATCCGCTTTCAGTGCATATATTCGTTGTATGTCCAGAATTTTTTCGGCCTTGAATACTACGGGCAGCTTCTGATCGATTACCGGGTAGAAAGCTTCGAGGATGCGATCACCGGAAGGCCTTTCGAAGCCGGCACGGTTGGAAGCATACAATGACTCGTTTGATTTTGCCAATGAAGCATTCTTATACAGGTCGCGCCATTTGGCCAATACACCAATGATGGTCGATGGATAGACTCCGTTGGCTCCGCTCAGTTCAGAATACAATGCAGCTTTATTAGCAAGCACCATATCGTCAGCCGATTTCCCGCCAAGGAGCACTACAGCCGACTGACCGGGTAATAAATTACCGTAAGGAACCACCTGTGCGGTGGTGAACCCGAGGTTACGAATTTCTTCTATCGTTTTATCTTCCGGATTGAGCAGCGTACGTACATCTACCTGGGGATTGATACCCGCGCGCTCATACGTAGGATTGCCTGGATCTTTGGGGCGTTCGCGATTGGTCTCTTCTTTTGGTTTTGCAACTCCCGTGTGTGACAGCCCGTCAATGAAGCCGGCATAGACATACATGGAGTCTGCTTTGATCACAATGGCTTCGGGGGGAATAGCCAGGCCTTTGCCTACACCGGTGATCAATCCGTTTTTCAAAATCACAGTGCCCATATCCACCTTGCGGCCAGGCCCCTGAATAATGTTGACGTTGGTGATGGCGTAGGTGCGCGTAACGGGGCTCAACGCCTTTTCATCTTGCCCGGATACTACGGACGGCACTAAAACCAGCAGCACCAGACCGGTAAAAATGCTCTTCTTCCAGAGTTCTGTAAATAAGCTCCTCATAGGTTCATGTTAGGTTAATACTTGGGGCTTAAAGTAAGAAGAATATTCTCAGTAAGATCCAAGGCTTACAGGAGTGGCAATAGGACTAAATGAGAAACGGCCAGCCGCTGTGCCTACACTTGACGCAACCGAATTAAATCGCTTGATCCCGTTTTGCAGGCCAAACTAAAATGTATCCTGACGTAAATTACGTACTCCTGCTGCCCAATATAAATAAGCCTTCTGCTTTTCAAACTCCGCTACCAGCTTGAGCCACTTCGTTTGCGATTGGATAAGCTTTTCCTGCTGTACATTGATTTTAAACAAATCACTTTCCCCTTGTTCCAGGTTAAGAATTTCAGCAGAGAGTAACCGCTCGTACCCGCTTACCATCGCGCGTTGCTGGCCCATGACCGTGTGCAGGTACGTGAGTTGAGTATAGGTACTGTTCAATTCATTGACGATCTCACGTTCGCGCAGCACCTGATCAAGCTGTGTGTTGGTCATTTTAATTTTTGTTTGCGCCAACTTGGCTCGCTCTTTTCGCAGGAAAAGCGGGAATGCAAAATCCACTCCTACTTTATAATTTTCGGTGAGGCGCCAGGAGGAATTCCAATCCGGATCGAATGGCTGGTTTAGCGCGTTGTACTTTACATTGAGCTTTGGCTTCAAGTATTCTGCCGCCAGCTTACGGTCCACTTCCAGTTGCTGCAACTTCAGCCCCAGCTTCAGCAACTCCGGATGATTGGATCGCGCCTGTTGTGAAAGTACCTCCAGGTCGCGCAGGTTCATCCGCCAGGCTTCCTGCTGTAATACTGGTGCCCAGCTCATTTCCAATGTCAGTGGGTTACCAAGGCTATCCCACAGGTAGGTGGAAAGCTGGATACCGGCATTCTGAAAATTGAATTTTGCTTCCTGTTGTTCAATCAGCCGCTGCTGCCAGGTGATCTTTGCCTGCACGGTATCCATGGGCGAAGCTTCCCCAAATTCCTGGTTTGATTTTACTCTTCGGAAAATATCAGCTGCAATCGTTACACTTCTGTTGAGCAACCGGTAATTGTAATAGGAATAGTGCCATTGCCAATACTCTTTTGCCGCTTCCAGCAAAAGTTTATTCACCATCTTCACCTGCTCTGCTTCCGAAATGGTTTTGAACAAATCCGCCTGGCGCAAGGCTGCTCTTCGTTCATCGGTAATCAGCCCCTGACCCAGCGGAATAGAAAAGCCTGCATAAAATTGCCGATAGCCAAACTCATCACCAATATAGTTTTCCGGATTGAGGTACGTGCCGCTGTTACGGTCTACGCCAATAACAGGATCAATAGGAAAGCGAGTGGGAAATTTGATGGAGCCACCTGCAATCGCATAGTATTCTTTGCCATTGTACTTTTTGGTAAAGAAATCGGCTTCCAGTTTCGGATCGAACTGCCCGCGTGCCAGGCGTATCTCCTGTCGTGCCGTTTCATTAAGTAACTGCGCCTGCTTCGCTACCGGATGGTTCTGCAAAATCAATTCGTAAAAATTCTCAATGGTGAAAGCCTTCATCGAATCGGGCAAAATCAATACACTGTCTACAGCAATTTTACTTTGTGCCATAGCAGTAGCCTGAAGCAACACTCCCACGCATAAAGCACACCCGTATTTTATCACCTTGATCAGCAGGTTGGCTTTGTTATATGACTTGTGCTCTTTCATTTCTGATACGACTTGTTCTTCTTCATCATCTCATCCAATGGCTCTTCATACAAACTGGGAGGGAATCCATTTAACTGTCTCCATAGTTCATACCATACCGGCACGTTATCAAGCATCACCCATCCTTTGGTGCCCGAGCCGACACGCAATTGTTTCGGCCAGGGTTCCTGCGAGGGATCAGGTATTACTAAAATACGGAATTGTCCAGGCTTGGAGTTGACATAGTCAATTACCTGCACCTTGCCACCAAACGTACCGACCGAAACACTTGGCCATCCTGAAAACTGAAGTGCAGGCCATCCATCAAACTGTACACGCACTTTTCTTCCTTTGCTGATCAGGGGAACATCCATGGCGCTCACGTACATCTCCACAGCCACATCAGCAGCACCCGGCATAATCGTGGTGATCGGGTCTCCTTCCTTGATGGTCTCACCGATACCTGCTTTCATTGCTTTCACAATTACTCCGTCCTGGGGGGCGAGTATCTGGTACTGATTGTTTCGGATCTCGGTATTGGTATATTCATTTCTCGCTTTCGCAATCTCGCCCTGTGTATCAAACGCTTCGGCCTGTGTGCTGTTGATTTCAGACTCGGTCTTGCTGATCTTGTCCAGGTATTCTGCCTCCACCCGATCCAGCTCCAGTTTTGCATTGAGGTAGTCCGCCTGGCTGCCCTGAAATTTGTATTCAAACTCCTGGAACTTGGTAAGCGGAATGTTACCGGCCTCATACAATTTCTTATTCCGCTGAAATTGGTTTTCCGCATTCTTAAACTTCACTTCTTCTGACTGCAACTTGGCTTTGGATTGTTCCACCTTCAACTCCATCGCCTGTCGCAACGCTCCGACCTGGCGCTGTAATGCATTTACTTTTTGATCCTTGGATGACAGGCTGCTTTCTTTGGCAGAGATCTGCTGTCGAAGACGAAGGAGCAGCTGAGGATCAAAGTATTTTTCTTTTACTTCACTGATGGTCACAATTGTGTCTCCCTTTTTCACAAAGTCGCCCTCGCGCACATGCCACTTCTGCACACGCCCGGCAATGACCGCTTCAATAGTTTGAGGACGGTTCATCGGGTTAAGTGCAGTTACATTTCCATTGCCACGTATGTTTTGCTGCCAGGGCAGAAAGAGGCAACAGATAAACAAGAAAAAGAAAACAATAAGCCATTGTGCCAGAATTCTTCCACCCGATGGAATACCCAGTGCCCGTAGTGAATACAGGCTGTTATAACCCACCTGATGATCGATCGATTGTTTTGATTGCTTTAACATCTTATTCGAAATAATGATTAATTAAACCCTGCTTCACTAAACCCTGGTACGTATCATCACCGGCAATCTCTCCTTTATCCAAAACCACCACACGATCACACGAAGCCATGATCATCGGGTCGTTGGATACCACCACCAGTGTCCATTTACTTTGCTTGTCAGCAACACACTTTACCAGCTGCTGCTTATCGGTTTTGCCCAAGCCGGAGAAAAAGTCGTTGAGAATAAGAAGCTCTGGTTTTTTAACCAGGCACCGGCTTAAAATCAACCGATGAATCTGCGAACTGGTGAGGCCTTTACCTCCGCTGATCAACGAAGTATGTATGCCTTCGGGCATAATGTTAATACTGTCTTTCAATCCTACCCGATCCAGCACAGGAACCACCTCCTCAATGGGCACACTTTTGCCCATGGTAATGTTATCATAGATCGTACCATCAAAGATGTCCTCCTCCGAAATGTTCTTTCCAATCTTATCACGAAAGTGAGTGATGTCCAGATCGTGCAACGACAATTGATTAACGGCCACACTTCCCTGATAGTCGGTATATAATCCGGCCATGATGTTGGTCAACGTAGTTTTACCGCTTCCTCCACGGCCGGCAATACACACCCGCTCGCCCGGTTGAATAGAGAGGTTAATGTTTTTCAATATGGAAGCTGACTTATCCTGGTACTGATAGCAAAGGTTACGGATATCAATACGAAAGCCCTTTCCGGTCATTACCTTAGGAAAATCAAAACCACCCGATTTCTCCAACGGAAGATCCGTGACGTGACCGATCTTATCTACGGCGGTGAGTAAATCATAAACCACATCAATGTACATGATCAGTTTTTCCACGGCACTCAGCACCATGATGATGATCACCTCTGAAGCCACAAACTGCCCCAGGTTGATTTCTCGGTTGATCACCAGGGAAGTACCCATAATCAAAAGCCCCCCGGTAACGGCCACTTTAAAAAATACAAACAATGAAAACTGAATCTGTAAAATGGTGAAGTGGGTTTTGCGGTGCTTGAGGTAATTGCTCACTGAAAAGTCGGTATTCTTTACCGGCAGATTGGTATTCCCCGCCAGTTTGAATGGACCCATGACACGCGCCAGTTCTTCCAGCCATTGCACTACTTTATACTTGTATTTGGATTCACTCAGTGAAGACTTGAGTCCACGCGGGCCGGTAACGGAAAACATCAACGCAATCACGATCAGCAGAAACAATCCAAAGAAAACGAAGAACGGATGGTAAAGCGAAAGTAACAGCAAGCCAAAGAAGATCTGTATCGCTCCTGAAGAAATATCGATCAACAGCTTGGGTAATCCTTTCTGTATTGTCAAAATATCAAAGAAGCGGTTGACCAGCTCAGGCGCATAATTCTTTGTCAGGGATTCGAGCCGTATGCGAGGTATGCGATAAGCAAACTCAAATGCCGCCTTGGTAAACACTCTTCGCTGAAGATGCTCCACCAATGACAGCTGCACAATCTGCAACACTCCTGAAAAAATAACACCGAGTATTACCAGCCCGATGAGAATATAAATGGAACTAAAAAAAACACCACCCGAAATTAATTCTACCGTGGTTTGCAATCCCAATGGCAAAACCAGACTGACCAATCCAATGATGACGGCATAGATCAGGATATAAACAATGTCCTTCTTCTCTGTGGAAAGAAGATGAACAAGACGCCTGAACGGAGACAAGGGTTTACCACTGTTCTCATCGGTACTGCTACTCACAATACTTTTATACGGAACGACGATCATGGTAATCACTTCCCCCTGTTCATTCGTCAGCCAGGGCTCTGTGGTATCAAAATGAAAGGGATGATGATGGTTCAATAATGAAATCAATTTGCCTTTCTTCTTTTGTAAAAGAACCGGCTGCAGTTCATCATCGTTCTGCTGAAATAACAAAATAGGCTCTTTCGATTCATTTAGAAACCGGTGAAGCTGATCCATCTGGATTTTATATTCCAGCAGAAGCAATCCCATCTTACGGCCAGCTTCCTCCAGGTCACGCTTCAGTTCTTCTATTTCCAACGGCAGATACCCTCTGCGGTTGGCATCAATCATGTGCAGCCCTGCAGGATCAAAGTCATGCTTCATGGCAAGGGCTGCTTCACGAAGAACCTGAATGATGTGTTCATTAGTCATACTACTTACGCGTCAATGGTTTTAAATACAAGATTTTCAAGCAACCGGTAAAGTCGCTTGTGGTGTTTTTTAGGGTCATACTTAATGTCCGACAGGGCTGGCAAGTGCTGTGCGTAATACAACTGATGCTTCACCATGAGCAGCACAGTACTCGCCAGCGAATGCGGATATTCGTATCCCGGACTCACCTGCTTAATAATGGAGGCAATCTTTTTACAGAGCGACTTATACGGCATAAACAACCCCTCTTTGTTGTCTGCATCGACCTGTTTGGTCAGAAATGTTTTTTCAAATTCGGAACTCACTATTCGTTCCAGTGCACGCTCATCTACATAAGCCACATTGATATCAAAAACTTTCTCTTCTGTCAATTGCAGCAGGCAGGCCTTCAATCGCTCGGACGGATCTTTGATATTACTAACCTGATGATCGATGCGGTACTCCAGCCAGGTCCAATACCAGTCGATCAGGTAGATCAGCAGCTTGTGTTTGTTTTCGAAATACCGATAGATGGAAGTTTCCGTGGAATTAATTTCAGTGGCGAGTTTTTTGAAGGTGAAATCTTCAAAGCCAAGTTCATCAAGAAGTGCAATACTCTGCTGAATAATATTCCTCCCCAGTTCCGTTTCATGGGGATCTTTCAGATACAGATTTGGCGACAGTTGAAATGCTAAAATAGTCATACTTCTGAAAATGATAGTATTACTATTATAACCGGAAGCAACGCTACTTTGTTGCCAAAAAGGAGGGCATCAGCCTAAAAAACCCAAAGTTTAATGCATGTTTAATTCACCTCTAATCCATTCTTAATCTCAGGAAAGGAGAGTGCAAGTAGAGGCAATCATTAGTTGCCGAGGTAGTAATCGATCACTTTCTTTTGCAGAAACAAACTAATGGATGACTGCGCCCGATTTTGTTTGGCCAGCAATAAATTATTCTGCGCGTTGGATAACTCAATAAAGTTGGCCGATCCGACAGCGTATTTTCCATTCAATGTTTCATAGGCTTGCTGAGACGCATCCAATCCTTTTTGTGAGGTAATTATTTGCTGCAATGCCGTACGGTAGTTGGTCAATGCCTGCTTTACTTCTGCTGTGATCTGCAGGTTTACATTTTCATAATCTACTTTTGCATTCGCTGCATTGATACGTGCTATCGCTACATTGGATCGTGTCACATTCTTATCAAAGAGGGTCCAGCCAACATTCAGAGCAACCGCTCCATACATCTGGTCACTCAATTGCGTTCCCCAGGAGCGTTGTTCAGCGGGCAAACTGTTTACCCCATTAATGTATAATTTGTTAAAGCGTGCCCCCACTCCATACATACCACCGGTCAATGATACTCTTGGAAGATAGCCACTGCGCGATCGTTGCACATAGAGTAGCAGGGCATCCTGTGTTCGTTGTGATGCCTTCAAATCAAAACGTTGTGAAGTCGCTTTATCGATCAGCGTTGCTTCGTCGGCATACTCTGCACCCAATGGGCTTTCATCTACAGGCACCTCTGCCAATTCATAATTCGCTGAGGCATTGATACGAAGCTTTTGCAACAACAAAATCTTGTCATTCAATAATTTATTTTCGGCATTAATTAAAAACTGCTGATCCAAACTGGTTTGTGATTGCTGTTGAAACAAATCGGATTGTGCCCTCCTCCCCACGGTTACCAGTTCTTTGATCTGATTTTCACGGTTAAGGGAAGCCTGCACATTCTGCTTTGCAAATTCAGTAATCTGTTTATCCAGCATCACTTGCAGATAGGTTTGGGTGATGTCTAACGTAATCTGCTGCTGTGCACGTTCCAGGGTCAACTCAGCCGATTCTTTATTCAGCAAAGAAGCCTTTAATGCAGCGCGATTGGCCATACCATTGTAGATATTAATGCTGCTCACCACCTGGTACGTAATGTTAGTACGCTGGGAGGAAACAAAGGTAGGTGAGGTAACGGTAAGTAAGTTATCACCACCGGTATACGAATACGCACTGCCCAGGTTGACATCAGGAAGAAACTGACCGTAGGCACCCATCACCTGTGCTCCTGAAATACCGATCGCGTTTTTCCCTTTAATGACCGTAGTGGAGTTGGTCAATGCAGTTTGTATCGCCTCTTCCAAAGTCAGTGTCTTTACTTCTTGCGCGTTCAATCCGCTGATCGCGAAAAAAGCAAACAAAAGCACGATCCCCTTCACCTTCCTGAAATTCATTAGCTCCCTATTCATTACGGTTTCACAGTTACTTTCTGTCCTTCCTCCATGCTCTCCCCGATATTTAAAGCAAGTGTTTCACCTTCTTCCACTCCATCGAGCACTACAATAAAGTCACCGGTGTTCTCACCAATTTTTACTTCTTTAAAATGAATGGTGCTGTCTGTTGCCAATGAAGTAACAAAATATTTACTGCCTCTGATCACCAACGCTTCCCGGGGTACCTGCAGCCGTGGAGCACCCGGTGCCTGAAGAGAAACCTGGATAAAACTTCCCGGAATTACTTTCTGATCGGTATTATCCATATCAATTTCAGTAAGCATCATGCGTGTACGGGGATCAAGCTCTCCGGAAATACGCGTGATGGTAGCATTCATTTTCACCTCCGGAGTTTCAAACAAGGAAAGCTTTACCGGATATCCTTTACGCAGGTAAGAGGCATCTTTTTGTTCTACGTAAACATAAATTCTGACTTTGTCCAACTGCGAAATCATGACCACCGGCAATGCACCGGTAGAAGCATTTGTAGCATTTTGCATCAGTGCACCCGCATCGGCATAACGAGCGGTGATCGTTCCATTGAACGGAGCACGCAACGAACGATATTGTTGCTGTGATTCAATGGAAGTCAGGCGTGCTTCAGCTACCTTCACTGCCGTTTCGGACTGCTCTTTATCCTGAAAGGAGATGTAGTTTTTCTCCAGCAACGATTGATCACGTGCCAGTATCTTTTTCTTGTTTTCAAGATCTGCTTTCGCTGCGGAATAGTCCTGGTCAATTTCAGGAGCGATGATGGTGGCCAGTAACTGCCCTTTCGTTACACGATCACCTTTATCCACTAGTATCTGTTCGAGATAGCCACTGGTCTTTGCATACAAGGTGACGGACTGAAAGGGGCGAACTTCGCCAATGAGCGTAAACTCGCGGCCGCCTTTATTCATTTCGGCTTTCACCACCTTCACTGCAGGGCCGGCTAATAATTTCCGTACACGATCCTCGCGTTCTGCTGCAACACTTTCCTTCTGGCGCAAAAGCAAGAGCACCACACCTACCGCTACTGCGATCACTATAATGATACCTCCGGCAAAAATTCTTCGTGACGATTTTTTTACTGACTGATCTTCCATGATTCGATTAATATCTTAATAAGCTTGTGTTGACTCTTCTTCAAATTGAGCATCTAATGTGTGCAGGGCAGGTACTTGCTTGCGCAGGATAGAATAAACCACCGGCACAACAAACAAGGTAACAAAGGTGGCAATCAGCAACCCCCCAATGACTGCTCTTCCCAACGGGGCATTTTGCTCACCCCCTGTACCTGTTCCAATAGCCATCGGCATCATACCTAAAACCATTGCAATAGCGGTCATCAATACCGGGCGTAAGCGCGTCTTGCCGGCCTCGAGCGCGGCATCAAATGAATTCAGGTTTTTCTGCACGCGTACTTCATTGGCATAACTTACCAACAGAATAGAGTTGGATACCGCAATACCGATAGCCACAATAGACCCCATCAAGGAAATCACATTAATGGTAGAGCCCGTAAGCACCAGCATCCAGATGATTCCGATAAAAGCACCTGGTACGGCAATCATAATGATGAATGGATCGAGCCATGACTGGAATAGAATCACCATCAATAAATACACCAGCGCAATGGCCAGTATCATTCCTACACCTAACGTTTTGAATGAGCTATTCATCTCCTGGCTTTGACCGCGCAGGGTAATCTTCATCCCGGTAGGCAAGTCCTTCAGTTCATCAATCTTCGCCTGAATCTCCGCAGCTACAGACCCCATATCCCTGCCTTCTACGTTAGCATTAATATCCAATACACGAGCTACAGTGTAGTGATTGATCATATTGAAACGGTTTTCCGTTTTCAGATTAGAGATGTTGCCCAAAGATTGGGTTTGTGCCATGGGCAAATCCGTCAACGAACGGGCTGTATTGCGTGTCACTCCGGAGCTGGCATTCAAAGGAGAAGCCATCAACTCGGCTACTGAAGTGATTTTTGCCATCGGTACTTTTACCGCCACCGGGTAGTTCACGTTGTTGGCCGGATTGATATACCAGGAAGGCGAAACCATCGTACTTGATGATAGCGTCACCAGCATATCATTGGCTACATCACGCTGGGTAAGTCCGAGCTGCGCAGCACGTACACGATCCACATTGAGCTTAAGTGTAGGGTAATCCAGCACTTGCTTGATGTTCACATCTTGTGTTCCCGGTATTTTCCTGATTTCATCACGCAACTTGCGGGCATACTTGTACGCTACTTCGTAGTTGGGAAACTGAATCTGAATATTGACAGGGGAAGACAATCCAAAATTCAATACCTGGTTAACAATGTCCGCGGATTGAAAATAGAACACGGAACCGGGGAAACGTTCGCTGAAGTCGGCCCGTATTTTATTCATGTACTCCTGAGTAGGCTGATGGCCTTCTTTCAATGAGATAAGAATATCAGCGTCCATACCGCTGGAGTTATCCGTGCTCACAAACGGAATGTTTACACTGTTGGGCATCCCAATCATATCATTGATGGCACCCAGTTCTTCTTTAGGGATGATGGCTTGTATGCGTTGCTCCGCCAGATCAACTAGTTTTTCTGTTTCTTCAATACGTGTTCCGCTTGGTGCACGAAAGTGAAGTTTCATCAAACCGGTATCGGTAGTGGGGAAAAAATCCATACCTACAATTCGTAACAGCCCGGCCGAAATCACCAGAACAAGTACAGCAATCGTCAAGGTGAATTTTTTATTGATCAGAAGAACATGAAGTATGCGACCATAGCCTTCCCTGAATTGGCCAAAGCCGCGATCGCGCCAGCGGTTGAAACGCTCACTAAAACCTTGATGTTCGGTTGAATCACCAGGCTGCTCCTCTTCATGATGAAGTTTTTCTTTCTCCATCAGCATCCGCGAAAGCGTGGGCACCAGCGTACGTGATAAGACATAAGAGGCAAGCATCGCCAGCACCACGGATAACGCCATTGGAGTGAATAAGAAACGGGATGGCCCGGTCAGCAACACAACAGGAAAAAAAACAATACAAATGGCCAGCGTAGCCATCAGGGCCGGAATGGAAATCTCATGTGCTCCATCCAGAATAGCAATCGTCAATGGCTTACCTAGCAACCGGTGACGATGAATGTTTTCTACCGTTACGGTAGCATCATCCACCAGCATACCAATAGCAAGTGACAGCCCTCCCAGTGTCATAATATTGAGTGAATTGCCGGTAAGCTTTAAGCCGATGATGGAGACTAACACCGCCAGCGGAATAGAAGTACACACAATGATCACGCTGCGCCAGCTGCCAAGAAAGAAAAGGATCATCAACGAAACCAGTATCGAAGCAATTACGGCTTCGTGCAGTACATTCTCAATAGAGCTCTTTACAAATACGGACTGATCAAAATCAATACTCATCTCCATTCCTTCAGGGGCTACTTCTTTGATGGAAGGAAGAATATCGCGTGAAGCTTCCACAACGGCCAGGGTAGAAGCGCTTGCTTTCTTTAAAATAGTGAGATAGGTAGAACGATTTCGATTTACACGTACAATGTTGGTCTGGTCGGCATAACTATCGGATACTACAGCTACATCACCCAAACGTACAGGTATGCCATTCACAATCTTTACAGGTATGTCTGCAAACTGACTGACATCATCCGGACTGGAGTTAATAGCAATATTGTATTCCGTTCCTCCCAGGCGTGCAGTACCTGCAGGCAAAATCACATTCGATGTTTGCAATGCCGCCACTACATCAGACGGGGAAAGACCTTTTGCGGTAAGCGCCTGTGGATTCACATTCACCATAATCTGTCGCGACTTGCCACCGAATGGAAACGGCGTGGATAAACCCGGAATAGTGAACAAGCGAAGGCGCATGAAATTCAATCCATAGTCATAGAGCTTTTCTTCTGTAAGTGTTTTACTGCTGACGGTTAACTGGGCTACCGGTAAGTTGGAGGCATTGAACTGAAGAATAGCAGGCGGTGTCATACCCGGAGGCATGTTACGCACCGAAGTATTCGATACGGCTGCCATCTGCGCAATCGCTGCACCAATATCGGTACCCTCCTGAAAATATACTTTCAGATAACCAATACCCGGCATGGATTGCGACTCAATACGTTCCACACCATTCACGGTAGTCGATACACCACGCTCACTGATCAATACCACGCGCCGCTCCATTTCTTCGGCAGAAAGACCGGGATAAGACCATACCATGGATACCACCGGTATATCAATTACCGGAAAAATATCAACCAGCATGGAGCGGATTGAAAGGATGCCCATGATGAGTATGATGAAAGCGCCCACCGCAATGGTATAAGGTCTGCGCAGCGCTAAATGTACAATCCACATATGATCAGTTTCTCTTTAAACGTTCACTTTTGTCAAGGCTATCAGCTTCAGACTTGTATTACCTGTAGCCTGAGGCCTGCCAGGGCTTACCAATATTCATCCAGAAGATCCATTACTGCTTTCTTTGCAATCTTCAACGGAGCAGTATCCCTGTACACCTGGCACTGCACGGTCCCACCATCGAACAATAAAAATATTTTGTCCGCCAGCACCGCTGCCGATTTTTTTTCGATACCCGCTAGTTTCCTGGTCAGATCATGAAAGAACTTGCGTTGTTTCTCTTTGATGCCTAACACCTTCTCATCAATCTTCTCACCACGCTGAGGAAGTTCAGAAATGATTTTAATGTAGCTGCATCCGCCAAACTGATTGTTCTTCAAATGAATGGCACGATAGTCAAATGTTTTCACCAGTCGCTCCCTGGGGTCATCTACATTTTTCAGATACTCCTCCAGACCATTCACCCAGTTGTCGGCACGCCGTTGCATATAGGCCACGCACAGGTCTTCCTTCGAGGGGAAATGATAGTATAGACTGGCTTTGGCTACTCCTGCTTCTTCAATAACCTGGTTGATGCCGGTTCGGTTATACCCCTGTTCATGAAATAAACGAGTGGCCGTTTGGATGATGTGCTCCTTCACGGAGATGTCGGTCGTTTCCATAACAGTCGCAAATGAATAAACAAAACCACATTCAGACAAGTCTGTCTACATGGATTTAGAAAAAATTAACAATGCAACTTAACTGATCTGATGAAAACAAATCAAAGTGATATTTCGAAAACGGTTGAGGTTAATTTCGGAGGTAAACGGATTTTCTAAGATTCGATAGCAAGAATTAAAACCACCTCACCTCTTTCATCTTGATGAACTTCAGTCATTAATAATAGAATGATGATAGTAATCACTCAATCTGTGCAACTTCTCATTCATACTACTATCTGCAACCCTTTTACAATCTCCTCATTATGCTCTCCCAGCTTCGGAGGTGGCAATAGTGGTAGCGTTATCCGCTCACCACTTTGCGTAGCAACAAAACTTCGTACACCCCGCAATCCATCGTGCTCAACCATTAACGCTTTCGCCTCGCTCATCTCCATCGCTTCCTGCACATTCTGCAGTAAGCCGGCCGGTATCTTTTTCTGATGAATCAAGGTCATGAGGTCGGCGGCCAGCCATTGATTTATCCGGGCAGTTAATAATTCCTTTAATGCCATACGATGAATGACTCTTTTCTGATTATCAGAGAAACGTTCATCAGCAATACACTCCGTTGCACCGAGTAATTCACAGAGTTCAATAAACTGCCTGTCGTTGCCCACCGCTAAAATCAACCGCTTGTGATCGCTGGTTTCAAATGTTTCACCGTAAGGTGCAATGCTGGGGTGGAGCGAACCTTTACGAGCAGGAAGTGATTGCGCCACCAGCCAGCTACTCGCCTGGTTCACCAACGAAGCAACAGCTGCCTGGAGTAATGATACTTCAATCAGGCTTCCTTCACCCGTACGTTCTTTTTTTAACAGTGCAAGTAAAAGCCCTTCCTTCAATTGATGGCCGGCCAGTACATCGACGATGGCCACGGGCATCTTCAATGCCTCTCCACCTTTCTCTCCATTCATATCCATCAACCCAGACTCTGCCTGTATTACCGCATCGTATCCTACCCGATGGTTATCTGATCCATAGCCGGAGATTTGCCCATAGATTAATGTTGGATTGATGCTTTTAAGTTGCTCATATGATACCCCTAATTTCACGGCATCACCTGGTTTATAACTGGCAATGATTACATCTGCCTTCGCGGCCAGCTTTTGCAAAATGGCTTTGCCATCGGTAGAAGTGAGATCGATGGCCAACGATTTCTTGCCCCAGTTCACCGAACAGAAGTAGGCGGAGCGGTCGTCATCTGATTTTTCCGTTGGCAGCTTCCACGAGCGGGTAACATCTCCGCCAGCTTTCACATTTTCTACTTTAATAACTTCTGCACCCAGCTCTGCAAAAAACTGTCCTACACCCGGGCCGGCTAATACGGATGCTAATTCGAGGACTTTAAGGTTTGAAAACATGCGGGGAAGTTAGCAGTTAATCGAACAATAGTTAAATCGTTAATGACGCTGGCTTGTCCCCTGAACCTCTCCCGCTAACTTTTAGCTGCTAACTTTCAACGAAATCAAATCATTTCATGCATTTTTGTGTTTTACTGCATATTTCAAAGCTATGAGAACCCTCGCCTTCTTCCTTTCTGCATTAGCATTGCTGGTTTCGTGTACCCCAAAACCGGTGGAATTAAAAACCGGCACCTGGCGCGGTATCATCGAAATGCAAAACCAACAGCTGCCTTTTCAGTTTGATGTGCAGAAAAAAGACAGTGCCCTTCAAGTGTACATCCGCAATGGATCGGAGCGCTTACTGCTGGATGAGGTAAGTGTTACCGGAGACAGCGTAACGATGGCGCTTCATGTTTTCGATGCTTCGCTCAAAGCGAAAATCGAAGGCAATCAACTGAAAGGAACCTTCGTAAAAAACTATGCCCCCGATGCAAGCCTTCCCTTCTCGGCCACCTTCGGTGATGACTTTCGCTTTACCAATGAGAAAACCGCTGCTGTTGATTTCACCGGAAAATACCAGGTCACCTTCTTTACGGAAAAAGACACTACGATCTCGGTTGGAATTTTTGAACAGCATGCCAACAACGTAACCGGAACATTTCTGACCACCACCGGAGATTATCGTTACCTGGAAGGAAACGTGGTAGGCAATGAATTGAAGCTTAGCACCTTCGATGGAAATCACGCATTCCTTTTCACCGCAAAGAAAACCGGTGACACTTTGCGTGGCGATTACTTCGCTGGCAAGAGCGGACATGAAAGCTGGATCGGAATTAAAAATGACAACGCCTCCATGCCCGATTCAGAATCGCTTACGTTCCTCAAGCCGGGTTTCGAAAAGTTAGACTTTAGCTTTCCCGATTTAAATGGAAACAAGATCAGTTCTACCGATGAGCGTTTCAGGAACAAAGTAACCATCCTCCAGATATTCGGTACATGGTGCCCTAATTGTATGGACGAAACGAAATTCCTGAAAGACTGGTACACGCAAAACAAAGATCGTGGTGTGGAGATTATTGGATTGGCCTATGAACGAAAAGACGATTTTGACTACGCCAGCGGGCAGGTAAAAAAGATGAAAGCAAAATGGAGCGTAGGTTATGATTTTGTGATTGCCGGAGTGAACGACAAAGCAAAAGCTTCGGAAACCCTTCCTGCACTGAATCGTGTATTGGCATTTCCGACCACTATTTTCATCGGCAAAGACGGGAAAGTAAAACACATTCATACTGGTTTTTCAGGCCCTGGCACGGGTATCTATTTTGATCAGTTCAAAGAGCGATTTAATGGCATCGTAAATGAACTTTTAAATGAGAAATAAGCTTCTGTAAATCATGAATCCGGTTATCAACAAGGAAGCAAACATTGGCAAAGGGCAGCGCGTAGTAGTGGGCCTCTCCGGTGGTGTGGATTCCAGCGTAACGGCCTATCTCCTGCAGCAACAAGGCTATGAAGTAATAGGCATGTTCATGAAAAACTGGCATGACGATTCCGTAACGATCAGTAACGAATGCCCGTGGCTCGATGATAGTAACGATGCCATGATTGTAGCACAGCACCTGGGCATTCCTTTTCAGGCAATCGATTTAAGTAAGGAATACAAAGAGCGTATCGTTGATTACATGTTCAACGAATACCAAAGCGGGCGCACGCCAAACCCGGACGTGCTTTGTAATCGTGAAATAAAGTTTGACATCTTCCTGCAAGCGGCTGTAAAACTCGGTGCCCACTATGTAGCAACGGGGCATTACGCACGCCGAGAAGAAATTGAAGTGGATGGAAAGAAAGTGTACCGCCTGCTGGCAGGCAAAGATCCCAATAAAGATCAAAGTTATTTTCTTTGCCAGCTTACCCAGGAGCAACTTTCGAAAGCATTATTTCCTGTCGGAGAATTACTAAAACCGGAAGTAAGAGCCATCGCCAAAGAAGCCAATCTTTCTACAGCTGAAAAGAAAGACTCACAAGGTCTTTGCTTCATTGGCAAAGTCCACCTGCCCGAATTTTTACAACAGCGCCTTGAACCAAAGAAAGGTAAAGTGATTGAACTGCCTTCCAGTTCAAATGCCTTCAAAAATGGGTTTGCTGATGATGATCTGGTGGGCATTTCTAAATCCTACGTATTCACACCAGAGTTGGGCGAAGTAGTGGGTGAACACAATGGAGCACATTATTATACCATCGGTCAGCGCAGAGGATTGAACATCGGTGGGTATGAAAAACCATTATTTGTAATCGGCACGGATACAAACACGAACACCATCTATACCGGTAGTGGCGATGATCATCCGGGGCTTTACCGCAGAGGGCTTTTTGTGCCTAATGAAGACGTACATTGGGTCCGTAACGATTTAGCATTGAAGCCAGGCGAATCGAAAGAATACAAAGCACGTATCCGCTACCGCCAGCCATTGGAAAACTGTACACTGCATCAAAAAGAAAACGGCATGTACGTCATCTTCGAACGACCACAACGTGGTGTAACTCCCGGTCAGTTTACCGCCTGGTATGAAGATGATGAATTGATTGGGTCGGGGGTGATCAGCTAATCGCTAATCAACTAACCAATCCAGTGCATCTTTCTCCTCACTGAAGGTTTTAAAATTTACATTAATAAAATAGGTGATTCCTTTCAACAGGAATACTTTGGGCCCGGTGATCCCCAGAAACGCTCCTTTGGTGATCAGGTGTCGGGTGGATGCGGTGAAGTCTTTGGCCGCACTCATGTAATCCGGTGTGCCAAATGTATTTTCGTAGTTCGCCAGAAATAGCGATTCCTTGTTTTCTTTCAGCACCAACTCTTTATGCAAATGGGTGAGCGCGATCAATTGCGCTTCATTACAATTACGGTAATCCACTTTAATGATTTCCTTTCCCTTGTAACTGATCTTTTGAAGGCGCTCGTTCAGGTTCATTACTTCGGGTATTGTTCCGGATAAGGGATAAATGATTCGAGGAGCAAAGAAACACCATCTTTTGTTAAAAGACTAAGGGTAATCACAATGCTGCCTACAATGACAGCTACAGCCAGGTTGTTGTTTCTCAGTTCTTCAAACTCATCCACCGGCGTAAGATAAGTATAGACTACAATTCCTAACAGGCAAACGACAGCGCCGATCACAAATGCCATCCCAATGTAAGAGCCGCCCGTAAGTATAAACCGTATCGCTAAAGAAAGATCGCTTGTTTCTTTCATGGCCAGAATCCGAAACAAGGAGATCAAGGGTTGTATCGCACTACTCACGGTATACCCGATAGCAAAGAGCACACTGGCCATAAAAATACTATACGCCTGATTGTTCTGGTGAATGCCATACCGCTTCCGGCCCACATACTTCAGTAGCTGGTAGGTAGCCGCCAGTATAAATATACCCATACTCAGCGCAGAGATAATCTCGATGAGCGCAAGCATTGTTAATTTCGTATTCATGATGGTTATAATTAAATGAAACTTGTTTATAGTGGCGAATCGGAATCCAATATCACATGCCAGTAACTTTTGTTACTCATCTCGGGCGGCAGCATTCCCGGCAGCCACCCGATATTCGTTGTCTCCCAGTAACTGTACTTCTTGCCTTTATATACAAAGGCATCGCCCGATGATGCAATGTCCAAAGCCAACATGGAGTGCAGGTACTGCTGACTATTCAGTATTAATGGTTGATATCCCAAATTTCGCAGCAGTGTATAAAGCAGTACCGTTCGTGTATCACAATCGCCCTGTAAGCGAAATAAAAATTCGATCGGGGAGAGTAAACCAAATCGCACATTAGGCACACACGGACCGGCTGAAAGATCTCCTTCACAAGCTTGCGGCACAATGTAGTTGTAGGGTATATCCTGAACAAACGCAACAACCAGTTTGGCAAATGCTTCTTTATCCAATTGCTTTTGTTCCTTTATAGCGAGCAACGAATCCTGCAGCAACGCAAGCTGATCTTTATCATGCTCGTAAAGTGCGCGGTAAACGGCTCGCCAAAACTCATCGTCCGTAGCTTCATCATTCACCCACATACTATCCCTATAGTGGAATGATTCATCATGGCTTGAATCAGGCAAGGTATATTGAGTACAATAACCTTCCTGGTAAGTGTACTCCACCCACGATCTGTAGTGTGTCCGCAATGCATGCACACTGTCCTGCACTTCATATTCCTCACAGGTAACTGCCCCCATTTGTTCTTCCTCTTCCTGAGAATTGAAAGATCCAATAAACCACATGAGCAGCACGAAAAGAAAAATTAAAACCAGTATCACTTTGCGTGTCATGATTGGCGCGGGGTTTTGTGTGTCCAGCTTTTATACGCCCTTCGAAAGGAGCTCGACTCCGAATAACCTAATAAAGAGGCGACTTCATTTACTCTCGATTTTGCCTGAGACAGAAACTGGACCGCCAGTTCTTTTTTGATCGCTGCAGCAACCACACGGAAAGATGTATGCTCATCGCTCAGCCTTCGCTGCAACGAGCGCGTAGTCAGGTTTAATCGTGAGGCCAGGATTTCAACAGGGGGCACCTGGCCTTTGAATTCAGAAAGTATAAGATGACGGAGTTGATCAGCAATGCATGCTGTTTTGGCTCGGGTCTTCCTTTCTTTCAGCAACTGATCAAATACAGCATACAATGAGCGATCATAGCTGATCACCGGTAATTGCAATTGTGCCTTGGTAAAAACAAGTTGATTAAATGCGGAATGAAATAAAACAGGAGAATGAAAAACACGATCGTACTCCAGTTTGTCTTCCTTTCTTCTAAACTGGAATGTGGTTGACGTTGGATAAACCGATGCACCACTAAGCAAACGAAACACCTGAAGTGTTCCAGCCATCGCCTGTTCGGTAGCGTGACGGGCTGACTGAGGGGAGAGTTTAATCCATAGGGAAGCAGGATCAAACTGCAGTATCACTTTATCGTTCTTTTCCTTCACGCGATAGTGAAACATAGTGGTTGCTACTTCACTGTACTCACTCACTTTTTTGAAGGCATGCCATAGATCAGGACTACTTTGCATTAAGTGACCTACCAATCCAAGAATAGAAGGATTGGTTGATTCCCCCAGATGGAGTCCAAGCAATGGATCTGCCGTAAGCTGCACCGCCAGTTCCCATGCCCTATATGCACTCTTAAAATCGATTCTTCGTTCAGAATCATTCAGGTCGGCAACATTGATCTCAAGGCGTTCACACAATTGCTGCAGGCTCACTCCACGTGCTACCGCTCCATAAACAATATCGCGAATGATCGGCATGTGGGCATACATAGCGTGTGTCGTGAAATGTCTCTCTTTTGTCACAAGTTATCACTTCCGCGCTGTTCGCAGATACGTTTAGGAAAGAAAAAATAACAATCATGATCAAAAAGAGAACAACACAGGTATTCCTTGGCCTGATGGCACTCGCCTTCTGTAAAACAGGCATCGAATCGTTACTCCACCCACAAGCCGTAATGGTCAACGTAGGCATTGTGCTGGACAACACCAGCGCACTAAGCTCAATGCGCGCCATATACGGCGGGATGCACTTTGTATTCGGGTGCTTTTGCTTGTACGGATTAATCAAGGATTACAAAACTGCTTTGGTATTAATTATCCTCTACACTGCGGGCTTTGTCATAGGAAGAGTGAGTGGCCTGCTGGCAGACGGAGCACCCAATCAATTTGTAATGACCTGGCTGGTCACCGAATTCGTTTCGGGAGCAATCGCGTTGATTTTATTATTATGGAATAAAAAGGAAGAGTTACGCTAAAGCGAATCACTTCACTTACACTTCTTTGAATCCGCTTACTCCACCGGATACAATAAACTTCATGGCAACAGGTCCAGGTATATTGAGAGGCTTCACATTTGCTTTCGGAACCAGAAAATGATTTCCGGAAAAGGCGTACGAGTGCGGGAAGTAAACAACCACCATATCGTCCAAACCCAATTCACTCAGATCCGATTGTGTTACAAATCCAATCTGGTGAAGCTGGTTGTCTTTATTGATGGTAACCAACACCGGTTTGTTGAATTTCTTCTTATCGCCAACAAAGGCATCGAGTAAGTCCTTAACGGAAGAGTAAATCAGTTTTACTAACGGAATACGATTGATCAGATGATCAAACCATTCCTCAAATGTTTTAAAGGCAAAGTTGGAGGTGAAGTAACCAAAAATAGTAATCACACTGATAATGATGAGAAAACCAATGCCCGTGTACGGAAGATTGAGCAGGCTGTCCAGCCAGCCAAAAGCAACAAAAATAAGGTAGAAAGTAGCCGCGAGTGGAACAATAAAAACTGCCCCGCTAAAAAAGTAACGTAAAAGTCGCCTGAAAAGACCGTTCACCTCACAAAGCTAAAGCGGAGTGCAGCGCTTTAAAAGAGAGTTACCCTATTTATTTTCTTCCATCAAAAGCTTTGGAGATCGTCATGCGAATGACTTCGTCTACCTGCTCATCAATGGTGATGTGAGAAGTATCGAGTAAAACCGCATCATCGGCCTTCTTTAAAGGGCTTTCCTTTCGCGTACTGTCTATTTCGTCACGTTTCTGAAGATTCTCTACGATGGCATCCAGCTCCACCAGTTCGTCTTTGGCAAACAATTCCTGTTGCCTGCGATAAGCGCGGGTCATGATCTCCGCGGTGAGAAACAACTTCAGCTCAGCGGAAGGAAATACCACCGTACCGATGTCCCTTCCATCCATCACAATGCCTTTCTCTTTGCCCAGCTTTCGTTGCTGATCCACCATCAATGTGCGCACCTCCCTGAGTGTGCTGACCTGACTTACGTTTTGTGAAATCTCCATGCTGCGGATTTCATCTTCTACATTCAGTCCGTTGAGGTAGATTTCCGATACCCCTTTGGGGTTGATATGAAAAGAAAGCCGGATTCCCTCCAGCGCCTTAATCACCTCCCGCGGGTTAGTGACCGCTACATGATGCTCTAAAAAATAAAGAGTAACCGCACGATACATGGCACCCGAATCGATGTAGCGATAGCCAAGAATTTTAGCTACTTCTTTTGCTGTCGTGCTTTTACCACAAGCCGAGTATCCATCGATAGCGATAACAATCTTTCTCATGGCTTAACAATCTTTAAGTGGACAGGGAATTGGTTTTCCTGGTTTCAGTTTTTTGTGTTTTGAGTGATGGGACGAAGCACAGGAACACAAAACCGTTAAAGACACAACTAAAAAAAAGATTCTTAACCTGGATATCATTGGCATTCGGGTTGAAATCACGAAAATCATGCACGTTCAAAAGTAAGGCTTTTTATAGGCTGGAACAATCTGTAAAATGGCCTTATTCTACCTGCTTTCTGTTTCTTTTGTTCAAACAAGGTTGGCACGCTACACGTTTTAGTTATAGATTCGTAAATTCAAATGCACTATGGAAACAAATCAACAAGGCAAAGCGGAAGCGTTTTTTAAAGATTTCGGAAAGAAACTTGATCAGTTTTTGGTGGAAGTAAAAGATGCCGGTACGCGTGCCGAAGCGGATCTCAAAAAGAAACTGGAGGAATTAAAAGTGGCCGGTGAGAAAATAAAAAAGGAAGCTGAAAATAAAGAGCGCTGGAAAGAAGTAGAAGAGAATCTGAAAAAAGCAGGTGATGAACTAAATCATGCGTTTAAAAGTGCTTTCAAAAAAAGAGATTAATCCAATAGAGGAAGTAATCGCGTATCACCATTACTTCCCCTATTCCTTTTTAAACTTTCACCGTTTTCCATTTTCCTTTACGGAAGATAATAATGCCCGCTATGGCGATACATGACTCTGCAATGGATATAGCTACATACACCCCCGTTGATCCAAGGTCGGTTTTTTTGGCCAGCAGATAAGCCATCGGTATCTGGAAACACCAGAACCCAAAAAGATTTAGCAACGTTGGAGTAAGGGTATCGCCCGCTCCATTAAATGATTGGGTCACTACCATACCGTATCCGTAAAAGATATAACCGAGTGCAATGATCTGAAGTGCATTGGCACCGTATTCGATCACCGCGGTATCATCCGTAAATATGCGGATGATGTGATGAGATAGTGTAAGAAACACCACCATCACTACACCCAGAAAAATCATATTGAACAGACCCGCCTGCCATACCGATTTCTCTGCACGATCAGGTTGCCCTGCTCCCAGGTTTTGACCGACCAACGTGGCCGCGGCATTCGCCATACCAAATGAAGGCAGTATAGTGAATACCACCACACGTATGGCAAACGTATAACCGGCAAAAGTAGCACTACCAAATGTATTCAATATACTACCCAACACTATCCAGCTGGCCGATGAAATCAGAAACTGACCAGTACTTCCTGCCGAGATTCTTGACAGTCTTCCGATGATATCCCATCGCAGAGTCAATCGATGAATATCAATTTTCACTATTCCTTTTCTGTTGAACAGATAATAGAGTTGATAGAGAACCCCCACACCCCTTCCGATGGTAGTGGCAACAGCAGCACCTTTCACACCCAATGCCGGAATAAACGCCCAGCCAAAAATAAAAAGAGGATCCAGCACGATGTTGGTCATGTTGGCAAGGATCAATGAGCGCATGGCAATGGATGCATTGCCTGCGCCCCTGAAAATTCCATTGATGAGAAAAAGTAATACAATAACAATATTACCTCCCATCATGATCTGCGTATAACCTGAGCCAACGGCAATTACTTCTTCCGAAGCCCCCAGCAAACGCAACAATTCTTCATAGTAAAACACACCAACGAGAGTAAATACGGCGATAGATGCCAGACCGAGATACAGTGCTTGCGTGGCCGCCACGGTAGCTCCTTCGGTATCCTTCTCACCTACCCTGCGTGCCACCATGGCAGTAGCCCCCATACTCAACCCCATGGCTACCGAGTAAATGATGGTCAGTATTAATTCAGTGGCACCTACGGCCGCTACCGCTTCATTGCTATGCAGCTTTCCTACAAAGTAGATATCCACCACAGCAAATACCGATTCCATGGCCATTTCCAGTATCATGGGAACAGACAACAGAAAAATCGCCTTGTTGATACTGCCCTTGGTAAAATCCTGCTCGCTACCCAGCACGGCTTCCTTAAATAAGGAAAACAGTGAAGTTTTTTTAGTGGAAGTCTTCATATAAAACAAATAGAGAAATGAAATTAAGAATAATAACCGAGCACCTTTAGAAAGAGAAATGACACTTATCGGATACAATAAGATTCCAACTACATCTGCGAATGCAGACAGGCATAGTGTAGTGGTGTCAGAATAACAGCTTCATGGTCTTTGAAGTATTCACTTATTTAAATACAAATGTGCAGAAAGTGTTTTGAGTTTAAAAGAACGGATGATTAAAATAAAAAAAAGAGACCACCTTTCGGTAGTCTCTTCTTTAAAAGAAATAAACTGATTAGTTAGGCTGGCGTGCACCAGTTCCATAATGCAGGTCATTGATATATTTCAAACCTGTCTTCGGTTCAATATAAGAACCCTTGGTAGCTGTAAACCCTTCCTGACCACCTACCCCTGGAGTATTGCCATCAAGATATCCTGCACCCCCGGCATTAACAGTGATACCTGTCACTTTTCCACCAGCTACAGTTGCAGTACCTGTGGCACCACCACCAAAAGCAGCAGTAATGATAACACGCGGAGCAGCAGTGTAGTTGAATCCACCATCCGATACAGTAATAGCAGAAATGGCTCCATCCGTTACTGATGCAAATGCAGTAGCACTAGACCCGGAAATCAAAGTGATTACTGGGGCACTGGTATATCCTGTACCCCCAGAAGTAACGTTGATCGCTGTAACACGGCCATCTGTCAACACAGCAGTGGCTGTTGCACCGGTGCCACCACCACCGCCTGTGATCTGCACAATAGGAGCGCCCGTGTAACCGGAACCTTGTGCACCTACTGTAATAGCACTAACAGCTCCAGCAGTAACGGTAGCCGTAGCGGTAGCCGGGGAGGTGACCGATTCAATCGTAATGGTTATCGGAGAGCCAGCAGGAATAGGAGACAAGTTCAATGAATTATCAGGCATGAAAAGCGTTCGGTAAGTAGCAATGCGGTCACCAGGGATTACACCTGTTTGCTCAAACAGTTTCTGATCAGCAGCAATTTCTGAGTAGTGTAGGTTCAATGGCAACCCATCAATCGCTGAAGGAACCGTGATTGTATAATTACCATTTGTTACAGTTCCAATAATTCCGGTGCTGTAAGCAGCTTGTAGAATTTCGCCTGCATACAAAATAGTAGTATTGGAGTAAGCCATACCATTGACCAGATCATCAGTAAGGAAACGATTGGCAAAATTAGAACCATTGGTTGCATCAATGGAAGCAGAAATGGTTGTTCCATCTGGCACAAGCTCACGTGTTTTATTAGTAAGATCAGTTTGAATGGTGGCTTTACCAGAGATAGTCGCTGTATTTGCGCCTGTGGTTTCAAAAATAGGAATGATATTACCTACAAAACTGATTGAGTTATTCTCGGTAGAGTCAGAAATGCTCACGGCAGAGATATAGCTCACTGTAGTAAAACCAGCCTTCTCGATAGTAACATTTACGGCACTTCGGAAAAATCCGTTAAACACAACCATACCTGAAGCATCGGTCGTATCCTTTACTATCTTTCCAAACTGGCTGATGGTAACGATAGCGTCAGCAACCACTGCTTTGTTGCCTTGAGAACGACCTACACCATTGTAATTGGAGTAGATGGAAGACGTTGATCCTGATACAACGTTAATCGCATAGTTAACTACACCGGCTGCATTCACTCTCGTCAAGGAATCTGAAATTCGCAATGAATCGGCCAGATAAGTGATCTTATCATTCCTTAAATCGGCCAGCGTAGGA
>JAHEZH010000146.1 GCA_023251155.1 Flammeovirgaceae bacterium | reverse complement strand
CAAAGAAACTCGCGCCACCATTCGAGAACTGGATAATGATCGGTGAGTTCACGGACTTGGCCGTCTCCAGACTTGCGTTGATGGTGTTGGAGTTGGTAACGTTTACAGCAGGCAGCGCATATTGTCTTGCTTTTGCGTCATTGAAAATCGCTTTCGCTTCGGTGTAGTTAAGAACCTTTGACATAATTATTTTAGTGTGTGAATAATATTGACCAGCTGGCCAAAAGCAGTGCAAAAATAACAGGCTGTCCGTTCAATCCTATTTTCCTGTGCGCGGATTAAATTTCAATCGATATAGTAAGGCCGAATAATGCGATTTCACCTCCCCCCGGAAACGGATTTCAACCCGGCAAAAGTACCCCTTCAGCCGTTGAACGCGCGTTAGTTCAATAGCGGTTTACCCATTCCGGTGATTAACGGAGTTTATTGCAGGTGACTATTTGCCCAGCAACTCGATCAGCTTGTTCTCAAGATTCTTGCCGCGCAGATTTTTGGCGATGATACGGCCTTCTTTATCCAACAAAAAACTATTCGGAATAGCCGACACATTATATAAGGCCGCTGTGGCCGAGGCGTAGCCATTGAGTTCGGAAACATTTTCCCACCGGTAGCCATCTTTCTTTATGGCCCCTTTCCATTTGTCTTCACTCGTGTCGATGGAAACACTGAGAATTGTAAATCCTTTTTCGTGATTCGCAGCATACAGCCTGACCAGCGTGGGGCTCTCCTGGCGACAAGGCCCGCACCACGATGCCCAGAAATCAACCAGTGTATATTGCCCGCGATACGATTTCAGACTGATTACTTTTCCTTCGGTGTTCTTTGACTGAAATTCAGGAGCCATCGCACCGATAGCAATACGCTTTGTGCTGTTCACTTTACTTACCAGCTGCCGCGTCAGTTCATACTTCGGATACTTACGCTCAAAGATGTTCACCATCGTATCCATCAACGCCAGATCATTATCCGCATGCCAGCGCATACTATGATGCACTGCCGCTAACGAATTAATAAAGAACGGCTGCTTTACCCATTCGGCCAGTTCCGCTTTATAATTTTCGGAAGCCATCTCATGTTCTACATTCCAGTATTCAATTCTCTCTTTATTGCCACTTTTCACTGCAGCCGAAGAGGAATCGTAAGTGGGCTGAAGCCATTTCTTAAATACGTTCTTGCGGTTGGCTTCATAGTCAATCAAATATTGAGTGTCGGCAGATCCTTTGCTTGTGATGGCGGCTTTTGCCAGGCGAAGGTCAATGGCATCACCGGGCTTCACCAACAAATGCAACAAGCTGGAGTCACTCACACTCAGGTGGTAAATGGCCGGCTCCTTCAGCAACACCGTGAATGCAAAAGCACCGGTCTTGTCCGCTTTCACTTCCTGTACGGGCTTGTCCTTGCGGGTTTCATAATTCATGAGTGTGAGCACGAGCGTCTTGCCGGAGGCAGAAGCAGGCAGATGACCGTTTATCTGTGCGTGCTGTGCCAGAGTAAACTGACTTGTGATCAGAAAGAAAACGAGAACAGAAAGGGATCGCATAGGGCACGGCCGTTTTGAGTACCAAACCTATTCAATGTTCATTACGCAAACTAATCCTGCTGCGGTTTTGATTTTATCGCTGGTCTTTCCCGGGACTATTTTCATACAATTTCAGGCCTTGGGCCAGGCGGTCAACCGCCTTCGCCAAACGACTGATCTTCGTCTCTTCTTTCTTTGCCCCATAGATCCATCGAACGTAATACTTCTTTTCACTCTCGGACAATGAATTGAAAAACTTCAGCGCGGCCGGTTCATCCTCCAGGCAACTCAATAATTCATCAGGTACCTCCAGCACATCCTTATCTGCGTAGAGAATAACCTGCACATCGTCTCCCGCTTCTTTCATAATCTTCTTCCTGATTTCCGCACGAACGGGTAGAAACAGATTACCATCACCCATGGGCATGAGATGGTATTGACGTATCACAAAGCCGTCAATGGTGCCCTTCACTTTAATACTTCGGGGGGATGCCTTTATATCTTTCCTTAACTCGGGCAAGCGCACAAAGGTCCATCCTCCTTTACCTTGAAACTTCTCCAGTACGAATTTTTTATTGATGAGTGGCTTCACCGATCTGATGTCTTTGACTAAATCAAGATAACTTCTTATAGTTACCACCTGACTTTTCCTGAAATAACACTATCTTTTTGTAAGGCGCAACATGTCAATGTAGAATTGTTTTAGCTGATAGGGATAAAACTCGTAAACCGCATTAGCCTCATTTATGGTGTACCCTTTCTTAAAATCAACTTCAGAATGATTGAGTAGCTCTTCTGCCTTCTCAGCTTGAGACGTGCGGAATAATGATATCGCCTTGTAATATTCTGCGTCGGAAAAATTAGGATACAGTTTTAAACTTTTATCGAAATACGAAATGGCTTTAGCATCCATGCCCATTTCCTGGCACGCAATACCTGCATAAAATACATCAAGAAAGTGAATCCAATCTTCTCCATTTCGCATTCGGGTGTAGTCAATGCTCTGCTCCAAAAAGTTTACCGCTTTCTTATATTCACCTAATTGAAGGTGACACAAGCCTATGTAAAAATTATAGGAGTGATCCATAACAAAACCATTTTCACCTTTCACCTTTTTGGACACTTCAAAGTCCTTTATCGCATTTTCGTAGGTTTTAGCAAAAATGCATTTTATAAATGCACGATAGTCAATATGCGATTTCGGATCAAGCTCAACGGCTTTATCTAAAATCCGAAGGCCTACTTCATATTTACCTTGTTTGAAGTAAGGCATGGATTTCTGCTGATAGAGATATGCAAATTTTGGATTTGCTGCGATTGCGGAATCCAGATAGATTTGATAATCGCTCGAAAAATAGCGCAGCTTCCACGCACCGTTCTCCAGATATCTTTTAACAATCTGCTCATCGGTTAGACCACTTACTGTCTTCTCATTTTGCCCCGAGGTGCAACCAGTAAAGAGGAAAAACAAATACACAGAAAATGATAATCTCGCACCTCGTTTCATGTTTCAATTTCCATTTATTATCTAGCTAACTACCTTAATAATATTCTGAAATATCCCGTTCAGTCAGTGTTAAATCCTCAGTGATAATTTCTGTATTGGCGATCATCCCATCGCGAACACCCATCACCTCACCCTTACTTGATTTAAGATTGTTCGGCAATTTTGACCACCATTATTTCTGGTTTTGGTTTTGCCTCTTTTTGGGCTAAAAATCGTCTTTTTGATCTAAAATAACTTTGACGAGTTAACCGTACATACTTTTGTTTAGCATTGACCATATTGGCATTATATATACATAATTTGTATAAATATAATTATTATAAATTTTAATATACCGATTTCGTATAATATGGTATTTTTATTACGAATTTATACTTAATTAGTATATGGATACTACCAGTTCTTTAGCTGCTTTTGTTAAATATAACCGGGAGAAGCTCCGTTTAACCCAGGAAATGCTGGCTGAAAAGACGGGTGTAGGGATTCATTTTATCAGAGACATAGAACAGGGAAAGTCATCCCTTCGCCTGGATAAAGTAGAAAAGGTTGTTGCGCTATTCGGTTACAGAATGGCTCCGGTAGCAGATTCTATTGACCCTTACCAGCTCTGGTTTTCTTATAAGGATAAACCTGTTGAAATCGCGCTCAAAGACCGAAGGAAGATATCCGGATTTCTGGTTAAGGAAATAAGAAACGAACGCGGCAGTATTATAGCCTGGAAAATAGTGCCCTTTCCTAATATCCTGGAATGGACAAATAAGGAGGATGATTCCTTGGTGGAAATAATACAACAACGGGATATTGATAACATAGAACTACTCAAGCATGAGCAAATCAGGAAAAGTCTTACTTCACGATAAACCCGTTGGAGATATATGGCAGGATGAAGAGGGGTATTGGTTCCAATATCTGCCTGACTATGTCGCCAATCCTATATATGGTCCGGTGAGTCAGACACTACCCGTACGCGAATATGTTTATCATGACGATAGAAACCTGATTCCGTTTTTTGACGGTCTTATTCCTGAAGGATGGCTTCTGGATATTACCGTTAAAAACTGGAAACTAAATGAGAAAGACAGAATGGAATTATTACTTACGGTGTGCAAAGACTGCATAGGTGCAGTGGGTGTGATACGCAACGAAGAATAAAACAGCAATGGAAAAGAAGAGATGTTTATACTGCTATCAGGAATTAGACGCAGACGCTGCTTCTGAATACCATGCAAAATGCAGCAAAGCATTTTATGGCCGTACTACTCCGCCACTACTCTCAATAGATGAAAAAGGCCTTGAAGAAATGGCCAAGGAAATCGTTAAGCTCCGGATTACCATTCCAGGTGTTCAGCCGAAGCTTTCTCTTACGCTTCAGGAAAACAAAAATGATCCGAAAAAATCAAGGTTAACGGTCGTAGGCCTGTGGGGCAATTATATTCTTAAGCCACAATCTAACGGTTTTAAGCACTTACCAGAGAATGAAGATCTCACCATGAAGCTGGCTGAACTTGCCGGGATCAGGACGGCCGAGCATAGTCTCATCCGTACCAGCAACGGAAGTCTTGCTTATATCACAAAACGATTTGATCGAACCGAACGTAGTAGAATACCGACGGAAGACTTGTGCCAGCTTAGCGAACTACCGAGCACTGGAACTAGTAAGTATAACAGTACGATGGAGAAAGCAGGAAAGGTGATCGCAAAGAATTCTTCTACACCAGGACTTGATGTACAGTTTTATTTTGAGCTAACCCTTTTTGCTTTCCTGACAGGGAATGCCGACATGCACCTGAAGAATTTTTCCATTATCAAAAGCAATGACAATCAGTACAGACTGGCTCCAGCTTATGACCTGCTATGCACAACACTTGCTATGCCCGATGACAAGGAACAAATGGCCATGCACCTGAATGGAAAGAAAAACAACATTCGTAAAAAGGATTTTTTAGAGTTCGCTTCTAAACTAAATATAAATCCGTTAGCCGCAGATAAAATCATAACCCGTCAGCTAAATTTTAAGAAGTGTTTTGATGAATTGATTGAGATAAGTTTTTTACCCGATGAGTATAAGAAACGGTATAGCGAATTGATTCACTCCAGGTGGAAAGTAATGGAGGACTAGGTATTCAATTCTATTTTCAAAGCGGGTAGAGTTTAACAACAACTAAAACTCAAAATGATCGAACTCCTAATTGCTTGAAATTGACCAGATTTTCAAAAAACGTGTTCGATAACGGTAATCTACAGTCTGCTATTATTAGTAACTCACATTTAGAATGGAAACACCACTCCGGTTATTTCTTCGCATACGTTGAGCAGTCGTTCTTGTGAGGCTACTTCATCGGCTTGCTTGTGATACTTATCCTGACGTTGATGATGGAAGTACTGCCCGGTTACCAACGCCTTACTATCATTGCTCACTGCCAGCCATGCCTGTGTTTCATATCCTTTCTGAAGATCATCGGGAGCACCTTTACCTCCCATCTTCGTAGGAACCCAACCGGGGTCTACGGAGTTGGAATATACATCCGTCCATTTACGCGCCACTGCTTTACTCAACATCAGCACATGCAGCTTTGAATCCGAATAGCTTACCCGGTCCATGTCCCCTTTTATTTTATCCGGATTCCACGTACCGGATCGGTGCATGCCCGAGCTTAAGTAAATCAATCGACCGGGGCGCCCGATCAAGCTGGTAAGAATGTAAGGAGCCAGTGTGTTTACTGCAAAGATCGTCTTCCCCGATGCCTGATACACTCCTGCGTTATGAATCACGGCATCCAATCTACCCAATGCATTCACTTCACCTGCCAGTTTTTTGGTCTCTTCCATGCTCGACAAATCACCTATCAGAAGATGCTTTGCTTCCGGCAGCTGGCTGAGTGTTGCCTGTGCCCGTTCTTTGTTGCGCGCATGCAGTATTACTTCATGGCCTTGTTGGATCAAATGCTTCGAAGCCAGCAATCCAAGTCCATCCGCCGATCCTGTTATTAATATCCTTGCCATTACTTACGTGGTTCTCATTTGTCCTTTGGGAACAGCCATTGCACGACAAAAGTTTAACTTCTTTTTAAATGTGATCAAACTTTTGCTACTTTGTGGCGGTGATTACCTTCTCATCTACATATCGCCCCAAGGCCGGAAGTGTGGCCGCATAATTACAGAATCCTTTTTCTGAAAGCCATTCTGTAATTCATCTTCTCTCTGTCGTATTTATTAAACACGATGAGCGTTGCGTTGCATCGCTATGTACCGCAAGTGCTCTCATAATTCATTTTTTTCAAATGACATCATTAGCAGACTATGGCTGGGATCATTTCTTTCAGCCCATTCAAAATACAAAACAAGAGTTAACGATCGGCCGCATCATTTCCATACAGGGATTCACGTATGCTCTATTCACCGGGCAGGGTGAGCAGGAGGCCACGCTTTCGGGCAGGTTATTACATGGAGCATCACCGGAAGAATTACCTAAGGTAGGTGATTGGGTAACCTTCATTGATCATGATTCGCCCGGATACATCATCGATGTGCTTCCGCGCAGGAATGAACTCAGCAGAAAAGCGCCCGGTGCAAAAACAGAAAAGCAATTGCTTGCTGCGAACATCGATTATGCACTGGTCGTACAAAGTCTTGATCGCAATTTCAACCTGATGCGTCTGGAGCGCTACCTGGTGCAGCTTGCCGCGTGCAGCATTCAGCCCGTGATTATTCTCAGCAAAGCAGACCTGATTCAGGATCATACCCCTTACGCGTATGAAATACGAAAGCTTCAACGCAGCTGCCCTGTACACTTCTGCAGTACACTTACAGGGGTAGGGCTGGATGAACTTCGTGATACGTTGCTGCAAAAACAGAAGACGTACATTCTGATCGGATCATCGGGTGTAGGCAAAAGCACGTTACTGAATGCATTAATGGGAAGCTCTACACAAGAGGTGAGCCCTGTCAGTACTGCCAATAGTAAGGGAAGACATACGACCACCACACGTGATCTGTTTCTACTTCCCAATGGAAGCTTACTGATCGATACTCCGGGCATGCGCGAGTTCGGGCTTACATGGGAAGAGAACGGAAATACTGATTCACTTTTCCCTGCTATTGCCCGGTTTGCCAATGAATGCCGCTTCAGGGATTGTCAGCACATTCATGAAAAAGAATGTGCCGTGCGGGAAGCGGTGCATCGCGGTGAGCTGGACAAAAAAGTGTACGAAAGCTATCTTAAGTTGGTACGTGAGCAAAGACGATTTGAAATCAATGCGGATGATCAAAGACGGATGAATAAACAGGCCGGTCGTATTTCGCGTGAAGCACAACGACATCGTAACCGGTACAAAGGTTAATCACGATCAAGCAAATGCGAAAAACCCGTCTCACAGACAAAGGCAAAGCAGGATGATGAATAAAACCTATCTTCGCTGCGTATACTTTTGATGGCATGGAGGATAACCTGAATCACCGACCTTTACTTTCTCATGTTGAGCCTGTTCTTGCCGTAAGCAATGTGATGGAAACCATTGCTTACTGGCAGGACATCATCGGCTTTCCCGACCGGTGGTTCTACGGAGATCCGCCTAATCACGGTGGTGTGTCATGGCAAGGTGGTACGTTTATGCAGTTTGCCCAGAACGCCGAACTTGCCCAGCAGTGTAAAGGGCAATCGGTGTGGATTCGTGCACGTAATATTCATTCGCTCTACGAACTTCATCAGCAACGAAAAGCAAACATCGTAGCTCCGCTGGAATCAAAACCGTGGGGGCATCATGAATATACACTTGAAGACAATAACGGCTACTCCATTCATTTTTCCGCACCCTATTCCAGCGACCTCATAGGAGAAAAAGCACTTGCTTCTGAAATCAAAATCCTGGCGAAGGCGCCTTCATTAAAAGACTTCAACAGGCTGATGGATGCTGTTGGCTGGGTACCGGGCGAAGGAAGGGAAGTAAAGAAACAATTAACGTCTACTGCTTTCGCGGTGGTAGCCCAGCATCAGCCTACTAAAGAGATTGTCGGTTGTGCACTACTAATGGGTGATGGTGTCAGCTTCTATTATGTGAAAGACGTGATGGTCCATCCGCGCTGGCAGCACCAACGCATTGGCACGGCCATGATGGATGCCATCATGCAGTGGGCCGAAAAAAATGTCCCTGATAAATCCACCATCGGTCTGTTTACCGGTGATCAACTCGCCGGCTTCTACAAGCAATTCGGATTGACCCAGGCATGCGGCATGTTCAAACAAATTCATCGCAAGTGACCGCCATCGAAGAACGGTCATTCATGCCAGAGCGATGACTCGCCATTACTTCTTTCGGACCACCCCAAACTTCCTGTTCTTCGTATCGATTACCAGAATGCTGTGCCGGAAAAGTTTATTGCCGGTCATTCCTCCGATACTCATCTGCCTCATTTGCTTTATCTGTACATCGCTCACGCCCTCCATATAGGTAACGTGGTGCAGTGGTAATTTTTCTGCAGCAAGTGTGATACTGTCGCGGCTGGCAAGAGTGTTGGCGGTAAGTGTTTTTCCCCATGACTTTACCGGATAGCGGGCAGGGGTGCTGCCCGGTAGTGCCAGTGCGGTACTGGTCTCCTGGTCGGTAAGTAATTCAAACGCACTTGATCCGGTATCAAAATAGAGAATGGTTTTCCTGCCTTTGATCTGTGCGGGTAACAATATGCGTTTGCCGGCATAATGGAAATCAAATGTGGTGAGCTGAGTAGCCAGACTTGCAGGGATGGCAGCTCCGATAGTTAATTTCCTTGCAGGATAATCCATCACCAATATTTTATTATCGATAAAGTCCATACCGATGGTGCCGATGATTTCAATGCTGTTCTTTTTCCAGTTCACACCCGTGTCGTCAAATTGTTTTACGATCATCTCGGTAGCAACAATGGAATGGCCTCCTGCCCTGAAGGTGAAATCCCTGAGTGTGGTCAGCGAATCGCCACGCATAAACGTTTTTGCATAGCGCTGCTGAATGGCTTTCAGCTTATTGCGATAGAACAGCGAGTAAGGGGAACCTGAATCGAACTGCATGTAAAATACGTGGGGACAATGAGGCAGCTGCACCGGTATGAGCAGGCTTGCATACGGCTCCCACACGGTGTTGAGTGTATCGCCCTGCCAACGGAAATTAATCTCGTAATCAGCGACAGGCAGTTTCAGTTGATTGGTAGGAGTAATGGGCAGGGTCTGCGCCAGGCCAGTGACACCATGAAGAAAGAGATAACAATAAAAAAGAACGGAAAACGGAATGAAAGTAGTTTGCATTGGGTAGGCATTACGTGAGCCGCAAAGCTACAGGCAGCACCTACGCCGAAGCCCGACAGGCACACGACATTGCCACGAAACAGTAACGATAAAGGTGTTTTACACCGCCACCCTATCGGCTGCGGGCAATTGGGTTACACGAAAGTACTGCACCAGTAACACGACCATGTTGAGCGTATAAAACACGAAGACCGGGTGCAGGTAGTTGATATAAAAACCTTGGCCCGATGCGGCCAGCAGGTAGTTGACGATGAACGTCAGCAGCATCACCCCGTGTAGTGCGATGAGCCAATGAATCTGACTCAGAATGATCGTTTTTGACCGGGCTACCACGGCAGGGTTGGTCGCTCCTTTTCGTTTCAGCAGGTAGGCAGGAATAAGAAAATGGAGGAAGGGCACCACCAGATAGCTAAAACAGGAGAGGCATAGCAGGCGCAGAAAATGCCGCGTATCTTCCTGTTCGGTTGCCTCATTTTGCAGCAGTGCAGGAGTTCCCGTTTCGATTGGCAATGACGTTACGATCAATTCATCGTAGGCTAAATCCAACGCACTGGCTATCGCCTTCAATGTGTACTGGCGCGGAGTGCCATCTCCGCTTTCAATGCGCTGAATGGTGCGCGCGGTTACACCGGTCCGCTCGGCCAGCTCTTCCTGTGTAAGTCCCTTTCTTCTTCTGGCGTTAACAATAGTCTGGTGCAGTTCCATGTATGCGGGGCCGATGTTCCTGAGTTGAACGGAACACTGTACGTTGAAGTTACCGCTCATCGCAACAGGCACCATTCATTGTAAGGAGCGAGGCCATCCCGTACAATAAAAGAAGCAACCTTATTACAAACCCGATCCACTCCGATCAATCAAACCAAGCACTACTTAGAATATTCCTCCTCTGCAAAGAAATGACGTTGTCGTGATCAGCCCCTGATTTTGTCGGGGTGAGACAGGGGATAAGCCACTGTGCCCTGCTATGTTTGTAGCAGCAATTAAAACGAACACAAAAAATAAAAGCACATGGAAACACCAACACCGATCACCATTGAAGCTACCGTAAAAGCACCGGTAGAAAAAGTATGGGCCTACTGGTCAGAACCCAAACACATTACCCAATGGGCTTTCGCTTCACCCGACTGGCATGCACCGTATGCTGAAAATGATGCACGCACCGGAGGAAAATTCAAAACGACCATGGCAGCCAAAGACGGCAGTTTCAGCTTTGACTTTGAAGGAGTGTACAGCCATGTAGAACCCAAGAAAGTAATTGAATATGGTTTAGGTGATGGACGAAAAGTGAAGATCACTTTTACCGCCATGGGCAATGAAACGAAAGTGGTTGAGACCTTTAATCCTGAAAAAGAAAACCCCATAGAGATGCAGCGTGGTGGATGGCAGGCGATACTTGATAATTTCAAAAAGTATACGGAAACTAACTAAGGTCAACAGCCACCGATGAACACGGATACAACCAATCGGTGTATCGCTGTGCCATCGGTGGCTTGCACTTCTAACCGGGTTGTTTTTCGGTAAGGTGTTTCCAATAGCGCATGGGCACATGACGCAGATGGAGTTTCTTGTTTTTGCGCGCTGCAATATTCACATGGCTGAAATAGTCCTGCCAAAGCATCTGATAGTTCTTTTCTTCCGCGTGCAGCACTTCAGCGGAAGGGGTAAGTGGATTTTCGGTTAACTCCAATTCAATCTCGCTGACCTTACCTGTTTCCGGATCGTAATGGATACCATATTTTCTGCGCTGGTCATAAATAATCCAGCGCTGATCGCCATACCTGTTTTTAAAGTGCGGTACGATGAGCGGAAGCACATTATAATCGGGAGCGACTATCGCAAAGTAAACATCATCGGCCCAGCGCTGAAAACGGACAAACGCCTCCATGCGGTGTTTCTCGCGGTGCACCATACGACCCACTTTGGAAAGCGTGAGCGTAGCCTCATGACCAAAATCTTTTTCACTATTTTGCTTTGAGGCAAACACATGGCGTGTAAAAGCCAGCAGCGTATCTTCGATCTGCGGCAGCTCGGACAAATAGCAGGAATAGAATTGATGCAACGCACTGGCCGAGAGTTTTTCCTTCAGGCCTTTCCATACCCGTGCCGCTTTTACCGGATCAGAAATAATCAGCAATGACGTTCCAAAAATATCCGGATGTGCGGTTCCTGTTTTCAGAATGCGTACCTGCTCCAGCCTGCGTTCATACGCCTCGAATATCACTGTGAGCAGTCCCCACAACGTACCATCATAGATCAATTGTGTCATCATTGAAACAAGCTCATTTGTGACGACAGCCCTTTCGCATATTTGCTTTGCGCGAGTAATTGATGGCGTAACGCATCGGGGTTCATATCCCGATGAAAATGAGTGGCACTATCGCAGGTGATGAAATACTTTGCCCGATTGAATGCCACTCCTATTTTTTTCAGATGCTCCCACGACAGCTTTCTGAACTTTCGCGCCTCTCTGATCTTCAGCGCGGAGCCCACTCCTATTCCGGGTATGCGAAGGATCAGGTGATAGTCGGCCTTATTGATATCAATGGGGAAGCAGTGTGGGTTGCGCAATGCCCAGCTTAACTTGGGATCAATATCCAGATCAAGTTGCGGATGATGCTGATCAACCAACTCTTCCACAGAGAAAGAATAGAATCGCGTAAGCCAATCGGCCTGGTACAATCTGTTCTCGCGAATCTGCGGCACGGGTGTACCTATTACGGGCAGGCGGTGGTCAGACGAAGTGATGGGCACATACCCGGAGTAATACACGCGCTTCAGTTTGAAGTTTTTATACAACGTATCGGCCAGGGTCATGATGTGCTGATCTGTTTCCGGTGTGGCACCGATCACGATTTGGGTACTTTGCCCGGCAGGTGCGAAAGCCGGTGCTTTATATACGCCTTGCTTTTCTTCTACACGGGCCGTTATGCCTTGTTGCAGATAAGCCATCGGCTTCATGATGTCGTGGTAATTTTTTTCCGGAGCCAGCTGTTTCAAACTGGTTTCGGTAGGCAGTTCAATGTTTACACTGAGCCGGTCAGCATACAGGGCTGCTTCGTTCATCAGTTCATCGCTTGCTCCCGGAATGGTTTTCAAATGAATGTATCCGTTAAACCGATGTTCGGTTCTCAACTTCTTTGCCACGCGCACCAATCGCTCCATGGTATAGTCTGCATTCTTGAAGATACCGGAGCTTAAGAAAAGGCCTTCAATGTAATTGCGCCTGTAAAAGTTGATCGTCAGCGCAACGACTTCCTCTACGGTGAAACCGGCACGCTTGATATCGTTGCTCTTGCGCGATACGCAATAGGCACAATCATAAATGCAATAATTGGTAAGCAGTATTTTCAATAGCGATACACAACGTCCGTCTTCGGTATAGCTGTGGCAGATGCCCATACCCGTGGTATTACCCAATCCTTTTTCTGTATTGGCCCGCTTGCTTCCGCTCGATGAACAGGAAACATCGTACTTGGCCGCATCCGCCAGTATCTGCAACTTCTCACGTATTCTATCCCAGTTCTCCATTCAGTAATTGTCCTCAGAAATTAAAAGTAATCGACTTACTAATTACTTTAACAATTACTAATGGATTTAGTTTTATGAGATTCTACCCTCCTTTTCATGCAAAAAAGAAGGAAAATGATGTACCGAAGGAAATGGAGGAAGGACTAACTCTGCGCGAAACGCTGCTTTTCTACTTCGATTTGTGCGCGGATACGATCTCCACAGATCGTGTTGTTGGGTGACGAACGATCCGTGAAACGAACCTTCATCTCGCCAATCGCTTCCTCTTCAAAACCGAACTTCAGCTCACCCGGTGATAATGGAATATGAAATTCCAGTTCACGCAGGTGATAGTCGGTGTGATGATCGAGGGAGCGGGAGTTGTAGCGGTTGATTTGCTTTAATGTCAGTTGCGTTTCTCCGATCATGATTTCACTGTAATACCCCGGGCGGTAATCATCACCGGAAGAACATTGATACCCTTGCCGGGCGATGGCATCGGCCATGGAGAGATAGCGTATCACTGCCGGCGTATAGGTGGCTCCACCTTTGTTTGCGGGGAAGGAAAGATCAGGAAGATGTGCATTGACTACGAAAGTAAGTTCATCCTGTTTATCCTTCTGCTCCACATATACATTGACCAGTTTTACCTGCGGCTGTTGTATCTGAAAAACACACTGAAAATAAAGCGCCGGAGAATTAGCTTCCGTACCGGCCAGCTTCAGTTTAATGGTAGAATAACTCAAGGAAACGGAGCCTGCACTTTTGACCGGCAGCTGCTTGCTCACGCTATTCAATAGCTGTTGAAACGGAAGTAAGGCATGAAGCAATGGAATGGTGGCCATCATGCGATAAATGTAATGGATGATGGATGAAACTTAGTCACCCATCGCACAAATGTACACCGATGGAGTTTATCCTGTACGATCTGCCCTGCCAATCTATTTACCTGTTTCCAGAATGCGTTTGAGGTTACTGAGGCTGATGTCCAGGTCAGCGCCCAGCATCTTCTCTATGTTTACAATCAGCAGCATGATATTCATGGGGTACTTCATGGCACTGTTCATGCCCCAGGTCACTCTGGTCTGATCATCACCTGCTGTTTCCAAAACAAAAGGAGTAGTGGCAAGCCCAGCAAAAGGTCTTATAAACCGCACTTCGATATCGATGCGCTCATGTTCTTTCAGGGCCGTAATCTCCTGTTCGCCTTCGCCTGCTTTCTGATTGCCATTCCAGTAATACACACCACCCACTTGTCCATCCGTACCTCTGAACTCTTCTTTCTTGGCAGGATCGGTCATCACCCACTTACTGTATTCTTTCTGATTTTTCAGATAACGGATGTAGTCAAACACCTCGTGCCTGGGTTTAGCGATAACAATGGAGCGGCTAATGCCATACGCCTTTCTGGTGAAGAGTGCCACCAGGAGTACCAGCGCAATGAGCCCTGCCAGCACAAGCAGGATGGTGATGAGAATAGTCATAGGTTAAGCGGTTTTGATGAAGTCAAAGATAGATGACTTTATCTAACTCCGGCGAGGGGCACTTGCGACAATAAGGAGGAGTAAAAACGACAAACACGCTCAGGCCGCTTCTTCAATGCCCGTCTCCAGCTTATAGCCTTTGCCGTGTACGTTGGCAATACGCAGGCTGCGATCGTTCTGCAATTTCTTGCGCAGCTTCGATACAAATACATCCAGGCTGCGGCCAACAAATACCCCATCATCTTCCCACACTTCCTTCAATAGCCGGTCACGGTCCACCGTCTGGTTGGGGTGCAGCGCAAATATTTTCAATAGCCGCGACTCTTTATCCGAAAGCTCGATCGATTCATTTTCTGATTTCAACCTGCGGTGTGTATCATAAAAAGCATACTTGCCCAGGGCGATAAACGGTTCTTCATTAACCGTATTGATCGTGGTCGTTACCTCCGGCGGCAGTGCCTGTGTTTTTTTCTTTTCTCTTTTTCTCCAGC